>NZ_JBNNLZ010000021.1:0-87158 GCF_050272295.1 Lysinibacillus sp. NPDC048646
TGTCCAAAATTTTGTTTCGTTCACTTACCGAAGTTAGCTACTAAAAACTTTATTGATTACGTTTTGCTTGTTCAGTTTTCAAGGTTCATGTTGTTAGTTACTGTTTAAGTAACTTTTTATACTTTAACATGTCGTTAACTTATTGTCAACACTTTGTTAAGTTTTTGTTTTGTTGTTCGTTTGTTATCGTAACAACGTGATTAAATATACCATTCTAATATATAGTTTGCAAGTGTTTCCTTAAAGTAAAACTATTCAGTATATAAAAAAACGAGTTTCTTCTATATTAATAGATATGATTTAACAAACGAAAAAATCACCACCAAACTGTAAGTTTAGTGGCGATTCTTTTTCAAAATTTATCGAACCCAGATGAAGTATGCAAGGAAAACAAAGAATAATCCGTACATCATAGGGTGAATTTCTTTTTTACGACCCGCTAAAAGCATTGTCACTGGATAGAATACGAAACCAATTGCGATACCAGTTGCAATTGAATAACCAAGAGGCATCATTAATACTGTAAAGAATGCCGGTACTGCAATTTCGAATTTATCCCAATCAATTAAACGTAAAGACGATACCATTAAAACACCTACGATAACAAGTGCTGGAGCGGTTACTGCTGGCGTTACCACCGCAAGTAATGGTGAGAAGAACAATGCTACCAGGAATAATACAGCCGTTACAACTGCCGCAAAGCCTGAACGAGCACCTGCAGCTACACCTGAAGTTGACTCTACATAAGCAGTAGTAGTTGAAGTACCGAACAAAGAACCAATTGTTGTTGCAAGTGCATCAGCCATTAGAGCACGGCTTGCACGTGGTAGTTTGTCATCTTTTACTAAACCAGCTTGTGTTGCAACCGCCATTAATGTACCCGCTGTATCGAAGAAGTCAACGAATAAAAATGTTAACACTACAACTAAAAATTTAACGTTTAGTAAAGAACCAAAGTCATGAAAAATTGGGTTAAGTGCAACCATAAATGTTGAATCTACACTTGGAATCGCCGAAACAACTGCATCTGGCGGTGCAATTACACCAGTAATCATACCAACGATTGCAGTGATAACCATCCCTAAGAAAATACCGACACTACGGAATTTAATGATTAGGATGACTGAAAGAATAATACCGAATACTGCTAATAATGTTGAACCTGTAAATGAACCTAATGTAACTAAAGTTGCCGGACTATCTTCAATAATGCCAGCACCCTGTAAACCAACAAATGTAATAAATAAACCAATACCAGCTGATACTGCATATTTGAGTTGAGCTGGTATTGCATTAATAACTGTTTCACGAATACCTGTCAATGAAAGAATAATGAAAATGATCCCTGAAAAAAATACGCCTGTTAAACCTGTTTGCCACGGGATACCATATGCTCCTACCACAGTAAAAGCGAAAAATGCATTAAGTCCCATACCAGGAGCTAATGAAATTGGGAACTTAGCAAAAATCCCCATAATAAGCGAACCTACTGCTGCCGCTAATGCCGTAGCAACAAAAACTGCACCTGTATCCATTCCCGCATTACTTAAGATATTCGGGTTAACTGCTAAGATATAAGCCATAGCAAGGAAAGTAGTAATACCACCGATTATTTCGCGACGGTAATTCGTACCCAGCTCATCGAACATGAAATACTTTTTCATTTTTAAAAAATCCTCCGTGTTGTCGTCTTCAATATCGAAAACAAAAAAGACACACTGACTATTCTACTAGTCGCATGTCTACGATACATTTCATCACATCTATTGTGTGAAAGTTTTTAGTGTCTATACATTCGTATAAAACTAAATCGTAGTCAAGTTATTTACGGTAACTTGGTAGAAACTCACGGGCCTTATCCCCGACATTATACGACGACTTATTTAATTTACATTCGTAATATATCATTTCATTTTTTAGATTTCAAGCCCATTTCCGAACATTTCATAAAAAAAAAATACGAAAGTTCGTGTAAAATACTAATTTAATGTTCATGTTTTATAAAATCATTGATAAAAATAGAAAAGAACCCTTTTGCGAAAAATTCGCTTTTCTTTCAAATTTATATCTTTTTTTCATCGATACTTAGTATAAACTCTTTAAAAAGCATGTTCTTCCTCAATAAACGAGGAGTGACGGCTATTTTAAATTGTTCGATACATTGTAAAAAATTTATGTTACTCAAGTGAAATGTTAATTTTTGATAGTGGAATAAGTTCTTTCATTGCTAATGTTTCTATGTTCAACTATTTTTCGTTCTTAATCCGTCACTTTGATAACTTTAACATGTTATGAAAACCTGAAAATCATTGATAAAAATGGCTATTTCTTTGAAGTAATACCCTTAAAAGTACTACCCTTAAAGTTGAAGAAGCAATATTTATCTCTTTCGCTTTTCTAACCTTAGTTGTATTTTCTTTTCAAATAATTTAATTCCAACATAAACAGCTAAGATACAAATTAATATACTGATAATTATCATACTTATGCCTGTATCATCAGCATTAACAATCGATTTAAGTAGTCCAAAAACTACAGAAAAAAGAATGGGTAATGTTAATCCAACCCATCCTCCTATAATTAAGCTAACCATTTTTAAATCCCCTCTTTTAAATCATTTACAAAGAAAAGAATAAGTAAAGAGTTTTTTACTAACTGCCTTATTGATTAATAATTAAGTAATCATCTTTGAAGTAAAGATAAATCACCAGAGTCCCTTTCGAAATACCTTTTTTAACCACAAAAACTTTTGAAGCCGATAATATATTTTTTATACAACAGACCGCCCCAGCACGCTATGTCGCCCTCCATAGGGTGTGCTTCTCATCATTACTGAGTGAACATCATGAGATTCATTTCCTAGTTTTCAGCACAATATAACTCCTAAGCCTTTACGCTATCGTGTCCCACTGACTGCACAGTGGTTTTTCATGCTTTTATTTGTGTTCATATTTACCTGGTGAAAGATGCTATTACTATTACTATTACTGTCTACTAGTATCTGTGGTATCTTACCCACCATAGTGACTATGTGCCATGCATGGTGTTGCGTCGGGCATGCAGTGCGTTCTTCGGCTGTATGGGCAGGCTAGGTACATACTGTTATTTGTGATGTTTTAGGTATCCCCTTTTTGAAGCTAGGGTAGAATGGATTACTTTATGTACTCTAAATGTGTTTCAAAAGTTCATTTTATTTTTCTTCCAATCTTTATAATTAAATACTTCTAAAATTCCATAACCCGTTACCATTCCAATTGTTGGTGCAACAAAATGTATTGGTCTGCCGATAAAATAAGTCACGCATATCAATAGCACAATAAATAAAATCGAATAATAAATATAATATTTTGCACGTTGTTTTAAATAAATTTTTAAATTCCTCAATTGCTACCTCATGTTTTCTGCCTAAAAGTAAAAGATCAAATGATAAACAAATACCTTTATTTAATTTTATTAAATTATCTCAACTCGTTAATTTAATAATAATAAAAATATACTCTTTAAGGTAATCTAATAAGGACTGTCAATTTCCATTCAAAACATGCTTTTCAAGTCCCTGCTGCTGAACAATGTTGCACATATTTTTTCATATGTTGTGTTGAACGTCCTTTACTTCCTCAATTTCAAATTCCATTAACATAAAATCATACCACCGCTTTAATCGATAGGTACAAAATCTATATATTCTGACTTCCTCTCTTGATTCAAACGAAAATCGTCTATTAGTTCAATAATTTTGGACAAAAAAACCCTCCTTCATTCGCAAAACACGAATAAAAGAGAGTTTAATTTTTCATTATAAATAGTTGCATGTAAAAAGCAGTTTCTCTAACTAAGAATCTACGATAAATTTTTATATAACAAAATTTAGTAAATAAGTTGAAGGACGTATCTGTTTCAACGGTGCACAAATACACAGTATACAAGTGATTAAACGTTACTGGGTTCTTGTGTAGTTTGTGTATCTATTTCTTGATATTTGTACAACACACCATTAGTTTTGCCATACATATCGTCAGGACGAAAAAAACCGAGAGTATTATAGAATTTGTCTACGCAACATCCACACATAGCACACCACTTGAACAAACTAAAAATGAACTACAAGTAGCATAGGGTACCTGTCTTTGGATTTATAATAGTCAAATTCATGTTAGAAAGTGTCCATTTAGAGCGAAATTTTATTTACGATAATACGTTAATCTTGCTGATGTATAAAGATTGTCATCATTCACAGTGATCAAAGCTGTGTAACCATTCTTTTCCCAGTTTGTATGTAAACTGCTATATTTTGTATAGGTAAATTGATAGTCATTACCAAATTCTGCAATCCCTTGTCTATGTAGTCGGTCATGTAAAGTAGACATTTGATCCCATGTGTGATAACTATCTTGTTCAGGAAGGAAATCATAGCTAATATACTCTAATTGCCCACCTATAAAAATGTATGTCAACTCTGCTGAATAGCCATATTTTGTCGTTTCATAGATTAAATAAGTCTCTCTACCATCTTGAAGTTTTTGTATTAACTTTGATTTTTCATTTTTCTCTACATCACGAATAGTCAAGTTAAAGTTAATATTATTGAAAGGCACAACAGGTTTCTTTGTGGATAAAAATGCATCTACTACGTATCCTTTGATATCACCAACGGTCACATAGGACCAACCTACTAATGTAGCATGTACAGTTACCTGTGTACCATTACTTAATGAACCTACTGAAGCTCCAGATTGACTAGCAATATTTCGAACAATAACCCCACTACCTGTATTAACGTACTTTGTCGTTGTTTTAGCCTGCCCAATAAAATCGGATTTAACATAGCCTACCACATTGCCATATTGCACAAATGACCAACCATTTCCTACTGATCCATAGTCTTCAACAATCATATTATACTTTAATGTAGCTAATGTTGGTGCTGAAGGAGATGGCTTAGTTTTCACAACGAGACCACTTTTAGAATTTGCGATTTTAATCTTCGAAGGTGGAACACTTAAAAAAGAGGAAGTAACATATCCCTTTACATCTCCTGCTTGAATGTGGGACCAACCATTTGAGGAAGAAAACTCTATCACAAATTCATCCTTAATTAGATTGCCAATAGAATTGGCTGTATCATTCGGCGACTCTCTCACAAGCAAGCTTGAGCCACTTACAACCTTCACTGTTCGATAATCAGCCGCATCTGCTACTTGGTGCTTAATGTTAAATAGCATCACGAGTACAAAAACTGCAACAAACCATTTCTTGAGTATATTCAATCAATTTACCCCCTTATATATTTTCACTATTCTACCATTTATCCTATTGACTGTATATATTTCCACAATATCTATTCCCAAATTTTAAGCGTGTAAAGACCAATAAAACATATAATGGTATCAATTACGCCTCGGCGTAATTGCCGCTGACACGCATATAAACAATGTGTCTGGATTTTTTCGAACTTGCTCGAAAAGCTCCTCTTCCAAATCCGTGACATCCGCTGGGGATTTTTATCTTTAAAGACTGTTTTCCTCTAAAATATAGAGCGAGAATTTTGTATGAAACTATAAAAAAAGCCTATTTTAAGGATTCAACAAATTGACATATCCTTAAAAATAGGCTTTTTTTCATATATTCACTTAACAAATTATTCCCAATCAATTGAAAAAAAGAACTTCGAATAAGAAAAACATAGGGAGATTTTAGTCTTCCTATGTTTTCATTCATATTATTTATCTGTTTGTTTTTGCTTTTTTTTCAAATACTCCGCACGTATTTTTTCAAGTTGCTGCTTTTTATCAAATTTGGCAGGCTTATGTTTTTCATGATACTTTGCCACAGCCACCTGACCTTTGGTATCCAATTGATATTTCCCCACTTTGTTCACCTACTTTTCTTGTTTTTAAAGAGAATCTATTCAACAAATATAATATACCTTATTTTACTGAAGTAAACCTTTTTACTTTATTAGTGTACTGCCTAACCTTGCATATATCAGTAAAAACTTAGTAAAATAATTCATAGCCAAATGGTATTCATTATACTTATCTTTACGACCTTAAATTTGCTGATTCATTTTAAAGTCATCAATCAAGTCGCTAATTTTAACTAAAACAAAAAACCTCTTCCAGTTATTTGTTATAAATAACTAAAAGAGAGTTTAATTTTTGAAATATAAATAGTTTTACGTTAATCATTGATTTAGTTCTTAACAAACTACGTTAGACATTGATATGACTGCGTTTATAACCTGTTTAGTTTATATTACTGAACAGTCCTATTCCCACTCAATCGTTGCTGGTGGCTTAGATGTAATATCATACAGCACGCGGTTTACGTGTTTTACTTCGTTTACTAGGCGTACAGAAACTTTCTCTAATACATCCCAAGGGATACGTGCCCAGTCAGAAGTCATGCCGTCGATTGACGTTACTGCACGGATACCGATTGCATAGTCATACGTACGAGCATCGCCCATTACGCCAACTGAACGGATATCAGGTAATACTGTGAAGTATTGCCAAATGTCGCGATCAAGACCTGCTTTTGCAATTTCTTCACGTAAAATAAAATCAGATTCACGCACGATTTCAAGTTTTTCTTCTGTCACTTCACCAAGTACGCGAATACCTAGACCAGGGCCTGGGAATGGTTGACGCCAAACGATTTTTTCATCTAGACCTAGCTCTAAACCTAAAGCACGCACTTCGTCTTTAAATAGTGTTTTTAGTGGTTCAATTAGTTTGAACTGCATGTCTTCAGGAAGACCGCCTACATTATGGTGAGATTTAATTGTTTGGGCAGTTGTTGTACCCGATTCAATAATGTCTGTATATAACGTACCTTGTGCTAGGAAATCCATACCTTGAAGTTTTGATGCTTCTTCATCGAATACATAAATAAATTCATTACCGATAATTTTACGTTTTTTCTCTGGATCAGAAACGCCCGCAAGTTTGTCCATAAAACGTTGACGTGCATCGATTTTGAGTAGGTTCATATCGAAATCTTCCGTGAATGTTTTCATAACCTGTGCAACTTCACCTTTACGGTTTAAGTTGTGGTCTACAAACATACAAGTAAGTTGGTCGCCAATTGCTTTATGAATCAGTACCGCAACAACAGAAGAATCCACACCCCCAGAAAGGGCACATAATACTTTTTTGTCGCCAACTGTTTCGCGAATTTTAGCAATTTCTAGCTCGATAAAGTTCGCCATTGACCAATCACCTTTAGCGCCACAAATATCGAATACATATTGACGTAGCAAGTCATTACCATATACAGAGTGACGAACTTCTGGGTGGAATTGTACTGCATATAGTTTACGTTCTACGTTTGCCATTGCAGCGATTGGACAAGCAGCACTTGTTGCGATCACTTCAAATCCTGCAGGTACTTCTGTTACGTGGTCGCCATGGCTCATCCATACGATTTGTTCAGATGGTAAATCACCGAATAATTTGTTAGCAGCTGTTACTTGTACTTCCGCTTTACCATATTCACGTGTCTCAGCACCTTCAACTTTACCGCCTTGCGTATAAGCCATTAATTGCATACCATAGCAAATTCCTAAGATTGGTAAGCCTAGTTCAAAAATAGCTGGATCTACATGGAAGGCATTTTCATCATAAACAGAGTTTGGACCACCTGAAAAGATGATACCTGCTGCGTTCATGTCTTTAATCTCTTCTGCTGTAATTGTATGAGGGTGCAATTCACTAAACACACCAAATTCACGAATACGTCGCGTAATTAATTGGTTAAATTGACTACCGAAATCTAAAACAACGATTTTTTCTTGCTCTTTTACTAAAGGGCTTACTGACAATATTTCCACCTCTTCTTCTATTTTTAAAGAATTTTTTTCATATGTTCAAAGAAAAACGCGTACGAAAGTAAAAACTTCCTACGCGTCCATAAGTTCTTGATTTATAAAGGCAAATGCGTAGCAAAGAAAAGTGATCCTCTAAACTTCTCACCTAACCAAAACATTCACCTTCATAGAGAAATCATTTACGGTGATTTCGTAGAAACATCCGAACCCTATTTTCGAACTTATATGAAAGCAATCCTAATCATATATAATTTTTTTCATTTTACTCTTTGTACCCACTAAAATCAACCGATTGTGCGATTGATTAAATATTCCCAACTTTCTTTCAGTTTTATAAAATCAACGTCCTTCGCATCATTCCCATAAATATGTTGCTCATATACAGCCGTTAGTTTTTGCATCTCACCGGTCTCTAACGATGCATCTACCCGCTCCGCGAATGCCCGTAATGTCTCGCCATCTTTTCGACGTAGACCAATGCGTGATAATTGCTTTGTCAATACTTGATAAGAAGCATCAAAATTTGTCCAATCCGCTTCTTTTTTACGATAAGCACGCACCTGCATTTTAGGAATCCATGTTTTACGTTGCATAAAGAGCGTTAAACTTACTATAACTCCTAAAACAATAATAGCTAACCATACGTAAGTGTGTTTTATTAACCACTTCCAAACATCACTTAAGTTAAATGATGAACTAGTCTTTGCTTTTTTTGTTTCTGGTTCTTCTTTTTGTGGTTGCTCTTTCTGTTCTTCTGGTTGTAAAACTTCCTCTTGTTGTGACGACTCACGATCTAAATCATAATCAATATTAACCGTTCCTGAAAAGCCAATTGTAGGTTCGAACTCAATCCAACCTGTCCCAGGAATATAGGCCTCTACCCATGAATGCGCATTATCATTTGTTACGTGATACTCACGTACACCACTTGAGATGGGTCCCATATCTCCAGGTGCAAAGCCCTTCACCCATCGTGCAGGTATACCCACTGATCGCAACAGCACAACCATTGAAGTAGAGAAATTATCACAATAGCCAATTTTGGTATCAAATAAAAACTGATCAACATAATCTTGGCCTTCTGCTGGAATAGCCGCAGCTGTTTTATCGTAGCTAAAACCACCATTTGAGAAATAACCTTCAACTGCTTTTACTTGTTCATACACCGTCGCATTATCTTGTATCAAGTCCGCAGCCAAATCCTTAACACGTTGTGGCAGCGTATTCGGTAGTTGTAAAAAGCGATCTAAAGTAGGATCTAACGTTTCAAGCATTGATGGCTCAGATAAGCGAAGTTGCTGCATGCTATAGAGTGCTTCACTATAAGCTATCGTGTAATTAGACAATAATTTAGTATCCCCATTTTGTTGCTTTGTCAATATTTTTTCCGTTTGCTCATTCTGTATAAAAACTGTAGGGTCTTCTGTTGAAACGTATTGCATACCATATGTTTGTATTAAAAATGGCATAGGGACCTTTATATCCATTTCAATTTGTCGTTCATTTTCAGGTGGACCTACCTGTAGTGAGGTAGGAATTATACTATTATCCTGATAAAATGCTTCCCCAAATTTCTCGTTAGATTGAATCCACCCCTTGGAAGTATAGGTATCCTTTGTATCAATACGCCAATAATGTCGATCACGAGAACTAGCGGTAAAAATCAGTGTATCATCACCTTTAAATGGTCCTCCTAACTGACTATCATCCTCGCTATAGCCAACAGAGTTCCCACCTGTCACTGAATCTCCTTGACCTGTAACACTTTGGATAAATGGAACTGGGTCTGCCCAGGTAGGCCCTCCTTTTGGTAAAAAGTAGGCAACCAAAGTCACAAGCATTACCGAAACAAGCATCGGTACAACAATTTTCCACTTCCCAGCCACTTCACTTGGTGCACCTGTTTGAAGCCATAAACGCTTCACAAACAGCACGCCCGTCATGATAAGACCAAGTACAACCACTTTAACAATTGCCACTTTTCCGTCATATTCACTAAATGTATCTAGTGTAGCGATGAAGAAAACTGTCAGTACAAAGAAATAGAAAATATTCTTATGCACCGTAATCCAATGATGAATTAGGTATATCAGCATCCAAATAAGCGCTAGAAATAGTACAGTTCTAAACGAATCCGAAACTTGTCCAAAATCCCCAGAAAGTATAGTTGCCATATTCAATTTCACTTCATTTATTAAAAATGGCACTGTCTCTCCAGATAACACAGCGTTTTCGCTATAAACAAATACAACGAACCATGTAATATAGCCAAGTTTCACAAGCCCCGACAACAGCGGATTGACAGCGAATAAGCTAAGTACAAGAGCTAAGCCGATAAACACTAAAAACAAATGAATTAGACCTGTATTCGTTAACTCCATTACCGGAACAAGCCATTCACGTAATATAAAGAAAATAATGACGTATGCGATTGCTAATTCTACAAAATTTCCTAGTGATTTTTTCACGGCTTCATCACCTCCGTGAATAAGTGATAATAATCTGTTGGATCCACATGTACAATTTGAATTTGCTTATAACGTTTTGCTATCTCTGGCAGCTTAGGTGGTTGCTCCGCGACTACAAAACAAATACAGTATTTCGCCATATTGGCGAGACTATGTAGTAATTCATCCGACACATCGTTCGTAACAAGTAGAAGTGACGCAATCTGCTTAAAGCTTTGCTGATACCGTAATTGAAACTCAGCATTTCCGATAGGTTTTATAGCAGCTAAATGATGCATCACTTGATCTAGTTGCTTTTCACTTTGAACAAGTGGAAACACCTTCGTATTTGCCCCTGATGAAACAAAAGAAATATCTCCACGTCCTCGCACAATTGTTTGTAACATTGAAGCAGCAAGCTCCACCTTCTCTTCAAATAACGGCGAAGTCCCTGCATGCATCACTAACAATATCTCCTGAGACTGCCGATCTTCAAATTCTTTTGACTGAAGTGTTTGTGTTTTTGCAAAGGATTTCCAATGAATCCATGAAAATCGGTCACCCGGCACATACTCACGTAAACCTACAGCCATCGATGTATCCTTCACTACTGAATATGGTGACATCATTGTACCCATATCGAATTTTGTTTGCAGCGCAGCGTATGCCATTTCCCTTACCCTCGGGTACACTAAAACTATTTGCTCTTTTTCTATTACTGTGCGCTTCTTTGCCCATCCAAAAAAATCACTAAAGACAATGGAAACACCTAAATATTGATGCTCTCCACGTGGCAAGCTTTCAAGTGTATAATTCCAATTAAACTTTTTTCCAAAGCCAACAAATTTAATGTTACTTGTGCCCTGTACCTTTGCTTGCACAAGTGGTTCACTGTTAACAAGCTCCTCCATCATCATATAAGCAAATGGAAAACGCGTCTTTCGCTCTATGCTTATTGTTACTTTAACTGATTGTCCACTTACTACATGAGAAGGTTCAATTTTACGTTCTACCCCTACTATCTCTTCTCTAACTAACAAAAAAATGAAGGCATATAGCAAAAAGGGACTAACAGTAAAAAATACAAACCAGCTAACAAAGCCCCCCTGGAACATGGCATAACAGAACGTTATTAGCATCAGCAAGGTCACTAATAGGAAATGTTTACTTTTCTCAAAAAGAGCTCGCCATTTTTTCATTGCTCTGCAAACCTCTTAGTGGGCACAGGCGTTTTCGCAATAATACGTTCAATAATTTCCTCAGATGTTACATTATCATAGCGAGCATCTGGCTTCAGTGTTATGCGATGACTAAAGACGAAAGGAACTAAATACTGAACATCATCCGGTGTCACAAAACTACGTCCTTTTATAAATGCATAGGCCTGTGAAGCTTTCATTAGGGCAATTGTCGCACGTGGGCTAACCCCTAAATGCACATAGCTGTTCTCCCTCGTTTGTGTAGCCAGTTCAACCATATATTTTTTAACGGAATCTTCAACGTAGACACCTTGGACAAGCTCCTGCAATTCAATTAATTGTGCCACTGATAGAACAGCATCAATTTTTTCAATCGGCTTTCCATTTTCTGCTCGGCGTAATATTTCCACCTCTTGTCCTCTTGAAGGATAACCCATTTTTATTTTTAGTAAAAACCGATCTAACTGCGCCTCTGGTAGTGGATACGTTCCTTCATGTTCAATAGGGTTTTGCGTAGCCATTACAAAAAACGGCTGAGTTATTTTAAGTGTATTGCCATCAATAGTAACTGAAGCTTCTTCCATTCCCTCCAGTAAAGCTGATTGTGTTTTTGGAGAAGTTCGATTTATTTCATCTGCTAACACGACATCGCCCATAATTGGACCTGGTCGAAATTCAAATTCCATTGTTTTCGGATTGTATATAGATACACCTACAACATCAGACGGCAATAAATCCGGCGTGAACTGAATACGTTTAAACTGAGCATCAAATGATTTTGCAAGTGCACGCACCATCATTGTCTTACCAACACCTGGCACATCTTCTAATAATACATGCCCCTTTGCGAGCAATGCCACTAGACTAAGCTCCGCCACTTCCCTTTTCCCAATCATCACTTTTTCTATGTTTTCTAGTACAATTTGTATTTGTGAATTCATAAATCAAAATACCTCCTTATTTCACCAAGCAATTGTGTGAATTGCACGATAACTTACTTTAAGCATAACGAAAACTGCTTAGTAACACAATTATGTCAAACCGCCAACATTTGGATTATTTAATATTTAGCAACATCAGTTGGACCATTATGTACGTTCTCCTTGTTTCTTATTCGTAATTCTTCATAATAAGATGGCGTTCATCCGTCCTTTGAAGCACACTAAAAAAGGCTTGTCTGAAGTTTCTTTTCAAACAAGCACAGTTACTAGTATATAACGTTATCACCTATCAAAATGTTACAAATTTAATTTTTTTAACCATATTTTTTCTAAAGTAGCGTTATTTTCTTCCGCAAGTATTTTCTTCAAGTCCCCAGAAATTAATATTTCCCCTTCATGTAAAACCAATACATCATCCGCTACTTCCTCTGCAAAAGCTAATAAATGCGTGGAAAATACTACTGTACAACCTTTCGCTTTTTCTTCTAACATCATTTTTTTCAGCTCAGCAATCCAATATGGATCAAGACCATTTGTTGGCTCATCTAAAATAAGTAATGGTCCATTTCCAAGTAAACTCTGCGCTAGATTTAGACGCTGACGCATGCCTTTTGAAAATTGCTGAACCTTTTGTTTCTTTACATCCCATAATCCTACACGTTTTAAAACTTCCAAGCTTTCATGTATCTCAACTTTTTTTAACGAAGCCAGTAACTGGATAACTTCTACTGCTGTTAGCATCGATGGAAAATCTACATCGTCCGGCATAAAACGAATAGCCTGCCGCTCCTGCCAAATAAGCTCCCCAGCCATTTGTGTTTCCTGACCAGTCAAGAGGCGAATAAGTGTGCTTTTACCTGCACCATTTCCTCCAGCAAGTGCCAATATACGTCCGGCCCTCACAGAAAAGGATGCTTTTTTAAGACCTTTATTATTTTCGTATATTTGCGATAAATCCCTCGCCTCAAGTAACATTAGCTTCTCCCTCTTTTCTGTAGTAGCTTACTTGCACATAGTAGCGGTACAGTTACCCAAAGAACTGTCACTGCCCCATAGACCGCATAGCCTAGATATGAAGAATAAAACTGTGTGACACCATAAAACGCTGGTCCCAGTACACTCGCTTGATCAGAAAAAATAAAGTAGCCAAAGCGTAGCCATTCCGCAGGATTAAGGTGCATTACTATAATCGTTAGCTTTTGTAAAATATGCCCCGCAACTACTGTACCAATTGCCATTAATGCGTATGATAAAAGCAACAGAAAAAATGACCATAAAATAAGCGACAGCGACAGTGCAAATAATCTTGTTTTTGCAAACGCTCCAATGGCGATTGCTAGTGACGCGAATATCACAATACATATGAACGTCAGGGTAATAAAAATTAATGGCAAACGTACACCACCAAGAAATCCCCCAAGTGCCAGCACAACACCAAACGCTCCCACAACAACTAATACAAAGGCAACAACAGATGCCACATACTTTCCGACAATGTATCGCGTCATAGTCATGGGATATGTCTTTAATAAAGAAAACCAACCCGATTCGATATCACCAGCAACACTCATACTGCCTATTGTTAAAATAAATAACGGTAACAAAAATAATAATACATTTAAAAACGAAGCTGTTTGGCGCGTAAAGCCTTCAACATCAGGCAGCGCCATTTGTTGAATGACTATAATCGCTATAAAAACGAATGTAAACAGCAAGCCTACAAGTTGCATCCACCGACTTCTCAACATCTGCTTCAATTCAAGTTTCATGAGCATACTATCCATCATTGGTGAATCCCCCAGTTAAAATCATGTAAATCCTTATAAACTAGAACCTGTCCATCCCCATTTGTAGCCATCCATTCAATTGCGGAATCCTTCGTTTTAAAAGCCAATACGCCATAATTCATCGGTGTCCAATACTCCTTGTTATAGACAAACGTCGCATCAAAAACATCTACCCACTCGTTTTTGATAGTATCCTTAATAAATGCGGCACCAATCTCATCTTCTCCATTTGCATGAATATATTCCATTAGACAACCTAGATCATCGAAAATTTCATAATCACCGTTTTTTAGAGCAATTTGTCCCGCATATTCATGATGAACTATACTCATATTGCAAATTTTGCAAACATCCGTTTCACCAACAATTTCACGTGGTCCATATGTTTCTTCACGACAGCTAACTAGTAATACACAACATACAACGACAATCAGTATCCATTTTTTCATTCCATCATCCCTCTTTTCCAGAACCACATACTAGCGATTACAATGAGCAATCCCATTAATAACTGTTTTAAATTTATCTCGTTGTTTTTTGTTATTTGCTTTATCTTTAGCTTCGGTGCAACATCGACAAGTACCGTCTTCTCAGTCTTATTTATTTGTTGATCAAGTGAAGTTAGCAAAACCACACTAGGTGATGCCACAAAATATTGATAAACAGGCTGACGCACCATCCATTGTCCAAAACTTGACACGGCCACGTACGGAACATCGCCAATCCCGTCATTCTCTAAATCAATGCCCGAGTAATCATCGTAATAATTATTCGCAAGTAAAAAGCCTTGCTGATCAGAGCGTGCCGTCATAATATTGCCTGTAAATATATTATTCGTCACCATCGAAGTGCCATCTACCTTCATTCCTTCAAGTGCCGTTTGATTCATTCGGAAATCATTATTCGCTATTTGAACACCTGTACTTTTTTGCAACGCCACACCTGTTCGATTGTTCATAATTGTATTAAGTTCCACAACCGCTTGCTGTACGTCATAGAACAACATACCGTAGCTATTTAAACCGTTGTGATTCGCTAGATGATTGCTCTTGATAGAAATGTCACTAGTCATCATAATCATGAGACCCGTGACGTTATTTTGATATGTATTATGAAACGCCTGTGCATTACTTGAATACATAAAATGTGTACCATAACGGCTGTTTGATATTTTGTTATTTTGTATAAGAATGTTCTCCACTTCTTCTACGTAAATCCCATCCTGTACATCTTTTATGTTGGTGTCCTCAACCACAACATCCTCACTCTTAAAAATCGCTAGTCCATTGCCCTTTTTCGAATAATGTTCCTTATTACCAGCTACTTCAATGTGTTGTATATGCACATTTTTCGACCGTTGAATATGCACGCCTGTATGAATATCCTTAATGTTCAGATATCTTAGCTCTAGACCATCTACGCCACTTGCCACAATCGCTTGTTTATTACCCGATAATGTCATATTTTCAATTGTCACTGTTGCAGCACTGTCAATACGAAGCACCGGCTCGTCCCCAAGTGCGACTAGCTCTGTTCCTTGTTCACCACGCAGTGTTATTTTTTTCGTTAATACAAAGTTACCTTCATACTGTCCAGCCGGGATTGTAATTGTTGCTCCAGGCTTTGCTTTATCAATAGACTTTTGTATATCAAAATCTGCATAGACTGTCTGGCTCATAAATAGTAAGAACAATAAGACACTACCTATTTTCTTCACCATACCGCTTCCTCCCTGTTCAGCATAAAAAGACTAGGGGATTCCCCTAGCCTTCCTGTATTAATGATTATTGTCATGCCCTTGTTCTTGACTCATTTCTTCCATTTGCATTGACTCCACATCACCATTTGCTTCTTTTTCTTGCATTTTCTTTTTGCGACGCTCAAGAGCATCCTCTTTAATTTTATGTAATTCTTCTACATATGCTTTAGGGTTTTCAGCTATATATTTATCTGCATCTGCTTTTTCACTGAAATAAATATAGCCCCAGTTCATCGGTGATTTCAGCTCTGTTTTGACGATTGTGACATCCTCTACCTTTGCCCATGCTTTTGTATTGTAATCACGAACAAATTTTTCATTTTTTTCTTCATTCGCTACCTCTGCATTTAGTAAGCAGCCAATGTCATCGTAAAAAGTAACTGTCCCATCCTCTTTAATCGCTTGTGTAGAAAACATACCCATTTCATGATCCTTCATATAAACTTTCATATTACACATTTCACAAACAGTATCTTCTTTCGGCTCTTGTAAACGTGGATCAACCAATGAAGCAATTTGTACAGAAGTATCCTTGATTTCTGATGTAGTTGTCGCTTCCCCTTGCTTAGATTCAGCTTCCTTGACTTGCGTTTTCTCTGCACCACATGCACCTAGTAATAGTAAAATTGCCAGTGCAGGTATCCATAATTTTTTCACAACTGCTTCCCCCAATTCTTTTTTTCTGTTGCCACTTATTACTTTACAGATGAGTTGTGAAATAAGATGAAAATCCCTGTGAAGAATCGGAAAAATCCAATTGACTAATTATTGAACGTCTCGAAATCAAGATTTTCATTGGTTATTTAGTGCATAGCCATTTGTCTAAAACACATAATCAGAGTGGTATTTTATCGGTACAGCGCTTATGTCAACTGAGCGGAGCAGGGACTTACTTGAGCGTTATGAAACTTTACCGATTTTTTTGAAGGCACATAAAAACCCCCTTCACCATAAATGGCAGAGAGGGTCAATTTCACGATTGGTTATTTGGTTATATAGAAGAGCGGTAACTATTGAGACGTTTCTTTTGCTTGCTTAAACGACTGAGTTTTACAGCTGTTTCAGATAGTTCATTACGTATTTGCAGATCACTTCCGTTATCTACATAAGATGGCTCTATTTTATTTCGACTATGTGGCTTGATTTGTTTCTTTTTAATTGTCTGTTTATTTTCATTACTCTTATGCATGCTCTGCTTAAATTTTTGTTTAGGATTTTGTCCGAAATTATGGCTAATATCACCTGCATGCAAATATTGCTGTTCATTACGAAAAGTACTGTTTGTCGTTGCACTTACTCTAGAAGTCCTCATAATAATTACCCCTCCTTTACTTTTTCAACTTTATAGGTATTTATATCGACATTATATGCTCGCAATCAAGCTTCTAGAACCAAAACCATAAAAAAGTAGAAAAGAGCATGTCCGAAAAGTATGTACCATACACTTTAGACCAGCTCTTTTACCATAGAATTATTTTATTTCCAAAAAACATCAAAAATTGTGATCGGCATATGGCGTTTATGCTGTGACCGTAAATAATGTCCTTCTAGCAATTCACAAGCCTCTTTAGGAATTTCCTTCCCCTCTAAATAATCATCAATTTGGTCATAAGTTAGGCCTAAGGCCACTTCGTCTGGTAATGATGGACGATTTTCCTCTAAATCTGCTGTTGGTACTTTTAAATACAAGTGCGCTGGGCATTCTAGCGCCGCCAACAACTGTTTACCTTGACGTTTGTTAAGACGATAAATCGGCATTAAATCCGCTGCACCATCACCAAATTTTGTATAAAAACCAGTGATTGCCTCCGCAGCATGATCTGTTCCTAAAACAACGGCGCTATTCATCGCAGCAATCGAAAACTGTACTTTCATTCGTTCACGCGCTTTTTCATTCCCTTTTGCAAAATCACTCAGCTCTACACCAGCAATTGCTAATGCACGGACACTGGCATCTACCGCTTCATTAATGTTCACTGTATAGGTCTTCGTAGGTTTTATATAATCTATTGCATCCTGACAGTCCTGTTCATCCGCTTGCACACCATACGGTAAACGAACTGCCCAAAATGAATATTTCATTTCTCCCGCCTCTGCATTCAACTCATCAATAGCAAGTTGTGTTAGCTTTCCTGTCAAAGTAGAGTCTTGTCCACCTGATATGCCAAGCACAAAACCTTTTACAAAGCTATACCTGCGTGCATATGCTTTCAAAAAATCAACGGATTTTCGAATTTCTTCTTGTGCATCAATGATCGGTAATACACGTAATTCCTGAATGATTTGTTGCTGTAAAGTCATATCACTTTCCACTCCTTACTCTTTCACAATTCTATTGACCATGTCCCGAACTTCTTCTATATTGCGCATTTTATTATCCCAGCATTTTTGACTTAAATCGACCGGATACTCTTCTGGATTCATGGAACGCTTATATTCATCCCATAGCAATTCCAAATTATCGGCAGCATAAGTACGCATTTCTTCTAATGTAGGATTTTGATAGCTTACAAAGCCATTTCTAATAACATGTTGATGTAAATTTTTCGCTTCAAAGTTCGTTACAAATTTCGATACAAATGTATGCACAGGGTGGAACATTTTAATACGTTCTTCGGATTGAGGGTCTTCGTCATGCATCGTAATATAGTCTCCCTCTGCTTTGCCATTCTTACGATCGATAATGCGATATAAATTTTTGAGACCTGGTGTCGAAACCTTTTCAGCATTCGCAGAAATTTTAATTGTATCTTCTAGCTGACCTTTATCATTTTCGATAGCAACCATTTTATAAACAGCCCCTAGCGCAGGTTGATCGTAAGCTGTAATAAGCTTTGTTCCAATTCCCCATACATCCACGCGTGCGTTTTGAGCCTTTAAGTTCAAAATCGTGTATTCATCAAGATCGTTGGAAACCACGATTTTCGCATCATGGTAGCCAGCTTCATCTAGCATACGACGCGCTTCTTTTGATAAGAAAGCAATATCCCCACTATCTAAGCGGATACCAACAAAATTAATTTTATCTCCAAGTTCCTTTGCTACTTTTATTGCTGTTGGCACACCTGATTTCAATGTGTTGTAAGTATCCACTAAGAATACACAATCACGGTGACGTCTAGCATAGGCATGAAATGCATCATAATCATTTTTATATGCCTGCACAAGCGCATGTGCATGTGTACCCGATACAGGAATGTTAAATAATTTACCTGCACGAACGTTACTAGTAGATGCAAAACCACCGATAAAGGCCGCACGCGTTCCCCAAATAGCTGCATCCATTTCTTGCGCACGACGCGTTCCAAATTCCATTGCCGTTTCATTTTTTACAATTTGCTTAATACGACTCGCCTTTGTTGCTATCAGGGTTTGATAGTTTACAATGTTCAGTAGCGCCGTCTCGATTAGTTGGGCCTCCACTAAAGGTGCTTCAATGCGTACAATTGGTTCATTTGCGAAAACAAGCTCCCCTTCCACCATTGAATACATGTCCCCTGTAAATCGAATATTTTTTAAATAGTCGATAAAGTCTTCTTTATAGCCAACCACTTCACGTAAATACGCAATATCCGATTCACTAAAGCGAAAATTCCGCAAATACTCGAGCATTCGCTCTAACCCTGCAAATATTGCATAACCATTGCCAAACGGTAATTTTCTAAAATATAATTCAAAAATTGCTTTTCTATTATGTATGCCATCAGCCCAATAGGACTCCGCCATATTGATTTGATATAAGTCTGTGTGCAGCGCTAAGCTATCGTCAACATAGTTTGATCTCATAAGAAAACCCTTCTTCCGCTTTCATAATTAGCCCTAGTATACACTATATACCCAAATTCTTGCGTTTAACATCTTTGAACGCAGATGTTAGATTTCCTTACATAAATAATCAGAAAATTTCGAACTGTACACATTTCAGACACAAATTTTAGCACCGCTTTCATTCCTTAAATAATTAGCTTTTTTGCATTTTACTTCGAAAAACGAAACATTCAATGTTATATAACCTTACATAACTATCAAAATAATAATTGCGTTGTTTATTTATTCGTTTTAACATGTAAATTAAATTAACACAAGGAGCTGGTTTTGATGAAAAAAATAGAGGCAATTATTCGTCCCGAAGTTTTCGGCATTGTTAGGGATGGTCTTGCAAAGGAAGGAATTGCAGGTCTAAGTATTTCAGAAATCGCTGGCTGTGGTCGCCAATTAGGCCGGACAGGTTTATTTCGTGGGAATGCGTATGAGATTGAATTTTTACCAAAATTAAAGTTAGAAATGATTGTCGATGACGAAAAAGTTGATGCCATAGTGCAAGTTCTATTACGTGATGCAGCGACTGGTAAAGTTGGAGACGGTAAGATCTTTATTTATCCAGTGGAACAGGCAATTCGTATCCGCACTAAAGAAGTCGGATCAGTTGCAGTAGATTAAAGGGGGCGATGTAAATGGATGAAGTGATGTTATCTGTAAATTTAGTTTGGGTTATGCTCGGAACAGTTTTAGTATTCTTTATGCATGCAGGATTTGCAATGGTTGAGGCTGGATTTACTCGATCGAAAAATGCAGTCAATATTATCATGAAAAACTTTCTAACCATTTCACTTGGTGGTATCGTTTATTTCTTTTGTGGTTACGCTTTTATGTTTGGCGATACAGCTGGTGGTATCATCGGAACAAGTGGCTTCGCTTTAAATGGTGTAGATGACCTTTCATTCTTTATCTTCCAAACAATGTTTGCAGCAACTGGCGCAACCATTCTATCAGGTGCTGTAGCAGAGCGTACTAATATTTTTGCTTATATCGGAGTTATCGTTTTAATGACGTTTTTAGTTTATCCTGTAGTTGGTCACTGGATTTGGAGCGGTCAAGGCTGGTTAACGGATTTAGGTTTCGTAGATTTCGCCGGTTCAACTGTTGTTCACTTAACAGGTGCAGTAGCAGCCTTTGTGGCAGCAGCAATTATCGGTCCTCGTCTAGGAAAATATGAAAATGGACGCGTCAACGTTATAACAGGCCATAGTATTCCATTAGGTGCATTAGGTGTGTTCTTACTTTGGTTCGGATGGTTCGGCTTTAACGGCGCATCTACGTTAGCGGCCGATCCCACACTTGTACCTAGTGTTATTGCTAACACATTTTTCGCTGCTGCCGCTGGTGTTGTGGCTACTGCTTTTTATACTAAATTCCGCTACGGTCACATTGACGGCTCACTAACACTAAACGGTGCGTTAGCAGGACTTGTAGGTATTACAGCTGGTGCAGCGAACGTCAGCATTATCGGTTCCATTATAATCGGTTTGATTGCAGCGCCATTATTAGTGGAAGGCGTCCGTTTCATAGAGTGGAAGCTGAAAGTTGATGATCCTGTAGGGGCGATAGCTGTTCATGGTATTTGTGGTGTTTGGGGAACACTTGCCGTTGGATTATTTGATGTTGGCGGTCAAGGTTTATTCTACGGTGGAGGTTTTGGTTTACTTGGTGTTCAAGTAATTGGTGTTATCGCAACAATCGCTTGGGTTGGCGTGTCAGTATCTGCCGGCTTATTCATCATAAAAGTATTTGTCCCATTACGTGTAACAACGGAGGAAGAGGTTGCTGGTCTAGATGTTATCGAACACGGTACGCCAGCTTACGAATACCAAGATATTTTCAAAAGTTCTGCTGTACAAGGGGAAACATTTGCTCAACGATTAACACATTTCGGTAAATCTCCAACAAACGTACATGAGGAACATGTATAAAAAAATACTTTTTCGGCAAAAAAGAGCCTTCTCACAGAACATATGAGAAGGCTCCTTTTTATGCTCTCTCTAATTGAAGTAAAAACTCTTTCATCGCTAGACCACTGCGAAAACCTGTAAGCTTACCATTTTTCCCAATGACACGATGACATGGAATAATAGCCAATATTGGGTTGGCGCCTATTGCACTCCCAACAGCCCTTACCGCTTTTGGGTTTCCAATCCGTTGTGCAATATCAGAGTATGATGTTGTCGTACCGAAAGGAAGCGCTTTTAAAGCATCCCATACCGCTAGCTGAAAAGGTGTTCCCTTCACATGAATTGGTATATCAAATTCAGTAAGTTGTCCATTAAAATAAGCCGTTAGTTGTTTTACGTAAGGTACTAGTTTTTCTTTATTCTCTTGGAAGCTATAGCCTTTAAATGGCTTCTTCGCCCAAACTTCTACTTCAACAAACGGCGCATTTGGTGTTCCGATATAAACAAGACCTTCTTCCGATGCAACGATGTACATTTTCCCCTGTGCATATGTTAGCGTATCTATATATAAAACATCCATTTATCCTATTCTCCTTACATATCATTTATTAGTACTCTATTGCGAAAATGAAAAATATCTGTAGCATCCATTTATTTCTATGCTACAGTAATACTACTTACTAGTATAAAGGAGTGCCCACTATATGAAAACGTTATACAAACCCGCAATTCACTTTCAACAGGTCAGCTTTTCAGTAAAAAATAAGACCATTTTAAAAACAATTACCGGGTCAATACCGAAGGGAAAAATTACGACACTCGTAGGACCCTCAGGTGCAGGTAAAACAACGTTGCTGAAAATGTGTAATGGGCTACTGACACCGACAGAGGGAAATATTTTCATTGATGATCAACCAATTGCTTCCTATGAACCTACTACTTTACGTAGACAGGTAGGTATCGCTCTTCAAGCCGCTCCAATGATTGCTGGCTCGGTTTTTCATAATCTAGCTCTTCCTCGTTCCCTACAAGGAAAAACACTAACCGAACAAGAAGCCACCCAGTATCTACAAGACGTCGGACTTGATGAAAGCTTCTTACAACGTTCAACAACTGAATTATCCGGTGGACAACGCCAAAAGGTATCAATCGCACGCACCCTCATCAATCAATCTTCTATCCTATTATTAGATGAGATTACCTCTGCCCTCGATCGTCAATCAGTACAGGACATTGAGGCACTCATTGTTACATTAAACAAAAAATACAATGTCACGATGATTTGGATTACACATAACTTACAGCAAGCACTAACAATTGGGCATTACACATGGGTTATGATGGATGGAGAACTTATCGAAACTGGACAAAGTTCACTACTGAATGCACCCAAAAATCCTCGTGTTACTGAATTTGTAAAGGGGATAAACGCATGACTTATACAGCACTCTCCCTTACATTGATTTTTGTGTTAATTCCATTGATATTATCAAAAACTTTAAAGCTTGGTCTTGAAAAAGATACGATCATTGCAACTATACGCTCAATTATCCAGTTATTAGCAGTTGGCTACATTTTAAAATTAGTCTTTGACACAGGAAGCATTATTTATATTTTATCGATGGTGGCATTGATGATTTTTGTTGCAACTCTAAACGCTCGTAAAAAAGGAGAAGGAATAAGAGGAATTACATGGAAGATAGCCATTACCCTTGTTGTGGTTGAGTTTGTGACACAAGGCGTATTAATAGGTTTTGGCATTATACCTGCAACAGCACAGTATATCATTCCTATTAGCGGTATGTTGATTGGAAATTCTATGGTATTATCTATATTATTTTTAAATCGTTTTACAGCAGAAATTACAAGTCATCAAAATGAAATAGAACTGATTTTATCACTCGGCGGTACCCCAAAACAGGCCATTCATCGGCAATTAATTAGTGCTATTAAAGCAAGTATGATCCCAACAATTGAAAGCCAAAAAACAATTGGGCTTGTGCAACTACCAGGTATGATGAGTGGTCAAATAATCGGTGGTGCAGACCCTATCCAAGCGGTACAATTTCAACTTTTGATCATTTTCGCACTTCTAACAACCGCAACATTATCGAGCATAATGATAGGCTTTTTAAGCTATCCAGCACTTTTTAATGAACGTATGCAAATACTAGATAACAAATAATTGTTTCCACGAATCCATTACATATTTTCCAAATATGTTATACTAGAAAGAAAAATGCTGTGAGGAGAATGACCATGTTATTACGCGATTTTTTCATTCAATTATCTGAGAACCAACTATTAAATAGTACTGCTAAAAAATACGGCCTAAAATTAGGAGCCCAAAATGTAGTAGCTGGTACAAATATAGAAGAAACGATTGCAAGCATCAAAGAACTAAATGCCCATAATATCTCTTGTACAGTAGATAACTTAGGGGAATTTGTTTCTAGTGAAGAAGAAGCAACTGCGGCCAAAGAACAAATCCTTGCTGTTATTGAAGCGATTCATGAAAACGGTGTCAATGCTCATATATCACTAAAGCCATCTCAGTTGGGCTTAGATATTGACGTTGATTTTTGCTATGACAATTTATATGAAATTGTTGAAAAAGCAGCTGCACATGATATTTTTGTGAATTTTGATATGGAAGATTACGGTCGTCTCCAAACGTCCTTTGATATGGTAGAAGAACTTTCTAAAACATTTAATAATGTCGGCACAGTTATTCAATCATACTTTTACCGTGCAAAAGATGATATCGAGAAATTCCAAAATTATCGTCTACGAATCGTAAAAGGTGCCTATAAAGAACCTGTCGAAGTAGCTTTCCAAGATAAATTAGATATTGACTTAAACTATATCGAACTTATTGAATACCATTTACTTCACGGTAAATTCACATCAATTGCAACACATGACCATAATGTCATCGCTCACGTAAAACGCTTTGTCGCTGACAATAATATACCGCTTGATAAATTCGAATTCCAAATGCTTTACGGCTTCCGTACGGACATGCAAAAAGAGCTATCAAAAGAAGGCTATAACTTCTGCGTATACGTACCATTTGGCGAAGATTGGTACGGTTACTTTATGCGTCGTTTAGCAGAGCGCCCACAAAATATTAATCTTGTAACAAAACAAGTATTTACGAAAAAAACGAATACAATCCTCGCTGTTGCAGCAGGTGCATTCGTTCTTGGACGCTTAACAAAGCGCAATAAATAATCTTCCAACCTTATCGTCTATTGGCGATAAGGTCTTTTTATTTATCAGACACATTTATCCCGCATTAACGGTCAGTAAGACACGCCCGCCTCAAGTTAAAAGAGAAACTAGGTTGGCGATCAACTGACTTGTAAACGCCCTATTGGTTCGGGGCAACAGGATGTTGGTCACACAAGCTTTTTCACAGGATGTGAAGGTTTTAGCTTGTGTTCCTCTATTTATTGTGGGGAATGAAGAAAACCCTCACTAATTGAAGTTTCATTTTATAGTTTTATCCGAAATGTTCCTTAATTTATCGTGAATATTATAATAATTATGGACGATATTTTCATTTCTCCGATACATGCCTTACAAAAAAAAAAATGCGGCGAGAATTTGCTTCCCGCCACATATTTAAGGATTTGTTGACCATAAACCAGCATGTTTTAAAACAACACGTGGATGTAATTTTAATTGGGCTACCATTAAGTCAGCTAGGTCCTCCGCCTGCATAACTTTTTCAGGATTGCCGTCAGTTAATTGTAATTCAACAGCCATATCTGTTGCGACCGTACTTGGTGTTAGCGTCACAACGCGGATATTATGCTTACGAACCTCTAACATTAATGACTCACTCATACCGATAACGGCTGCTTTCGATGCGCTGTAGGCACTTGTAATTGGAGCACCTTTTTGACCTGCTGTAGATGAAATATTAATGATATCTCCTGATTCACGTTCAATCATTTCAGGTAGTACAGCACGCGTTGTGTAATACACACCTTTTACATTTACATCTACAATATTTGTCCAGTCTTCTGGTGAAAGTTCTAAAAACTTACCGAATTTTGAAATACCTGCGTTATTTACTAAAATATCGATTGGGCCTAACCCCGCACGGATGGTTTCTACAGCCTTTGAAATAGAATCTAAATTGGCTACATCTGCAGCCGCAATTGCTACCTTCACATCATACGCCTTTAACTCTTCTGCGACATGTTGTAAATTCTCTACTGTACGGCCTACAAGTCCAACGTTAATGCCTTCTTTCGCAAAGGCGATTGCTGTCGCACGTCCAATACCTCGACCCGCACCAGTAATTAAAGCAGTTTTTCCAGAAATAGTTTGCATACCTCTTACTCCCTTTTGAATAGTTTATAGATTAAATCTTCGTTTTTTAGCATACCTATTCATCTGTCAAAAGTACATTCAGAAGTCTTACTTATTCCAACCTTTTTCTTTAAAGCGGGCAATAGCTTCAATACGATTCCCAACATGTAACTTTTCTAAGATAGTTGAAATATAGTTACGTACAGTTCCCGCCGATAAAAATAACTCTGCTGCAATTTCCTTTGTTGTCTTACCTTCAGCAACCAATGTCAGCACTTGACTTTCGCGCTCAGTTAAAGGGTTTTCACTATCATCCTCATACACAAAATCAACAAGTTCAGGAGCATATATACGTTTACCGTCCATAATCGTGCGAATAGCACTTACCAATTCCTCTATTGGACTATCCTTAAGTAAATAACCACGAACACCTGCTTTTCTTGCCCGTTCAAAATAGCCTGGTCTGGCAAAAGTTGTTAAAATAATGACTTTACAATCCGAACCATGCAATTCTTCAGCAGCATCAAGTCCAGTTTTCACTGGCATTTCGATATCCATGACACAAATATCAGGCTGATACTCTTCTACAAGTGCCAATGCTTCCTCACCATTTTTTGCTAACCCAACGACCTCCATATCATCCTCCATACTGAGTAACGAACGAAGTGCCCCTAACAGCATACCTTGATCTTCAGCAATTACAATTCGAATCATGTCACAATCCTCTTTTCCTCTATATGTTCTTCAGGTTTTCTTTGACTTTTTGATGTGTGATGGTCACCGGAATGGACACGGTTAATGTTGTGCCTTCCTCATTCTCTATCTTAAAGGAGCCATTGATAAATTCTAAACGCTCTCGCATCCCATTTAATCCATTACCACTCTTCAATACCTGCTTTTTTGAAATACCCTGTCCATTATCACGGACGACTAGGTATACTTCTTTGAAATTTTGATGGAAGGCAATTTCACATTTAGTGGCACCACTATGCTTGACGACATTCGTTACCGCCTCTTTTAAACACATGGATAAAACATTCTCCACAAGGGGTGGCACCTGTAGTGAATCCTTATCACCATCAAAAACAAACTCCATTTCGGCCGCTTTTAGGATTTGAGAAATACGCATAAGTTCATCCTCAAATTTTGCTGTACGCATATCTGAAACTAATTCACGAACCTCTTTTAACGCAATACTTGCGGTTTGTCGAATATCTCTAATCTCTACTAACGCCTGCTGCGGATCACGCGCAATAAGTCTTGAGGCTAGGTCACTTTTCAATCCAATCATCGATAATTTTTGACCTAGTGTATCGTGTAAATCACGCGCAATGCGTTGTCGTTCTTCAAAAATAATCAATTCCGCAATTCTTTCATTCGCAGTTTCCAATTGACCTTCTAAATTTTCACGTTTATTTTTGGAATAAATAGTAAGCGGCAAGAGTACAACTGCTAAAATCGTTAGTACTACAAAGGGAAGCTGCGATAAAAATAAGTGCAGTTCCACGAAGAAACCAATCCCTGTAGAAATCACTGTGAAGCCTATATGCAAGCCGTACATAATATAAAAGCCTACAGGTCTACGAATGTTTCCGATGAAAAACGCCGTGAATATGGATAAATACACATAGCCGTATAGTATAGTTAAAATAATATTAATGACCATCTCGAAGCTAATCCACATATAAACGAGCCCATTTTTCGAATTTACGGAAAAACGATAAAAAATAAAATACAGCATTAAAAAGGTAATACCTATCGATATTTCTATATATGAAGATTTTTTAAAAATAAAGAAAAACGGTAGAAAACAAAAAATAATCCATAAATAAATGCTAAGCATGGGACTATTCGGTATAATACTATGCCACTTTCTCATCATAACCTCACGATCTTTCCTACTTTTCCCTTTATTATAACAAGAAAAGCATACATGCGCCCCTTTCGTTGCTGTCGCTTCGCTTTCGCACGGTCAAAACTTTCGTTGCTGTCGCTTCGCTTTCGCACAGTCAAACTTTCGTTTCTGTGGCTTCACGTTTCCATACAAAAGGCCACCTTATGTAAAACAGCCATCCCAAGATGAGATGGCTGATCAATTTCGACTAAGCAGCTATACTGCCTTTCGCTTTTCGTTTAATAATTTCATTAACATCTTTAAATGATACAAATTTCCCACGTTCTTCATCATATAATTTGTAGCGTAATGATTCTAAACTTGTGCGCAATGTAATTGTTGTTGCTGTTTGTAAAGGCGGTGTTTCATTATGCGCTTTTTCAAGGTTGTAGTTAGGTACACGAGGTGCTAAATGGTGAACATGGTGGAAACCAATATTACCAGTTGCCCATTGTAATAGCTTCGGTAATTTATAGTATGAACTACCTTCCACAGCTGCTTTTACATAATCCCACTCAGTATCATGTTCAAAATAAGAATCTTCGTACGTATGTTGGATGTAAAATAACCAAATTCCCAGTGAACCTGCAATGAATAATGTGACACCTTGCACTAACAAGAATGACTGCCAGCCCAAGAAGTAAATTAACGCTACACAAACACCTGCAATAATAACATTCGTAATATGCGTATTCGCACGTTCCTTTGGTTTTGCATCTTTACGGTTAAAACGATTTAACACTAACACCATATATAGTGGACCTAAACCGAACATTACAAGTGGATTACGGTAAAAACGATACCATAAACGTTGCCCTTTAGAAGCTTCTAAATATTCTTCCACTGTCATCATATCTATATCACCGATACCACGCTTATCTAAGTTCGAACTTGTTGCGTGGTGAATTGTATGCTCACGCTTCCATTTTTCATATGGGAATGAAGTTATTACTCCAGTAAATAAGCCAACCCAGTCGTTTGCTTTTTTACTTTTGAAAAATGAACCGTGTGTACAATCATGGAAAATAATGAATGCTCGTACGACAAATCCAGCTGAAATTACACTTAAACCCGCAGTTAGCCAAGGTGAGACATCAACTAACATATATCCAGCGACCCATAGAACAATTAACGGGACAATTGTATTCACCATTTGAAAAACACTTTTACCAGTATCTGATTTCGCAAATGGTGCTACATCTTGGCGCAGTTTTTTTGTTTTTTCTTTATCTGTAGCCATTTCGTTTTCCCTCGTTTCCTTTTGCTTATGACCTCATCATAAAATAAGATTATAATGCGCAACAGACGCAAACATCATAAAAAGGATATGACAAATGTCATATCCTTTCAGATCGTAGACCAACTTGAAAAATTTTGAGTTTGCCAACAGTCTTTTTTTTACAATAAAATCAGAAAAAACCGTTGATTTCCACTACCGACGGGGTCGAGCTACTTCGCTCAGTCCAGGATCTCGACTTCCCGCTTTTCCCGCAGGAGGCAGCGATTGATTTTTGTTTTATCTATCCATTAGTTGAAAACCATATTCACCTTATGGGTGTCCAAGTAATAATCCAATCGTTCTCTTTAAAATAATTTTTGTTCAATATGTCTTTAACATTCTTTCAATGTGTCAAAAGGTCCCTCATTTCTCTACCTTCTGTGAAAATTATGAACGTCTCTTCCAAAATACAGATGTGAATGTCATATCCTTTTTAGTTTTTCGGTCCGGTTAAATGTAGTTGATAAAACGCTAAATCCAGCCATTCTTCAAATTTATAACCTGCATTTTTGATCGTTCCTGCATATTCAAAACCCAATTTTTCATGAGCTTTAATACTTCCTACATTCACGGCATCAATACCCGCTACAAGTGTTTTGACCCCTTGCTCCTCGGCAATTCGTATTAATTCACGCATCAGCTTAGTCGCAATACCTTTCTGATAATGTTCTTTATGCACATATACCGAATGCTCCATCGTATGCTTGTAACCAGGGTATGGACGGAACTGGCTATATGTAGCAAAACCTGCCACTTCTCCGTCTTCCTCAAAGACTAACAGTGGATTACCTGATTGTTTTTGCTCGTCAAACCATTGTCTCTTTTCATTTAATGATTGCGTTTCATAACGATATACAGCTGTACTCGTTAAAATGATGTCATTGTAGATATCTAAAACCTCGGGTAAATCTTTTACTTCCATTAATCGAATCATCGTCTACACGTCCCTACTGTAGGTATTACACATAATCAATTACGTCTTAACGTAATTGATGTCATGAGATTTTGAATTGAACAAGCCCAATTCAAAATCCGTGACATCCGCCGAGGCTTTTACTTTGGTTCTTACTACGTAAAGTCAAACCTTTTGTCTTAACATTACACGTTAAAATATCGTGCATCTGGATGTGCAAACACAATCGCTGACACAGATGCTTCCGGCTCCATCATAAAGCCCTCTGTTAGCTGAACACCAATATCCTCTGGCTTCAATAAGCCGAATAATTTCTCTTGGTCTTCTAAGTTTGGACACGCTGGGTAGCCAAATGAGAAACGCTGTCCTTGGTATTTCGCTGCAAAACGGTCGCGCATCGTGAAGTCTGTTGCATCAGAGAATCCCCATTGGTCACGAATTTCTTGATGCATTCGCTCAGCAAAACCTTCTGCTAATTCAAGAGCCGTTGATTGCAGCGCATGACTTTCTAAGAATTTCCCTTGTTCTTTTAACTGTCGTGCCGTTACCATCACACCTTGTCCTGCTGTTACAACCATGAGTGCAATATAATCCATTTCGCCACTTTCTACTGTTTTTAAGAAATCTGCCAGGCACATAAAAGGCTCAATCTGTTGACGTGGGAATGTAAAACGCTCTATTTCTGTTTTACTATCTGCTGGATCATAAATCACTACATCATCACCATCTGCTTGCGCTGGGAAGAACTGATACATGCCTGATGGTTTCAGCAAGTCGCTTTGTAGATAGTCATCTACTAAATCTTTTAGTTCTGTAGCACGAGAATCCCCAGCTTCTAGTAATTGTTGTACTTGCCCTTTTAAGCCTAAATGATGACCAATTAATGTGCGCATATTCACGTAAGGATATAAATGAGAGACAGAATAATCCTTTTTCACATGGCGACGAACATCCGCTGGTAAGAAAACACTCGCATCCTTGACTGTACGGGCAGGCTTAACTGTTACTTCTTTCACAGGGCGAGCCGCACGTTTTTCATCGGCCTCTAATCGTTTTTGACGCGAGTCTGCAATTTCTGCTAAAAAGTGCTTTCGAGTCTCCGTACCCATTAATAGATTTGCTTGCTCTAACCCTTGCATCGCATCCTTAGAATAAATAACAGGACCATCATATTCGTTAGCAATTTTCGTTTCTGTAAAGCGACGAGACAATGCTGCACCACCTACTAAAATTGGGACATCAATACCCGCTTCCTTAAAGTCCTGTGCGGTAATAACCATTTGTTGTGCAGATTTTACAAGTAGGCCAGAAAGTCCGATGAAATCAGGCTTCTCCTTGCGAACGGCTTCGATTAACTGCGCTGGTGTAACTTTGATGCCAAGATCCACTACCTTAAAGCCGTTGTTACTTAAAATAATATCCACTAGGTTTTTACCGATATCATGCACATCGCCTTTTACAGTAGCAAGCACCATTTTACCTTTGCCTGCGCTTTCTTCATCTTTTTCCATGAATTGCTCAAGATGTGCTACTGCTGCCTTCATAACACCTGCTGATTGTAGAACTTCCGCCACGATGAGCTGATTATCGTTAAATAAGCGACCTACCTCAGCCATCCCTTTCATTAATGGACCATTTATAATATCAAGTGGTGCATCATAAATTTCACGAGCAGCGTCTAAATCTTCAATTAGCCCTTCCTTTGTACCCTCTAAAATATAGTAAGCTAAGCGACCTTCCACTGTTTTTGGAATATCCGCTTCAGTTTTTTCTTTCTTCTTATCACGATAAAAATCGGTGAATACTGCAAGTGTTTCATTATTCGTATTGAATAATAAATCGTTAGCAAGCTTAATTTCCTCTTCAGGAATCGACGCATAGCGCTCTAACTTTTCCGTATTGACAATCGCATAATCTAAGCCAGCTAGTGTACAGTGATATAGATAGACGGCATTCAAAACCTCCCGACCTACTGGTGGTAAACCGAATGAAATATTACTAACACCGAGCACTGTCAATGCTCTTGGCATTTTTTCTTTGATTAGTCGAATTCCCTCAATTGTTTCAAGTGCTGAACCAATATATTGCTCATCTCCTGTACCAACTGGGAACATTAAAGGATCAAAAATAATGTCTTCTGGTGCTAGATCCCATTTCTCCGTTAATAATTGATAAGAACGTTCGGCAATTTCTAACTTGCGCTGACGATCTACCGCCATACCTTGTTCGTCAATTGTACCGACAACTAATGAGCCACCATATTTTTTCACAAGAGGCATAACCGCATCAAAACGTTCCTCGCCATCCTCAAGGTTAATGGAGTTAATGATGGCCTTACCTTGAGAGAATTTCAACGCTTCCTCAATCACTTTTTCATCTGTTGAGTCAATTACAAGTGGCACTTTCACCTTTTTCACGACCTCTTGCATGAAACCACGCATATCTGCTAATTCATCACGGTCAGGGTTTGCTAAACAAATATCGATAACATGCGCGCCATTTTTCACCTGCGCACGGGCAATTTCTGCTGCTTCCTCAAACTTACCATCTATAATTAAGTTTTTAAATTTACGTGAGCCAATAACATTCGTCCGCTCCCCAATAAATAATGGTCGCATGGAATCGTCATAGACTAATGGCTCGATACCAGATACAACATGCCCGTGTGTCGCTTCAGGTAATTGACGTGGTTTTTCATCTTTTATTGCCTCGCGGATAGCTGCAATATGCGCTGGTGTAGTCCCACAACAACCACCGACAATATTCAACCAACCTTTTTCAGCGAAGCCTTTTAATTTCTGCGAAAGTGATTCTGGTGATTCATGATAGCAACCTTCTTCGTCCGGTAAGCCTGCATTTGGATAACAGCTAATATAGCCAGTAGAAAGCTCTGCAAGTGAACGAATATGGTCTGTCATGAACTCTGGACCTGTTGCACAGTTTAAGCCAACTGATAACGGCTTAATATGCTCAATTGAAATATAAAATGCATCAATTGTTTGACCTGCAAGTGTTGTTCCCATTGGTTCAATCGTACCTGAAATCATCACCGGGATTTCTTTTCCAGTAGTTTCAAAGGCACGTGACACACCTAGTGTCCCAGCCTTTACGTTCAGCATATCCTGACTCGTTTCTAGTAAAAGAAGATCTGCACCTGCTTCTATTAATGCCTTCGCCTGCACATAGAAGTTTTCCTCAAGCTCATCAAATGTAATACCACCGGTTACGGATAATGTTTTGGTTGTCGGTCCCATCGCTCCGGCCACAAAACGAGGCCATGCTTGTGTCGAAAACTCATCCACAACCTTACGAGCAATTTCCACAGCACGCTTATTAATTTCTTCGGTCTTTGCGCCAAGATTATATTCATTTAATACGATTGGTGTACCCCCAAACGTATTTGTACAAATAATGTCTGCACCTGCTTCTAAATATTTTCGGTGAACCTTATCCAGTACATCCGGTCTTGTTAGCACAAGATTCTCATTACAACCATCAAGCTCCTCACCGCCAAAATCCTCTGCAGATAAGTTTTCATTTTGTAGCATTGTACCCATTGCGCCATCAAGAATTAAAATTCTTTTCTCTAGTTGCTCTTCAATTAAGTGCTTAGCCATCTATACGTACCCCTTTTTTCTGTTCATCCAATTGCTCAATATATTGCATCAACTCTAGCGTCATATCATAGCGTAAAAATGGTGTTATTAAGTAAATACCATTGAAATATTCCGCCGCTACTTCTACTAATTCTTTTGCAATCTCAATTCCTTCTAACGTTGCACGATCCTTATCGTCACCACAAGCCTTCATGCGTGCTAATGCATCCTCAGATAATTTAATACCTGGCACTTCATGGTGTAAAAACTCTGCACTCTTATAGCTCGTAACGGGCATAATTCCAATATAAATCGGTGCGTCTAAATGCTTCGTTGCCTCGTAAATTTCTACAATCTTTTCCTTCGTATACACAGGCTGTGAAATGAAGTAATCTGCACCATGTTCAATCTTCTTCTCTAATCGTACCACGGCACGGTCCAATACACGTACATTCGGATTGAATGCTGCCGCTACCGAGAAGTTAGCCTTTTTACGAAGTGGCTTTCCAGAGAATGATACTCCTTCATTCAACTGCTTAATAAGTTGTATAAGTTCCATTGAGGATACATCATAAACACTTGTCGCACCTGGGAAATCGCCCACCTTTGTCGGATCCCCAGTAACTGCTAAAATATCATGAATCCCAAGTGCATTTAGGCCCATCAAATGCGATTGCAGACCAATTAAATTACGGTCGCGGCATGTAATATGCGTCAGTGGTCGTATACCTTGTGTTCCCTTAAGCAAAGCGCCCATCGCAATATTGCTAATACGCGGGGATGCTAAAGAATTATCTGCCATCATCACCACATCAGCGCCTGCATCGTAGAGCTTTTTGGCCCCATCCATAAAACCGTCAATTTCTAAATGTCTTGGTGTATCTAATTCTACAATGATAGAACGCTCACGTTTGACCTTTTCATGTAACGGCTCATACGTTGCGGGTTCTGCCTCACGAACGATTTCAACCTTTTCTGGCTTTGCATATTTTTCTTCAACAGGTGCTAGCTCTTCTAAGTATTTTTTAGCTGCAGCAATATGCTTGGGTGTCGTCCCACAACAACCACCGATTAAACGTACGCCTTGATTTCGTAGAGCAACTGCCGCTCGACCAAAGTAATCTGCTTCTGACTCATATACGACACGTCCATCCTCCACATCTAATAGAGAAGCATTCGGATATGCTGACATAAATGCCTTATCAGGAAGCTCTACCCCTTCGAATGCTTGAATTGTATGATGGGGGCCTAATCGACAGTTAACACCAACCACATCCGCACCAAGTGTCTCTAACTCATGTAAGGCATGATTTAATGTCATCCCGTTTTGCAGTATCCCCGGCTCATGCATGGATACTTGTACAATAATCGGTAAATTTGTTTTTGTCCGTAACATGGATAATGATGCTGTTAACTCTTCAAAATCATAATACGTTTCTAGTAAAAGGCCATCTGGATTACCTGCAAGTAACACTGTTGCCTGTTCTTCAACAGTCATTAAAATTTCTTCTAATGTTGCATCACTTTTACGAATACCACGGATTCCTCCGATTGTACCAAGTACAAATTGTCCACCATCTGCTGCTGCACGCTTGGCAATCGTAATCGCTGCTTCATTGAACTGCTGCACACGTGTTTCTAACCCATATCGAGCTAATTTAATCGCATTGGCACCATATGTATTAGTTTGGATAATATCAGCGCCAGCCGCAATATATTCACGATGAATCTTTTCAATTAATTCTGGTCGTTGTACATTCATTTCTTCGTGGCAGTACTCCAAACCATAACCATATAGTACAGTGCCTATTGCACCATCTGCTGTTAAGACTTGTGTTTTTAACTTTTCAAGCAATCCCATAAAACGTAACCTCGCTTCCCTTGTTTTCAAAATAAAAATATAAAAAGCCTTCTTTCACAAAAAAAGAAGGCTTTAACGAATCGTAATTGTTTTTTCCTTCTCATCTTCGGACCAAAAAGGTCTTCTGGATTTAGCACCTGACACGAAGTTGGTTGCTGAAGCGTCGCAGGGCCAGTCCCTCAGCTTCTCTTGATAAGAATGTAGTATGAATTTTTTAAATAATTAAAAGAATCATATCGTTTACAAACGATAGAGTCAAGACTATTTCACGTAACAAAGGATTTTTCACACGAAATAAATGTTTTTTGAGTTTTCCCTAAAACTTAAGATAATTTTTCAGCTAGCTCTTCACCGATTTTTTTACCATTTTGAATACAAGCACCGATCCCTACGCCGAAATAAGAACAACCTGCAATTGATAAATTAGGATATCTTTCTGCAAGTTCAGCTGTTAATCCTTTTAATGCTTCTTGATGAGCTAAATCATATTTTGGCATTTGATCAATCCATTTCGTAACATTCACAACAGTTGGGTTTTCCTCAATACCTAAGCTTTTTCGTACATCCTCTAGTGCTACAACAGCCAATTCTTCATCTGTCATTGCACATAATTCCTCATAGGCAGGGTTAATGCTCTTATAAAACAATCGTACAAGTAATTTACTGTCTGCTGATGTATGCTGCCATTTTCTGCTCGTCCATGTTGCCGCATTGCATTGTAAATTCGAATTATGTGACACAATAAAGCCCGTTCCGTCTGCTGGGAGGACAGCATCCGGTACATCAAAGCCTAAATAAATCGTAATCGCTGATGCGGTATTAAATTTTTCAAAATAATTATTTAATGACGTGTCTTGCAATAAATATTGTACAGCCTCGTTAGGCAATGCTAAGACGACATGATCTGCTTCAATCGTTACACCATTTGCTAACGTAACACCATAGTGGCCCTCCTCTTTCTTCACCTGTGTTGTCGCTATCTCTTTGACAATTTCTACATCCGTTAACGTTTCTTCAAGTCGGTCAATAAGTGATGACAAACCTTTTTTAAATGAAATAAATTTTTTATTTGTAGCTTTTACAAATTGCTCGCGATTCGCATCAAAGCCTTTGATCACACTTCCATAGTCATTTTTATAGTCGATTAAGTACGGTAACGTTGAGCCAATGGATAGCTGATTTAAATTCCCTGAGTATACCCCAGCTAGCACTGGTGCTATTTGATTTTTCACAAGTTCCTCGCCTAAATAGTATGTTAAAAACTCGCCAATGGAGCTTTCTTTTGTAAAACCTTCATTTGGCATTGTTAAATCTTTCAATGCTTCTTGCTTTCCTGCTGCTGATACAAGTGTGCTAGCTTCAAGAGAGGCTAGACTCATTGGAATACCAAATGTCGAGTCTGCCGGAATGGCATGTAATTCATTATTTGTATAAATATAAGATATACCGGTTTCGTTGAATACAAGTTCTTCTTCAAACTCAAGCTCCTGCACGAGCTCCATGACTCCTTTATGTCGAGCCACGATGGAATCTGCTCCTGTTTCCATGATGAAGCCTTGCTCATATGCAGAATGGAGTTTGCCACCTAAGTATGCATTTTTTTCAATGAGCACTAGTTTTACATCCAAGCCCTTTTGCTTCACCTGGCGTTGTAAATAATGCATCGTACACAATCCTGTAATACCGCTACCTAATACAACCACTGTTTTCATCTTAACCGCCCCTATTTCTTTATTTCTCTCCATTCAGTATAAACTTTTTTCGCTAAGAATTACGTTAAACCCTTTACAAATTTAGCAAAAATGGAGCCCTTCAAAAAAGTACGCTGAACTATTACAATGTTCTTCCTCTATAATAAATTTTGCTACACTTCTGGGGGACAAGCCGTGTGCTGCTGACAGCTTCATTGACGTTACGTATCCGCCCAGATAAATTGTCACAGGTTGAGATTATTTTAGCCACCGTTCCATTTATCTTCCCTACAGGATTTCGTACTCCTGCCTTTCTGAAGTTAACGTTTCATAAAATTGCACCTGTTGCTACATTTCAGTCAAAGGATTTTTACCTTTATATCCAAAAAAACGAGGCTGGGACATAACTTTAAATTTTAAGAAAGAGGAGCAAAGGCGTTATTAAATTTTTGCTATCTAAAATGAAGGAAAATTTAGAAGAGAGCACTAGTTGATGGTAGCGAAGGTGGCGACGCCTGAGACTACAGGCTCAGGCCACGCCCCTGGAAAGCGTCCGCCGTAGCGGACATCAACGCTTACAGCAAAAAAGTGCTAGATCGACCTCAGTCAATCTAACACTTTTTCTCTTTTGTCCCAGCCTCATTCATCTTTTAGTTAGCTCCATCTTCTGTGACAAAAGCAGTTAAATTTCTAGTTTAAGTTAATATTTTGGGCGAAGTTCGCTAATTTGTCGGCCGAATTTGTTACTTCGTTAAAAGAAAGTCCAAGCTCACTTAAAATCTCTGCAACAGCCTGTACTTCCTTTTCCATAAGGTCATTTTGACATTTTGCTTCTGTCATAGCATCCAATATTTTATTGAATTGACCTTCAGTCTGTACCATGTTTTCTTCACCAGACGCTACTTCTTCCTGAATATTACTAAGTGAATGAACGAGTTTATCTGTCCGCTCATTCGTTTTCTGCAATAATCCCGCAACCGCTGTGACAGATTCCTTCGTTTGATCTGATAATTTCCGTACTTCATCTGCCACAACACTAAAGCCTTTTCCTGCATCTCCAGCTCGAGCTGCTTCAATCGCAGCATTTAATGCTAGTAGGTTTGTTTGGTTCGCAATATTTGTTACAACATTCATAATTGATTCCATTTCCTTCGACATATCTGACAATTGCTCAATGTTATCTGTAATATCATCGAGTGAATGAATAATATTATTCATATTCATGGATTGATTTTGTAATCGTTCCCGTCCTTCTAGCGCCTGGCTTTCCGCTAAAGTGGACACTTGAAGAGATTTTTTCGCCAGTTGCTTAATTTCATCAGATTGCCTATTCAAAAGATGGAAGGAAGCATTTGTTTCCTGAGAGATCGTAGCAAGCCCTTCTGAAGACTCAACAATTTTTTTCTCGACCTCTTCTTTTCCTCGTTCTACATTTTCCTTAAGCTGTACAACTGTATTCTCAAATGATTCTAAGACAAGTTGTTGTTCAAAATTTGAAATCTTAGAAATAGCACGTATCGTATTGAATTGGTCCATCGGATGTTCTACATGTTTTTCTACTAAGTCTATAAATGACATGGTTAAATCGTGGAAAGCACAAATATACCATTGTGTTCTAAGTCCAATGTGTACATGTACTTTTGCAATATTAATGCGTCTTGTATAAAAATCATCATCTATATTACCATTAAACATTTCAATAATATGACGACAGAGTGTGACTTTCAGCTTTTCCACAGAACTATGTCTATTAATGATATCTACTAAACTATGCTCAGTTACAATCATGTCATAAAATCGGTCAACAATGTGATTAATATTGTCCTCAACAAATGGTTGGAAAGCTTTTAAATATTGTAAATCTCGTTTCGTTAAATTAAGCATTTCAATCTGCTTTACCATTGGCTGCTGGCTAGAAATATCCATTTTAACTGTGTATTGTTGCAAATCTAATGCCGTTGCCTTTTTCAGTTTTTGAAAAATCACACATTTTCCCTCTTTCATTAACAATTACTTTAAAAAGCTGAGCCAAATACTATATCCGTTTCCCAATATATATTTATGAATATTCGAAAAGATTCCATTAGCATCGCTATTATTACAATAAAATAACATAATATAATTTCACAAAAATAATCAAAAATACATTAATTCACAATTTAAAAATACCTCATATACATTATAGATTTTGTCCCTGATTGTCAATTTTATATTAAACACATTTTTCCATTCAATACCCTAATTTAATCCACTAAATATCCCATACTTAACAAAATAATGCAAAAAACACTAAAAAGACTACTCCTGATTTTTGGAGTAGCCTTAATTATTACACTCTACTTTTTCACGTTTTACAGCTTTAACTATTTCCCTGTTACCTCTGACAAAAAATTAACCATCATTTTACTTAACTTATAAACTAATAACCGCATACTATGTGAACTATCCTAGAAAAGATTTAAAGATAGTATTTTAAGACTGCATAAACCGATGTTACAATTGATTATAAATACCTGTATATTATTTAAACATAATTTACAATTTCTCTAATTCTTCAAGTAAAATAGTGGCTTCTTCGATACCAGCTTTAACTGCAAGTTCATACCATTTTTTAGCTTCTTTAACATTTCGCGGAATACCTTCTCCCTTGTTATATATATGTCCAAGTTGTAATTTTGCTTCCGGGTCTCCTTGAAGTGCTGCTTGTTTGAACCAATGAATGCCTTTTTCTATATTACGAATACCTGTTAAGCCTTTACTCCAAATAAAACCTAAGTCATAAAAGGCATCTACATGATATTGTACTGCAGCCTTTTCATACCAATACAAACCACGATTTACATCTCGTATTTGTCCTAACTGCCCCTCTAAATAAATTCCACCAAGTCTGTATTGTGCCTCTACATAACCTGATTCGGCTGATTTCTTATAGGAAAGAAATGCTTGTTCTTCGTCAATTGTCACACCTAAGCCTTGCTCATACATAATACCTAATGTAAACATAGCTTCTGCTACACCATGTGCTGCGGCGAAGTCGAACCACTGCTTCGCAAGTACCATATTTTCTGGTACACCCTCACCATTAAAATACATATCAGCTAAGTTGTTCGCAGCATCTGCATGCCCTTGCTTTGCTGCAGCCTCATAGAACGACAACGCACGATCATAATTTTCTGTTACACCAATACCCTCAAAATAATAGTTACCAAGTACATACTGGGCATCAGCATTGCCCTGCAATGCTGCTAATTCGAACCACTTGATCGATTTTTCAGGTTGAAAGGGTGCGTCATCTTCACTATAATACTCTCCAAGCTCAAATTGCGCTTCTGCATCTTTTTCTTCGATCGCTTCTTTATATAAGTCAATTATTTCTTCATAATCTAAATCTTCCTCTTCAAATACTTCAACTTCTCCGTCTTGATGGGCAAAATACCACTCCACCACATCCAGTACATCGTCAACAACCTCAGTTGTATAAGCTAATTTCTCAAGTGAAGTCATTTGCCAAATTAAAATATAAATTGGGAGAGGGATTGCTTCCCGTAACAAATCATCATATTCAGCTAAAAGAGTTAATACATTTTCCTTTACTGTCTGTGTTTGCTCTGGGTGCACAATTTGTAGATGGCGTTGTTGATTTTTCCTTAAAAGACCCTGAACAACTTGATACAGCATTTTTTGCAAGGTCGTTAGTTGCACTTCCTCAAAAGTCAGTAATGCGATGTTTTGTGCAAACCATGTATTTTGTGTTGTTGTTAGCTGTTGTAAGGACTTAATTCGTTCCTTATTTTGCTTTGCTAAAAATTGACCATACATTGTTTTCCCTCCCTTGCGCGCTATGTAAAAAAACTGCCTTATCATCATTATATGGAAGGCAGTTCAAGAATGATTACACATATGCTCTCAGTATTATTCCTACAAATAATGTAATGAATAAAAAGACCGTCACATGAACCCATTTATACATTTCTAATAAACCAATAAATTCGCGAGTAAAAGCATTAGGTATATAATAAAAAGCTGTTTTTGAGCCAACACCTTCGGCATCGATTTTCGCCCTTTTTGCATAAATACTTGCACGAAATACATGAAAATTATTTGTGACAAACAAAGAACGATATTTTTTTCCCTGTGCATGCTCATCCATTATTGCTTTGGAGAAGGCCATATTCTGCTCAGTATTCGTCGATTTATCTTCCATTAGTACTTTTTGAGTTGGTAATTGGTGCACATCAACAATATATTTTTTCATGGCATATGCCTCGGATACTTTTTCGTCACTACCTTGCCCACCCGAGACGATAATAATAGGACGTTCACCGTATTTTTTATATTGCTTCACCGCTTCATCTAAACGACTAGCTAAAAGAGGTGGCACTTTGTCCCCAATTAACCCTGAACCAAGCGCAATAATATAGTTAGGCTCATAGGTAATAGGTGTAAAATGATAAACGGTTGCGTAGGCCATCACGCTTGTATATAAAAACATTGTATAGCCAAAAATCAAAAATGCATAGAAGAAAAGGATATGCCAAACTGCATTTTCGATATGCATAAAAATAATAAATACATACCAAATCATCATGATAAAAAAGCTCAAACCAATAATAGCTAGTAATAAATTTCGAAATTTACGTCCTTCTTTTTCAAGTAAAACTTTACTATTAAAAAACATCGCAATCGACAATATAAACATTACACTAGGGAAACTTCCTAGTAGAATCACTATCCCCATCTCCGACACGATTCCCTGCTCATTCGGAATCAATAAAGGGTAATACATGATTATTTCTCTCAACATAAACAATCCTAGTAGGCCAAGTACAACTACATTGATAAATCGCCTTTTCTCTGTTAAATACACTATTAAAAATAGTGCTATCAATACTATTAATGATTGAATCATTATGTTCACCCCATTCTGTAGTGTATGCATATCTTTTATAGTGACACTACTTGTTCATATATTTCGTTATTCCTTAATTTACAGAAGCGATTATTTTGTTTTTCCCATTAGTTCATGTAAACTTACTATTAAGAACTATTTTATGACAAAACAAAAGATTATGTTGGAGGAATGTAAGTAATGAAAAAAATTCTTGCTGCTTTTTTTGCAGCGACACTCATGTTTGCGTCTGTTGGTGCGACACTTTTAGTTTCAGACACACCTACTGCAGAAGCAAAATCGTACAAATCAGGTAAGAAGGGCTTCTCAAACAATAACAATAGCTCGAATATCCAAAAATCTCAGGATACATCTAAAGATCAAAATAATGCAACAACAAATAAAAACACGACTTCTACAAACAAAACGGATTCAGCTACCGCTAAAAAGGGCGGCTTCTTCTCTGGTGGTCTCATGAAGGGTTTAATGCTAGGTGGTTTAGCCGGTTTACTATTCGGTAGTTTATTTGGCGGAATGGGTATACTTGGGAATATTTTAGGTTTATTGATTAACTTTGCAGCGATTGCAGTTATCGTGATGCTAGTTGTGAAAATCTTCAATATGTTCAAGGATAAAAAACGTAAAGAACAGGAAGCTACACAATGGCACAAATAATTAATGAGCAAGATATCATTAATGCAATCTGCTTATCACAAGCATATCACAAAAAAATTCAACCCGATGAAATCATTGTTGAGCTTATGTATGATGATGAAACAGGCTTTGGTGCAGATGTAGAAATTGCTGGACAAGCAGAAATTTTAGATACGCCTGCAATGATTGGTGCATTACGTGTATGGATCAAAGATGTGTTACATGGCGATCCATTCTCAACGGGCATCGAGCTTGTGTTAGACGATGAAGAAGGCATTATTGCTAAACTTTCATAGTCATAATAATAGCATTTCAATAAATCTATAAAATAGATTTATTGAAATGCTTTTTAATTTTTATTAAATTTTTTCGATTTTTCTTGTTTCCCTTCTACAATTGAAAAATCAACCATCGATCGACCGAGCATTAAAAGCATAATAAACATAACCCCTGTACCAATCACTAGATAAATCATCGTAAATACCTTTGAAAAATCACTTGTTGGATAAAGCCCTGTTTCAACGCCTGTTGGAATTAAACTTACTACTGCAAAATACAAGGCATCGAGCCAGTCCCAACCTTCTATCCCCTTATAAAACATGGTACCCGAAAGAATGATTAAAGACAGTGTTGTAAACAATGAGATAAATTGTGGTCGTTTAAATGCCCTCCATAATCCCCCTAACAATCTTTTTGTAGATAAAATAAAAGATAGCATTTCATTCTCCTTTACAAATAACAGCTTATTAAAAATATACTTGTTTTCTAAGTTGAACGTCAAAAGGTAGGGGTCTCTTTCGAAACCACTACCTTTTGTTTTTACCCATACTAGATAATGTAACAAAGATATAATAAATATTGAATAATTTTATTTCAACTGCTCAGCAAAATTCACGAGTATTTTCGCTGCATGACTTCGTTTTGTTGGAGCAGCTGGTAAAAACTCTCCATTACTGCCTGTAACAATTCCAAACTCATATAGCATACTGATTGCACGCTTTGTCTCCTCATTATAAGCGGCGATATCCGTAAATGGCACACCATCTTTCGCGACATAGGCTTGCTTCATTTGCTGTTCATATGCACGACTAATCATTAACGCTAACTGTGCACGAGTAACGGGTTGACCAGGGTTAAATTGTCCATTATTACCTTTTATCAGACCATATGCATATGCAGCTGAAATTTCTTGTTGTGTCTCTGCATCATAGTTTGCGATGTCTTTAAATGGTGCTTTTTCTGTTGTTGTTAAACCTAGACTTCGGACTAGCATCGTCGCCACTTGTGCACGTGTTACATTTTGCTCTGGTTTAAACGTACCATCAGAATAGCCCTTCATAATACCTGCTTTTGCTGCTTTTTGAATAAAATCCTTGGCCCAATGATTTTCGGTATCTGTAAAACTTAGTGTACCCGCCGTTGTAAACATTACCGATGGACTTTGTATACTTTCATTGCCCGCTGCATCTACTGCTTTTACAGCAACTGTATAAGCAGTATTTTCTACTAGATTTTCAAGAATAATAGCCGTTTTATCAGCACTTTGTGAAGAAGTTAGCTGTCCATTCACGTAGATATTGTATTTTGTCACGCCTACATTATCAGTTGCTTCCAGCCAATTCACCTGTATTGTTGTACTATTTTCAACGTTTACTCGTATTGCAGTAGATGCATCCCATAATGTACTTGCTTTGATAATTGGTAAAAATGCTTCGTTCGCTACTGCTGAGTATCCTGCTTCACTTAAATGAATATTTTCTGGGTTTGGTAAATAGTTCGCCACATCTTTTGCCACAACCTCAATAGTTGGAACAAATACTGCCCCCGCTTTTTCTGCAGTTGTTTTAATTGTCGTATTCATGACTGCTAGTAGCATTTTAAATTGCGACTGTACATCTTCATTTAAATATGGGAAAGAATTATAGTAACCCATGACGTATACTTGCGCTTGAGGATTTAGACTGTTAATTTCCGCTAAAATAGCTGCAATATTCTTCATTGCTTCCTGAGAAGCTTTTAATATTTCTACTGCGTTCACACTTGTTGCAAGTGACTCTTTTAAAATTGGCAATAAATCATTGGCCCCCGCTGTTAGCGTTATTAGCTCCGCTTCTTTAATAGAATCACGAAGTTTTGCCTGCTCACTTGTGTAACCAAAGCCGGTTACTGGTTTTTCCACATCACTTTTTAAGTCTGCCAACACATTTTTTGTTGTATAACCTGAATAGGCAAATCCTTTGTTATAGGATGTTATAAACCCCTCTTGTTGCAAAACTTGCGCTACAAAATCTGTATACCCCAATCCAATAGCACCGATCTCATTCATACCATGTGCCAAGGAATCACCAAGCGCAACGTAATCTGCCTGTTTCATCCAGCTTGGTGCTATCGTATCGCTCGTTTCCTCTGCACTTGCAACTGCCGGAATTGTTAATTGCAAGGCTAGTACACTAGCAGCTAAAAAACGGAATTTCTTTGAAAATTGCATATTCCTATTCCTCCTAACAATCTAATAGTAACTAGTTTACTAGATAAAGGATTAAAATAGGTTAAATAATTGCAAGGTTATGCAATTTATCTTCTGCGCACCTCTACTATTTTCTATTGTGTGCCAAGTTATTTGTTTTTCTATTCGAACTGAACCTTTCCATAAACACCACCGCCACCCACAGCAATACCTAATTGGCCTGTTCGGGCTAAATCAATCATTTTTGCAATTTTATGGGGCACGATTTGTTCAAGCTGTTCTACTGTAACCTGATGCAAGATAGTCATCTCCGTACCAAAAGCTTCAATTAGACGTTCCATCATTTTCGGACCTAAACCTGGAATAAATTCAAGAGGAACTTGATGAATATAAGGAGGTCTTTCACGAACATTCCCAATAGGATCAGATAATTCTTTTATACGCGTCGCAACACCTTTTATAATTTGCACACTACCACAAACTGTACAGCTTGTTGCTGCTGTTTTTAACTGTTCCCCACATTTTGTACATACTGTTTGATGGTATTTACCGAGCAAGGGATTTAATCCATAATTGGCTACAATCGCTCGACCTTCCCATTCATGAAGCGCTTTTTTTAGTTCTGAAAAGTTTGCCTGCTTTAATCGTAGCTTTTGATATTCACGAGCAATTTTTCCGAGTGAATGTGCATCGGAATTCGTCACGAATGTATATTGTTGAAGTTCGCTTATATCACTCACCATATTTGTATCTGAGCTTAAGCCTAGTTCGACTGCATCAATTAACTGTGGATCAAATACTTCCGTCAAACTGAGATGTACGCCTTTACCAAACAAGCTTTTAAAAGGTGTAAATACATGCGCAGGAATAAAAAGTCCCCCTATATCACGCACCTTTTCTTGCAATGTTCGACCATCACAATAAATACGCTGAGAGCTCAAATGGATATTTTTCATATATTTACGCATCCATTCCGAAAACTCCTTCATTTTCAAAAGCGTTGGAAAATAGGCTAGCACATGAATGGGTCCTTGACAGTTACGATCATATATTTCAATTTCCGAGCCGGGGATAAGAATTGTCTCTTGAAAACGAAGACCCCCTTCAGCTAATTCCTGCAGTTCACCCCGATTAATCATTATCGTCATTTCTTCTATTACTTCAGGCGATTGGCAATCAATAATCCCAATTATGTCTAGCCCCTTTCTAGCACTTGCTGTCTCTAAAATCCTTGTTAATGTTAAAGTTTTACTACCTGTAATCTTTACTGCACGGTCACTTAACGTACGCCCAATATGAATATGTAAATCTGCATAGTACTCTTTGAACATTGAAAACCTCTCCTTTAAGCATTACTTTTCAATAAAATGAAAAAACCTTACATAGCTGCAAGGCATTCCCACAATTATGATGGATGATTATTATGAGTGCTATTATTAGCCTGAAAAGCACCCGATCCTTGTGATGGCGTTGTTGCAGAATCATACGCAACTAAAGTAACACCAATTTTCTCCTCCAGCTCATTTATTTTATCGAGCTGCTGTTGATCTAATTGAGCAAACTTAACCTCTTCCATTTGTCATCACGTATCCTTTCAGAAGTAAAGTTCCCGGAAAAGCACCTATATATACAAAAAAAATACTGACTGATTATCAGTCATTTGTTTTGACTTCATTTCATCTATTCAGTAAAATACTAAATAAGTACTCCAAAAGTGAGGGATTTCAGATGTCAAAAGAAGAAAAAATTATTCAAGCCGCTATTGAAGTATTTCGTGAAAAAGGAATTGAAAAAGCGAAAGTGTCTGATATCGTTAAAGCTGCTGGAATTGCACAAGGCACATTTTATCTTTACTTTCCATCACGTCTGTCCGTCATGCCAGCTATTGCAAAAGTCATGGTCGAAAAAATTATAGCAGCCATTGAACAAGGCATTCATGGGCAGGAATTATTTGAACAACAGCTTGAAAAAGTAATAGATATTGTCTTTTCTTTAACGGAAGAATATCGAGATGTCTTTGCTCTTATTTATGCTGGGATCACCCAAACAGAGCATATGAAAGAATGGGAAAACATCTATGCACCATACTATGAATGGATGAACAATTTCTTATCAATGGCACAAAAGAAGGGTATTATACGCAGTTCTTTAAATACCACACGCTCTACGAAGCTTATTATTGGTTTAGTAGAGTCTGCAGCTGAGCAGATTTATTTGTATGATGACAGTGAGGATGAAACAATTAAACTCCAAAAACTTGAACTTCTTGATTTTTTACATCATGCACTCGGCCTACGTCACAAATAGTGACGTTCTCTTTTACTGCCTAATTGACTGATTGTCAGTCAAAAATTATTTAAGAAAGGAATTTAACGATGCAAAAAGATTGGATTTATGTTGGTTTAACAAGTTTATTTGAATTGTTTTGGATTTTCGGCTTTAATGTAGCAAGCACTTGGTGGCATTGGATTATTATTGTATCCCTAATTGCTCTTGATTTTCATTTTCTATCAAAGGCTTGTGAAAACCTACCTACTGGAACTGTGTATGCAATTTTTGCTGGAATAGGGACAATTGGAACAACTCTGATGGACATTTTTATTTTTGATGGTGAATTTAACGCTATTAAGGCCATCTTTATGTTTATTTTAGTTCTTGGCGTTATTGGGCTTAAGCTGGCTGATAATTCACCAACAAATAAGGATACAAAGAAAGAGGCGGAAGCATAATGGGTTGGTTACTCGTTTTATTAGCATCTATTGCAGAAATTGTCGGTGTGGTTGGTTTACGTTTCTACAGTCAGAAAAAAACGGTACGTGATTTCTTATTATATGTTGGCGGTTTTGGTCTGTCATTCGCCCTTTTATATGCATCCTTTAACTATTTACAGTTAAGTATTGCCTATATAGTATGGATTGGCATTGGTACTGTTGGTGCCGTAGTCGTTAATATTATTTTCTTTGGAGAATCTAAAAACTTTACCCGAATTATTAGTATCATTGCCATTATCATTGGTGTAGCTGGTTTAAAAGCAGTAGCTTAATGCGAAAAAGAAATTTTATTTTTCAGATGTCAATGGCGTCAGCTTCAGTCCATCGTATTGTTAAATATGCCGTATAAACGTTTTTTTCATGAGCAAGCTAGTAGCGATCTTACGATAGACTTGCTTGAGGCGTTTGACCAACATTGTTAGTTACTCACTTGTTTTAGTGCGAATTTGAAGGAAGTCTTATAAAGGAGTTAAAAAAAATGGCTTATTTGTTACAGGTTGACTTTACAATGGACGGACCTTTTGGTGTAGAAATGTCTGAAGGTTTTCAAGACTTAGCAAGAAGTATTAACGATGAAGAAGGTTTCATCTGGAAGATTTGGACTGAAAATGCAGTTGCTAAAGAAGCTGGTGGCGTGTACTTATTTAATAGTAAAGAAAGTGCTGAAAAATATTTAGCTATGCACTCTGCTCGTTTAACAAGCTTCGGTGTCACTACTATTCGTAGCAAAATTTTTGAAGTGAATGAAGCATTATCTAAGATTAACCACGGCCCAATTCAACAATAACAAATAAAAATGGACCTTTCTCAAATGTATTGAGAGATGTCCATTTTTTCATCTTTTGACTTTATGCATCCAGCTTTCTATTGCGTTATCCTATGTACTTGCCTTCATAATATTCTTTCAAGTTGTTTGTAAAGTCGAAGTTTCTTTCGGAGCTATTTTCGTGAATTGTTCAGATACATATGTTAAGTAAGGTCTGCCCGTCAGATGATGCATTTGAATATCTGCATGTACACCAAATACTTCCCATAGTAAAGCTGGTGTCAGTACTTCTTCTGGCGTTCCATAATGAACAATTCTCCCCTGCTGTAAAACATAAATAGTATCACAATACATAGCAGCGATATTCAAATCGTGTAGCGCAGCTACTACAGTCAAATGTAAAGTCTGAATTAAATCCATCAGTTGTAATTGGTGCTGAATATCTAAATGATTCGTTGGCTCATCTAGGATAATCACCTGGGCTTGCTGAGCGAGAGCACGAGCAACCATGACTCGTTTTTTTTCCCCTCCTGAAAGGGAGCCAAAGCTACGTGTTTCTAAATGGGCAATGCCCGTTTGGGATAATGCTTCTTTGACAATGCGAAAGTCATCTTCATGGTCAAGTTCAAACAATTTTTTATGAGGGGTTCTGCCCATGCTAACCAAATCTATTACTTGAAAATCGAATAATACAGGTGTTTCCTGACTAACAACGGCTAAATTTTTAGCAATGGATTTACTCGATTGTTGCAAAATGTCTTTCTCGTTCAGTAAAATCGTTCCACTTTCTGGCTTTAATAGACGATACATATTTTTTAAGAGTGTTGATTTCCCACTACCATTAGGACCAATTAAACCAACAAATTGCTTTTCTTTTATTTGAATGCTCACTTCATGTAAAATACGCTGATCATGAATGGAGAATGATACATGTTGTGCTTCTAATGTCATATTTTTTAATCTCCTTCTCCGAAAGAATAATTGTTACGACGCAGTAACCAAATGAAAAATGGTCCTCCGCAAAATGCAGTAATAATACCAATTGGCATTTCCTCTGGTGCAATTAGTATTCGTGCAAGTGCATCTGCCCAAACTAAGAAAATTGCTCCTAATAAAGCACTAATTGGGATAACGTATTTATAATTTGAGCCTACTATTAACCGTACAATATGCGGAATAATCAAACCAACAAACCCAATTGAGCCACTAACTGCCACAAGTACACCTGTAAGTAGAGATACTAGAATAACAAGCTGTATTCGGAATTGTTGTAGATTAACCCCTAAAGTGACTGCTGCCTCTTCTCCAAGTAGTAACAAATTTAAATTTCGATAATGCAGCCAAAGCAATACAAATACAATGATGAAAACAACCGTTGGAATGAGTAGATTACTCCATTTTGCACCTGCAAGACTGCCTAGCATCCAATACATTACTGCCTTCATGCCGCCCTCTTGCTTGGACATCATTAATATAAAATTCGAAGTGGCAGATAAAATAAAGGATACCGCCATTCCTGCTAGTAACAAGCGGAAGATAGAAATTCGCCCACCAACACGTGATAAGAAAAAAACTAATACAATCGCAATTAAAGAGCCTAGAAAGGCCGAGATAGAAAGCGCGTATATGCCAAAAAATGAAAACGCCCCTAAAATTATGACGGCCGTCGCACCGACAGTTGCACCTGATGAAACCCCCAAAATATATGGATCAGCAATTGAATTACGAACAAGTGCTTGAATGGCAGCACCTGCAATGGCTAATCCTCCCCCAACGATTGCGGCAAGGAAAACACGTGGCACACGAATTTGCCATATGATAATTTCTTGTGAGCGACTCCAATCTTGCACTACCCAATTTTGAACGAGTGGTATTTTCGAAAAGATAACTTTCCAGACATACAACGGTGTAATAGAAACGGAACCTATCATGATAGCGAATGTAATTGAAATGATTAGCAGTAGAAGGAGCATCATAGAAAGTAAGATAAATTTTTTATTTGGGCGTTGTGTCAGTTTATTCATCTGTTTATTAACTCCTAGTCAAAAATGATAGATGTGAAGCAATAAAAAAGGGTATTCTACGCAAAAATTTTGCATAGAAATACCCTGGAATAAACAAAAGTAAGAAACGTATCCTTCAATTGTCCGTAATTGCTTACATCCTCGTGGGCATTACAGGAAAAAACTAATTGGCAGGTCTCCTGGCTTCGATTCATCATTGCTATGACAGCCTTCCCATTTTGAACAGTGGCTTATATATCATAGAACTCCTCGTTACAGTTGCGGGACAGCGTCGGATTTACACCGACTTCCCTTTTAAGTGATGCTTTAAGGGCATCACACCAATAGTATCTGAAATATTAAAATTATGACGATTCTAACATACATAATTATTGTAGTCTATACCTATTTTTTCTATTTGTCATATCTAACCTTGTATCTCATTGCTATGAAGGGGCATTTGCGTTAACTTATTTCAATATCAAGTTGACACAAAGTTTTTATTTTCTTAAAATATCACTATTAACTATATTAAATCGGGGTGAAATGATGACAACCGTAGCTGAACATTCGCATCATAAATTAAGAACAGTCGATCTTGCATACATTGGCTTATTTTCTACATTGATGATGATTGGTGCCAATATTACTTCCTTTGCACCTTTCATGGTAGTTGGCAGCGTACCTATCACATTACAAACATTTTTTGCTATTTTAGCAGGACTTATTCTTGGTAGCAAAAAAGGTGCGCTTGCCTGTACCGTCTATATGTGTATTGGTTTAGCCGGAGCACCCGTTTTTGCTCGTTTCGGTGGTGGCTTCGGACAAATTTTAAGCCCGACATTTGGCTTTATCGTAACCTTTATTTTAGCTGCCTTTATAGCAGGACTTATTGTAGAAAGAAGTGCCACGAAAAAAAGCTATGTCATAGCTGCACTAATTGCCACTGCCATTAATTATTTACTCGGTACAAACTGGATGTACTTTGCTTACAAGCTATGGGCTAGTGCACCTGAAGGTTTCACTTACAAAATGGCTTGGCTGTGGATGATGCCCCCATTACCAAAAGATATTATCTTAGCAGTATTCGCTGGACTTTTCGGCTATCGTGTGCAAAAAGTGCTGAAAATTATTCCTATGAAATAAAAAGAAACCTATATTGATGAAAACTCCGCTTCTTCAGCTACATGCTTGAGAGCGGAGTTTTCATGGTTATCCTTATATCTGTAAAATAATACTGACTTCATCCATATTTTCTGCACATTCATTTGCTATATTAATTGCAAATGATTTAGGAGGAATTGGATATGGAACTACAAAGAAAATGGCATGTAGGCTTACTAATGGTTGTTGCCTTTTTGGCATTATCCGCATGTTCAGAAGATACAGCTGATATAAAAAAACAAGACACTGCTGAACAGCAAACTGAAATAGATCATTCTTCGATGAATCATTCCAGTTCTGGTGAAGTACCAGAAACTTTGAAAAATGCAGAAAACCCAATGTATCCCGTCGGTAGCACTGCTGTGATTACGGATGAACATATGGAAGGCATGAAAGGTGCAGAGGCAACGATTGTTGGTTCTTATGATACAACTGCTTACATGATTTCCTATGAACCTACTACAGGTGGCAAACGCGTGGAGAATCACAAATGGGTCATTCATGAGGAATTATTAAATCCAGGTAGCGCACCATTAACACCTGAAACAGAAGTAAAAACGGATGCATCTCATATGAAAGGCATGGTAAATGCAACGGTGCGCATTGATGAGGCACTACAAACAACCGTTTATATGATTGATTATGTTTCCACAACAAATGGTGATGTTGTAACAAATCACAAATGGGTTACTGAAGATGAACTAACCAAAAATGAATAGCTGAAGGGGCTACTAAATAAGCCCCTCAGCTATAATTAATACAAGCATATTTTTATTGGCGTACTTGCACGCTTTTAGAGCAACCTCTCATTTTATCATCAACCATCGGCATCAATCGATTTATGCCATTTGTAGCCGATTCCCCACACGGTTTGTAAATAATGATCGGCTGGAAAACCGCTTTTTCTCAATTTCTCTCGTAAATTACGCACATGTGAATCAATTGTCCGGTCTTCAATCGAAACATTAAATCCCCACACGCTATTTATTAGATGCTCTCTTGAAAAAACTTTATTTTGATATTCAAGAAATAACGCTATCATTGAAAATTCTTTCGGTGTTAAAGCAATCTCTTCCTGCTGAAAATGTAATTCAAAAGACTCTTTATTTAAACGCAATCCTTCGAAGATAATTTCATTTCCAATTGGTTTAGTTCTCCTTAAAACTGCATGTATCCGTGCAAGCAATTCTTCTTCGTCAAAAGGTTTTAGCATGTAGTCATCTGCCCCAAGATTTAGACCTTTCACAATATCAGTCTGTTCCCCTTTAGCTGTTAGCATAATAATGGGCACATTCCAATACTTCCTAATTTCCTGACATACTTGCCATCCATCCATTTCTGGCATCATGATATCCAACAATATTAAATCCACATGTTGTTCTTCTAAATAAGCTAATGCATCTTGGATAGATGACATTGAAATACAATGAAATCTAGGCTCTAGATAGAGAGATAATAAGTCCAGCATTCTCGGTTCATCATCAATTAATAATATTGTCGTCATTTGTTCCGACTCCCTTAAACGATAATTCAAAAGTAGTTCCTTTGGTTTCTTCACTACGAACTATGACTTCTCCACCGTGTGCATGTACAAGCTCTTTAACAATCGCAAGGCCTATACCTGAACCACCTAGTGCACGGGAACGTGATTTCTCTACCCTGTAAAAACGATCAAAAATAAATGGAAGGTCCTTCTTCGGAATACCTTTTCCCGTATCTTCAATCGTTATTAGCAATGTTTCATTGAAATGTTTGACATGTACTATAGTTGTATCTCCAGCAGTACAATATGCTAATGCATTATGAAGAAGATTAATAATAATTTGTTCAAACCTTGATGGATCAGCCATTAAAGATAACTTTTCTTCACATTGCACTGTGAAATGTATCTGTTTTTCCTGAAAAGCTGGACTAAGTTTTGTCTCAATATTTGAAAAAAACTCGGTCATATTAAGACGTTCTTTTGCTACGACAAAAGAGTTTTCATCCATCTTTGCTAAATCAAATAGATCACTTATTAAACGCGCAAGTCGATTTGTTTCTTCTATAATGATTGCTAAGTACTTCTGTCGAGCTTCATCGCTTAAATCACGTTTATAGAGAATGTCGGTATAGCCTTTAATGAATGTTAAAGGCGTTCTTAGTTCATGCGCTATACTCGATAAAAATTCTTTTCTTTCCTGTCTCAAATGTTTTAATTCATCCGATAATTTCTGTATCGCATTGGATAAATCACTCAGCTCGTCTTGGCCGTTTGTAGTAAGAGCTACTGTAAAATCACCTTTACTCAGTTTCAAGGTAGCTTCTTTCATTTGAATTAATGGATGCGCAAGCTTTCTAGATAAAATAATAATGATAGCGATAGTTACCAATCCAGAGACTATCCCAACAATTAGGAAATGTTTATTTAATCGCTCCATTAAGGCGTGTATTGACGCTGTATTCTGAAACATGTAGACATAACCAATCGTCGTTTGGTCCTTTTGAATCGGGCTTATTGTTGCTATAAACGCTTCTTTTTTCCAATTATCTTCTAAAATGCTTCCCATATAAGGGATAGGCTCCTTTAAGTTCTTCAAATATTTTTCAGTTTCAGAGTAGACTCTAGAATTTGCCAATGTTTTTCCATCCTTATCGGTAATGACCACATCCGTCTTTGCTTCTGATTCCATTAATGCTACATGAGAGAGGGTTTCCAAATTGAAATTTTGTTCTAATATTGCTCTATGCGAATTCCCTCTCGCTTGTAAACTATCTAATTCTTCCTCAACCCTTGAATTGGTTAAAGAAACATGTAAAAAAAACATCATGAACGTCTCAATGCTAAATAATGTAACAAAAAAAATAATACCAAGCTTTAGTGAAAGTTTACTCATCCGCTTACCACCATCGTTTGAATTTCATAAAATTATATCGTTAAAGTTTGAAGATTTCATGCAGAAGCAATTTGGTAGCCTTATTTAAAAATAAAAGGATGATTCTCATCAAAAGAGGAATCATCCTTTTATTTTAAGCGTATTTTGGCATCCAGTATAAGAAGTTCTCAATAACTTGGTCAAGGAATTGTACAGTACCTTCATCTGTTAATTTACCTTCAGCATCGAATTTAGTGTGTACAGCGCCTATATACACATCATTCCCTCCAAGTAATGGGGAATTAATGCCTGGTGAGAATAGAATATCACGTAAATGTAATTGTGCCTTAACGGTCCCTAAGTTACCCATTGATGCACCCATTATGAAAGAAGGCTTACCCACCATTACTTTGTCTACACGAGATAACCAGTCAATTGCATTCACCATAACCCCTGGTACTGTACCGTTATATTCTGGTGTTACCCAAAGTACTGCATCTGCTGCTTTTACTTTTGCTTTAAAATCTAAAACAGCTTGTGGGGCTTCATTTTCGATATCTTGGTCATACATTGGTAAATCACGTAAGTTTAATACTTCAAGCTCAAATTTTTCTGTATAGCGTTTTTGAATGAAATTTGCTAATTGTTTATTATAAGATTCTTTACGGATACTACCCACGATTGCTACTACTTTCATGATGTTCCTCCTAAATGTTCATTGCGTTTATTATTTGTCTTGCAATTTTATTTTATACCGCACTAATAATAGGTGGCAAATTCTTCAACTGGTTTACGATATCCACGTAGGCGACGACTACTTTCTTTTTCCTTGCCGATTGTAATCATCAGTGCAATTTCTTGCGTGTCTGGCACATTGAACAGAGCTCTCATTCTTTCTTGATCAAAACCAATCATTGGACATGTATCCCAGCCACGATTTTTTGCAGCCAACATGAATAACATAGCTGAAAGAGATGCATTACGAATTGCATCTTCCCTCTTAAATTCCTCGCCTCGTTCTTCATAAAAGTTCGTATTTTCATCAATAAGATGCTGAAGCTCATAGTCAGTAATAATACCTAAATCGACCATTCCCTGGTTAATATGGACCGTTTGTTTATAAGCTTCTTTATCTCCTAACACTAAAATCACACCCGAAGCTGCATGCACCTTATATTGACCAAATGCCGCTTCGCGTACTCTTTCTTTCATTTCCTCATCGAGGACAATAATGTATTCTGCATGTTGTAAATTAAATGCAGATGGCGCAAGCTTTACATCCTCTAAAATTGGACGGATATCCTCCTCGGTCATTTGGATTTCTTTGATAAAATTGTTTGCAGACCGACGTTTGTCTATTAGTTTTGTAAATTCCACTTATACGACCCCCATATAATAAATCATTATTCATATTCTTTATCGAAAGAAACCGTACTTCTTACAGTATCAATAGGACGTACTAGCCCTTCAATTTGTTCACGTTTAGCTTCTAAGAAAGGTGGCAATGATAATTTTTCACCTAACGTTTCATAAGGCTCATCGCCCATAAAACCTGGACCATCTGTTGCCCATTCAAATAAGATTTGAGGTGCCACACGCGCATATAGTGATTCAAAGAAGTGACGGTTTACGTATCCAGATGTATGGAAGCCAAAACCTTCTAAACGCTCTGTCCATTCATCTAAAACAGCACGATCTGCAACACGGAATGCAGCATGATGCACAGTACCAAAACCTTGACGAGCTACTGGTAAAACAGTGTTATATTCTACCACTATTTGTGCACCATTACCGCCCACGCCTACCTCGAATAAGTGATAGTCACCTTCATTTGCAATTTCTGTGAAGAGCATTACTTTTTCTAGCATGTCTTTAAAATATTTTAAATCAGCAACACGCACAAATACTGGACCTAATCCTGTAATTGCATATTCGAGAGGGATTGGTCCGTCTTGCCATGGTGTGCCTGATACAACACCTGTGTTGTTTTCATCAGAAATAAGTTGATAGTGTTGATCATCAAAATCAACAAAAGATAAAGTTTGCTTTCCGAATTGCTCTTTAATGCCCGTATGTTTAACATTTAGACGATCAAATCGTTTTACCCAATAGTTTAAGGCTACATCCGTTGGCACACGGAAAGATGTTTTTGAAATTTCATTTGTGCCATGAACTCCCTTTGGAATATTCGGGAAGTCAAAGAATGTCATATCTGTTCCTGCACTACCTTTATCATCTGCAAAGAATAAGTGATACGTTTGAATGTCATCTTGATTGACCGTTTTTTTCACTAAACGCATGCCTAACACATACGTAAAAAATTTGTAGTTTTCTTCAGCGCTACTTGTAATAGCTGTAACGTGGTGGATTCCTTTTAAGTGATTCATAGTATTAGCTCCTCCTATTTATCTCGATTTCGAGATATATGGTTAAAAAAATTTTATTTTTTAGCGGCATTATGGCCGACCTTTTTAAGTAACAGGATCATTGTTTCCACTTCATGTATATCTAATACTTCAAAAATTTCATTTATAATGTACTCATGCTGTGGAAAAATTCTTGCCATCAATACTTGTCCTTCATCTGTTAACAATGCATAGGTAACACGACGATCTCTTGGACATGCACGACGACAAACAAGGCCCTTCTGCTCAAGCTTATCAATAACATACGTAATACTACTGCTAGCAATTAATATTTTCTTACCAATGACTTGAATCGGCTGTTCGCCATAGTGGTACAAAAATTCAAGTACCCCAAATTCTGTTTGATTTAAATCATAATGAAGTAAATCCTTCTTTGTCGCATCTTGAATTGCTTGATAAGCTCGGAACATGACCGTAAATGCTTTTAAATTACGATTGTCTTCCTTCATACGACTCCCTCATTTCATTTACCTCGAAATTAAATATCTTTAATTCGAGATAATAATAACACATAGCCTATCAAACATCAATCATTTTCCCTCTCTTGATACGGACAAGGCAAACTCTCAAATTTTTTCGAATTTGTCTACAGTGTGAAATTCCCTATACAAATAAATGTATAGGGAACTTTATTTACTTTATTTGTTTAAATTCTTTTTCTGTGCCATCTGAAAACTCCACTTCAACTTCAATGGATTGGAAGTCATCTGCAATATGAAATACTGAAATTACCTGTTCAATCACTTTATCATTGGGTGTTGTCGAATCAAAAGTCAATTGTTTAAATAATGGCTCTAATTTAGTATAAGCCTCGTCACCTTGAAGCCTTTCATCGTTACGATCATCTTTTAACTTTGCTTCGATGCCTGATTTTTTATTTTCAAATTCTACCTCATAGGATTCGGTTGGAGAATAATCAACATCCAATGAAATTTCTAAAAAGTTAAACTCTGTTAACTCGGTGGCATTTTCGTTCACTTGTTGTGTAGCATTTTGCTCAGTAGGAGCATTAGCGGGTACATTTTTTACCTCATCCTTATTACAACCATAAAGCACTCCTGCTAGTAAAAGCGCTGCTAATAAAAACTTAAAACTTCCCATTTCGCACACTCCTTTCTATCATTATTATTCCCAAATAGAGAGCAAACAAACCTAAAAAGAGCATCTCCTCAAATGAGGGGATGCTCTTTCAGCTAAACCGTATTCATCTAGTGCCTAAAGTTAAATTAATAATAGTAATTACGGCTGCTGTCATTTTCGTGAATGGCACGTGCTAAACGAATTGTCGAAACGGCTAGATCAGCATATGTCACTTTTTCAGTCGCATTAAAGTTATTTTGCTGCGCATCGATTAATTTCATTGCACTTGCTAAAGCTACGTATCCTGCGTACTTTGGATCAATAGTGCCTGCATCAGCGAAGTTTAACTTGTAAATGTCGCTATGCTTTGCAGCATTTTCTAAACGTAGTACACGGACATACCATTCTGCAAGCTCTTGACGAGTCAATGTTGTATCTACTGCAAATTGATCAGCTGGTTGTAAAATGCCCATAGTTACAGCTTGTTCAACGATAGCATACAATGGATGTTCTTTATCTATATTACTGAAGGATTGCGTACCTCCCTCTTCACCATATGGACCAAAGTAGCCATATGTCATAGATTTCAGCATAATTTTCAATGCCTCTCCCTTTGTCACAGCTGTATCCGCATTAAAGCTTGCTGGGTCTTTAATTTCTAACACATTTTGGTTCAATAAGTAATTCAACTCATCAGCAGCCGTTGGGTGAGAAATTAATGGTTTTTCTTTTGACCCTTCTATACTATTTAGCCATTCACCAGTAATGGCATCGATTTGATTGTATAAATTACCACCGAAAGTTGGAGAATACACTAAATCAAAGTGCTGTTTGTCCTCACTATTTTGCTTAGCATACTGGAGCTGTAACTTCAGTGCCTTGCTATATGATTCTTTTGCTTTATCAGCTGAAATAGCCTTGCTTGTAGTTGGCCAATTATCAATCTTTTGGTTGTTAATCCATAAAGAACCTAGTGAACCATCTGCATTAATACTTACACTCAGTTCATCGCCGACAACCACAATGCCATTTACAACGCGCGGGAAGGAGAAGTAATATTGCTTACTATATTCCTCAAATACAACTTCATCGATTGGCTTCGCATAGTCATGCATATAGGATGGAGCCCATTCCTTTAAGTATTCGATTGCCTTCGTCAGTGCAGCATCCTTAGAGATAGTAGTTGCTGCATCATCTGTCTTTGTGAATTCTCTACGTAAGTCATGGTACTGTATAATTTCACCTGTTGCTTTATTAATTTCAAATGATGAACCTGAGCCAACATTATCATACATGTACATATAACCTACTGAGTAAATTGTCTCGCCGTTTTCATTTTCTCTTTCGTCAACCATTTCAATCTGTAACTTTGCTTTGTCAGCATCGACTTTCAAGAATGATTTTGCAAATTCTTCAACTTCTGCTATCGTCATGCCACTCTTTCTCGGTGCAAGTGGTTGTGATGAAAGCTTTTCTACGCTTTTCGTCTTTGGCACATTTGAAGTGAAGCCATTCTCTGTTTGCCACTGTCCTGTTAAAGCATGTACGCCGTTGAAACCTGTAGCTGGCATATAAACAAGTTTTACATTACGACCGCCTGTTTGATAGTCATAATCAATAAAATATCGTAGCTCTACTGCCAAGTTATCACGAACCTGTGCCAGTATATCTGCCTCATTTTTTTTCTGTTCTAAACCATCGAACGTGGCCTTACTAATGGACTCTGTATTACGATACATACCTGTAATTTCTCCATTGGCAAGAACATCAATAGAGATCTGCTGATCACTAATTGGCACACCATTATGTGTTGGGGAGTAAACAAATGAATAAGAAATTGGCTGTGATAACGGTCTATTTATATTAATATCATAACCAAAACCGAAGCCATCTTCTCTCAGTGTATAGTTTGCCGTATTCGGAAATTTTTTCAGGAAATCCTGTGCAATTTTTTGGGCCTCGGCCTCTGAATACTTTGCAGGGTAGACAGCATCTGCTATATTAGCAGGTTGATAATAGAAATTCTCTAGCTCTAAATCGTCTCCCTTAAAGGTAAAACTACCATAAACATCTTTGCCATTGATTGTTTTATGGAAGCTTAATTCGTAACGGATTGTCGTATCATCTCTAAAGAAATGCCCACGTCCCGTTTGGAAATCATTATCTGTTACGAAATTGAATTTGTCTGGGAATAATGTACGCAATTGCTTAATAAGCGTGCTTTTTGTGACTTTTGTCTCCGTTGAAGCTACTTGAATCTCAATTCTCTCTGGTGATTCCTTTCCATTTGCAGAAGCTTGTGAAATTGGCGAAAGTACACCAACAGAAAATGCAGTAGACGTTAAAATAATTCCTAACTTTTTAAATTTACCCAAAATATCCCTCCTGAAATACTATTTACCATAATTATATACTACATTACCAAAATTGGGAATGTTATTTACAGATTATTTCCTCTTTGAAGAAAATAGATTGGATATTGAGTAAAAAGTAATATCTATCATTCATCATTTCTTCACCACATCAAAATTCGAGCCAATTAATAACCAGTTTTGCGGGAATGGTAGGCCTAGCTTCCAATACCCAACTCCACGAAGCTTGTACTGTTTGATTAAGTTGAACTTTGCTTGTATTGATCTTGCGTCTTCAAACCAAACAATATGTGCTCTCCCCTGTTCGTCGTAATATTCAAAGAAAGGTGCTTGCGCCCTCCAATCAAATTGAATGGCTGCATTGTATTTCTTAGCTATTTCAATGGCTCTTTGTGGGCTAACTGCTTCTGCAATAGGGCCTCCTTGCACAAAGGGCAAGGTCCAGTCATAACCATATAGGTTCTGACCGAGCAATATTTTATTTGCAGGTATTTCACTTACTGCGTACTTTACAACTGCCTCTACCTCCGGAAGTGGGGAAACAGCCATTGGTGGTCCCGCTGAATAGCCCCACTCATAGGTCATTAGCAATACAAAGTCTACAATTTCCCCATGGGCTTTGTAGTCATGCGCAACAACCCACGGACCTTGCTGGTTAGCACTTGTTTTCGGAGCAAGCGCTGTAGAGACCGTATAACCCGCTGCATGGAACCGCTCCACTGCTCTTTTTAAAAAATTGTTGTATGCTTCTCTTTGATCACCCGGTAAATTTTCGAAATCAAAATGAATATCTTTGATGCTACTTATACGCTTTGCTTCTATAATAATGTTTTCAAATAGTAAATCTTGTACAGCCGTGCTTTGGAAAATATCCCTTGCTAACTCACCACTAAATCGGAAATCTTCTAAATTGGAGATTACCATCGCCAGAGATGCCCCTGTATCATCCGCAATCTCTGGCACACCTTGGCTTGGTGGCACCTTTAGTGTCCCATCTCTCCTTGCCTCATAGCTAAATAATGCAAGATACGTTAGATAAGGACCCGCTTCCCTTGCTTGACTCAGCAGTGCTTCACTTACAGATGTACCCCTCGGCTCTAAATAGGCCAATGTTTCAGCCCTTGTTTTCGGAGCTGGTGGAATATAAAGTCGCATACCAATTGATAAAGGCTGATTAGGACTAATACCGTTTACCTGTGCTAGCGTTAAATAATTGATGCCAAAGCGGTGGCCAATTGACCATAGACTATCTCCAGGCTGCACATAATAAAAACTCCCCACAATTGGAATCACAAGTGCTTGCCCAATGACTAATCGATTGGGATCAGGAATTTGATTGGCGTCAACAATGCTCTGAACCGTTGTCCCATAAGCTTGCGCAATACTCCATATGGACTCTCCTGCCCGTACAACATGTATTTGAATGTGATTGCCTCCTTCTTAGCGTGATGAAATCATACCTATAAAGCTTATGAAATGGTACAAGGAAACATGTCATTGTAAAACCTACACACTGTAGTAATTTTCTCGATTTCGTACAAGTAAAATTACAGAAATATAGCTATGTAAAAAAATAAAGGTCCAGCGCTTATTGTAGCGAATGGACCTTCTTCATTTCTTTAAAGTATTTAGAGCCAGCACGACAATAGTTACTAAATAGTATATACGCTATTACCTGTAGCATGGCTCCTATAAAGTAAAAGTTTTCCCGCAAGTTACCCTCAACATTGATAGAAAAAGCATGCATCACAAATCCGCAAAGCATCAATGCCATAAACTTTTGATACGTTTTAAATGTTTTAACTTCTAATTGTTTATGCTCATGAACATGTAGCAATAATTGAAAAACATAATACATAAAGACAATCAGTAAAAACTGCATGAACTGTTCGCCGACTTGCCCAAGTAGCAATGAACCAAGCCATTGATCTAACTCCACTAAAAATGACATCACCATTAAAATAATGGCAAAATTTTTCGACCAACGCTTTAAATTATGAAATACTGGTAATAGATAGATACCATAAACCAAAAATGCATATCCAATAAAATCTGGTGCTATATCAAGCACTTCACCGTATAGTTTCAAATCAATAAAAATAAAACTAAAGCCACCAATTAGATAATCATAAGGATTTTTCATTACCCTGCGCCTCCCCCATTAAGTCGCTAGAACACTTGTATTGTTACACTTTTTTTCAAAATTTCTTTATGCAAATGAAAAAACCTCCCATTCACTTCTGTCATGGGAGGTTTCTCATACATTACTTTTGCACACTGGACTTAATCATTTCAAACAATAATGGCACATTCGTTCCACGTTGAAGAGAATTACAGCCGTCCATTAAAAACGCCCAACTTTCTTTCATTTTTTCCCTATAAGAAAGTGCAGTATTCACAGGAAGAAATTCTCCAAGAAATTCTTCAATGGAGCCCGACAAATTGTCAATAAAGGTATCCGCTTTATGAATTTTTTCAGTCGCAACTTCATTGCGCTCATTCCACAAAACATGCTCTAAGTTAGTTGAAAAGTAAAAAAGCTGATAGGGTACTTTTAAGCGATTAATACTAAAATGATCATGAGCGATTAGAATTTTAGCATTATTTGCCTTCATCTCATTACGCTGTTCAATCTGCTCCTTACGCTTCTCTGTTTTTACGAATATAGCATCCTCTGTGTAGTATAAATTTTGTTCAATATCTGACTTCACCTGTACAAATTCTGGTGCTATAAAGCAGCCATCCGCATCTGTAATGTGCACAACAGCAGTTAGATCTTTCGCTAAAAACTTATATTTTTCTAAATAGTTGTGAATAACTCGTCCCACACTATTTTTAATATTAGGTATATTCTTTTTAGAATCCCACTTGGTTAGGATATCCTCTCGTTGCACATCGAAACGAATCGTCGAATTAACAAAATGTTCATCTAGATAATCTTCTAACACAATTTGTTCTGTTTGTCCTTCAACAATAATCAATAGTACCTTTTTAGTCATGTTGCACACCTGCTTTTCTAAAAGCACGTTTGATTTTAAATGTTTTTGTTTCCCTATAAACCTCTTCGTCCTGTCCACCTAATTGAATGGCACGTAAATAGACATCTCTCGCATTATTCACTTCTTTAATGCCCTTGAGTTGCATATATCGGTAATTTTCATTTGTCGTCGTAAACCATAAATTTTTAATGGCAAGCACCTCTAACACACGTAAATTATGGGACGTAAAAATAAGCTGTCCTTTCCCGCCCTCATCAATCACTGTTAACAACTCGCCTAATAAATATTCAAATATACCTGAATCTAATTCATCGATGATCACGCAAGCATTCGGATTATTATAGACAGCGATTAGTACACTAAGCACTGAAATAATTTTTAAAATCCCCTCTGATTCAGTTCGAAGAGGTAATTCACGGTCACCTCGTTGCGATAAAAACTCAAATCGTATCCCCTTTTCACCACTATCTAAAGTCTGCTCGGTAATAACATTAATTTTAATCGTAAGCCCTGGTATAATCGTCGCTAATACGCGATTACTTTGTTCAATCACTTCGCATAATACATAAAAAGCATCTTCTGGTAATAATGCTGGTCCATTCAAATCATAAGAAATTGAACCACGCGTTCTTTCTAAATGGACGCTAAATGGCATAAACCGCTCTTCAAATAAAGGGGCAATGTTTTGATTGTTTACAATATGCAAATCTTGATTAAAGTCGATTGCCAAATTATGCAGCAGTTCCATTTCTAATTCAGTCAACTTCTCTCGTAACAATAACTTTAAATCTTTGTGAAAGATAAAAGACATATATTGCTTTCTTGCTAATTGATGGATGACAAGCATTTGGACACGCTGTTTTTCATTCATATCTACAAGAGATGCATTACGTATTTGCACATCCTCTTCTGTCACATAAACAAGAACCTTTGCGCGTTTGCCTTTTTCGTTTTCTCTGTAAGTCATTCGCTCGGCCGTTGTGTACAATCTTTTTCCGTCTTCTTGTAACTCCACAAAATAATGGACATAAAAAGTACCAAATTGATTTTCCACAAGAAATTCTATATCGATACTTGCTTTGTCCGCCCCTGCCATTATCATTCGTTTTTCTCTAGTAGGCAGTTTAACGTCAGCAAGCCAACCAGAAATAAGTGTCTTCAGTAAACCAAATGCATCAACCATTGTCGTTTTCCCTGAACCATTTTGTCCGTACAGACCAACAACATTCGCCTTAAAAAATGACTCAAAATCCACCGATAATGTAATCTCACCATTGCGTACATTTCTTAAATTTTGCACCTTTATTTTCTTGATTTTTATAATCGCCATTATGTTTAACATCCTTAAAAGTATTTTCTTCTATTATAATTAATTTTGTTATATTTTATAACAAATTAGATTTTAATATATTTTCTTCAAGATCTTATGAACCCAACATACTGCTACACATAATATTGCCGATAGGTTCGCCACAATTATTTTCGAAAATAAATATATTAAGAATTCAATGCGTTACTGTATGAAAAACTATGGCACAGTTATTCATTTATTAGCGTACATATACGCATAAGATTTAGCGTCCACTGAAATAGACATCCACTCACCATTTTAGATTCATACTAATTAATTATAATTTTTAATTAAAAATATGCACAGATACCTAAAATGAATGGTAAAAAAATACTAATTATATTATTGTGTTATCAAATTTTTTCTGTGTAAATAGTTAGTTCTTTGGGTTGTGAATCGTATTTTTTGGCAGTATAGTTGATTAAGATTAGGTAATGAATGGATTACTTTACTATTTTCTCAAAGAAATACTGACAAAACGTAAAATGAATACCTTATATGATTACATCAACCCAGCTACTGCAACATAGTATTTATTTCATTTACATTTTGCTGTTACATCATCGGTTGTCCATTTTTCACTAGAAATATGTCTTATATGTAATTTTAGGAGGAAGAGAGAGAGTATGAAAAAAAGCAAGAAAAAGCAAATGTCAATCAGTAAGAAATTGACAGTTATAATGGTAAGTATCTTACTGTTATTCGGATTAGTCACTATGGGACTTTCGTATTATATTGTAAAAAATAGCAATTTAAAAGATATGGATCAATCCCTCTTTGATAAAGGGATGATTTTATCTCAAACAATAGATCTTGATACTTTAAATTCTATATTGGAGCAACCTAGCGCTGATAATGCAGATGCCCTTCTTTTGACAAAGGAAATGGATAAAATCAATGATGCTTCTGACATTATCACAAACTTATTTCTCATTACAGTAGATGGTGAAAATATAAATGCTCCCGTTCTTTCATCGAGCATTCTAGATTCGGGTGCAGAATATAATCAAGACATGATTGAAATGGGTCTATCCACAGATTTTCTTACAAGAATTAAAGAGGTATTTGAAACAGAAAAGGCAACTGCAACCGATATATATAGCGATAAGTTCGGAAGCTATAAAACAGGATTAACACCTATATTGGATGAGAATGGCTCTATCCTAGCCGCTTATGCAATTGACTATGATGTATCTATGGTAACCGCTAAAGCGATGTCAGAAGCATTATGGACACTATTAGTTACCGTTATTTTCTTAATAGGTTCTTCAATCGTAGTTTATTCGCTATTAAAAAGGAAACTAACACCCATTCAACAACTTTCACAGCAATCGAAAAAAGTGGCTGAAGGAAATTTGGAACTGGAAGCTTTGCCTGTTAATTCAAATGATGAAATCGGCTTGCTGACAAATAATTTTAATCTGATGATAGAAAATTTGAGAACAGTTATTCAGAGTGCAACGAATGTTTCGTCACGTGTCTCAAATTCAGCACATGTTTTATCTACACATATGCAAGTAGCAACAGACTCTTATAATAATGTTGCTTCATCCATGCAGGAAATTGCTGGCGGCGCGGATTTACAAGTTCAAAAAGCGCAAGAAAGTTCAATCACGATTGAGGAAATGAGTATTGGCATTCAACGTATTGCAATGACATCAAATCAGATAGCTGAATCCTCTATTCTTGCATCAGAGGAAGCTGAAAAAGGAAATGATTCAACCAACAAATCTGTTGCACAGATGAATGCAATCAGTAACGCGGTAAATCAATCGGCAGCATCAGTAAAAATGTTAGGTGCCCATTCAGGTAAAATTGAGGAAATCGTCGGTATCATTACAGGCATTGCATCTCAAACGAATCTACTGGCGCTGAATGCTGCCATTGAAGCGGCTCGAGCGGGAGAAGCTGGAAGTGGTTTTGCGGTGGTAGCAGATGAAGTACGCAAACTTGCTGAGCAATCAGAGGCATCAGCGAGAGAAATCTCCACGCTTATATCTCATATCCAAAATGATACAAATGAATCTGTTAATGTGATGATACATGCTGTGGAGGAAGTAGATAATGGTTTGTTGATGATTAACGATTCTGAGAAGTCTTTTGGTCAAATTTTAACTTCGATTCATCAGGTTTCAGGTCAGATTCAAGAACTATCGGCAACAATTGAAGAAATGGCTGCAGGTATGGAAGAAGTAACTTCATCTGTTCAGGATATGGAGAAGTTTTCGGGACATTCTAGAGATAATACACGAGCGGTAGCTGAAGCTTCTGTTTCTCAGCTAAATACTGTGCACAAAGTTTCAGACGAGGCACAAGTATTAACGGAGCTATCTACTGAACTATTAAGTGTTGTTAATACATTTATAGTGAAATCATAATGAAAAAGTATTCAATGGGAATGACTTTTCCATTGAATACTTTTTTTACAAAATAGGAGTTGTCAGGATTGAATTTAAAACGAGGACTTGATTTAGTTACACCCATTCTTAAAACAAAAATTTATGACCAACAGTTGCTACCTGCCAATCGTACGCAACTGTTAACGAATGAGGAAAAGAACTTATATCTTGCGTTAAATCACACAGAAGCCTCTTATGAAAAAGATAAAACAATACCAGAAATTTTTTATCAATCAGCTGCACTGTTTGCAAATAAAATTGCATTGTCGTTTGATGGTGGCACGATGACTTATCGTCAGCTAAATGAGCGCTCCAATCAAATTGCACATATGCTGGTAGCTAATGGGCTACAAAAAGGCGATTATGTAGCGATTGTGATGGAGCGATGCAAGGAAACTGTGGTCAGCCTGCTCGGTACTTTGAAGGCTGGTGGCGTATATGTGCCCATTGATCCAAGCTATCCGCAAGAACGTTGTCATTATCTATTGAACGATACAGGTGCTCCATTTATACTAACCAAAGTTGAACATACTCAATTACTTGATGATTTACTACATAGCGATTTTCACTCTCGCACAGTTTTTACACTGAATCAAATGGAAGAAACATTTTCAACAGAGAATATCAACATCGATTTAAATCCTGCTGATTTAGCCTATATCATATATACCTCAGGATCTACGGGCAAGCCTAAAGGTACGATGCTCAGACATTACTCTGTTATCAATTTAATAACGGATAATCAAAGAATTTATCATGCTACAGAGCAAGATGTCTTTTCTCAATTTATCTCCTATAGTTTTGATCCATCTATAACGGAAACGTTTACGGCTTTCTTCTCTGGTGCTAGATTACATATGTTAACAAGTATAGAACGGGTATCGATTGAGGCATTTGCAGATATGATTAAGCGAGAAAGAGTTACGGCGGCCACTATACCAAATGCTTTCTTTACTCAACTTGCTACGTATTTGCCTATAGAGCAAAAAGATGCATTGTCATCACTTAAATATTTGTCAGTCGGTGGAGAAGCACTGATGTCTGCCGTATTACAAAAATGGCAAGAAAAATTCGGGACAAATACGGAGATTATTAATGTGTATGGCCCAACAGAATGTACTGTTTTGTCTTCTTATTACAAAGTGAAAGATGAAGTGACGGACGGCCAATCAAGTATCCCTATCGGCAAACCGATTGCAAATTATGAAATGTATATTGTCAATAAGGAGGGTCAACTTTGTCCTATCAATGAACCTGGAGAATTATATATCGCAGGTACCGGTTTAGCCGCTGGTTATTTAAATCAGCCTGAAAAAACTGCCGAAGCATTTGTCCCCCATTTATTTTCAGATGAGCCAGGAAAGTTAATGTATCGAACAGGTGACTTAGTGCGCTTATTGCCGAGCGGTGTCATTGAATTTGTAGGTCGCAAAGATTCGCAAGTCAAAGTAAGAGGATTTCGAATTGAAATTGGGGAAATTGAAGCTGTATTGGCCAATCAGCCTAGCATTCAAGAAGCAGTAATTCTCGCGAAGAAAATGGCAGATGGTAATAATAGCTTATTCGCTTACTACACTGTATCCGGTGGTATATCTGTAGAACAGGCCGAAATCCGGGAGTATTTGGCAAGTAATCTACCTGAATATATGTTACCCGAGCGCTTAATTGAAGTCCTAGAAATGCCACTATCCCCTACTGGTAAAATCGATCGTAAAATATTAGCTGAGATGGATGTTGCAACACCTTTAGCAAGTCACTATGATGCTCCTAAAAATGCCATACAACAAATGTTAGCGCATGCTTGGGAGCAAGTACTTGGTATTGAGCGTGTCGGGATTCATAATAATTTCTTTCATATTGGTGGACATTCACTAAAAATACTTGAAATTCTTGTTCAAGTAAAAAAACATGCGCCATTTTTAAAAATACAAGATTTCTTCCAGTATCAAACCATTGCAGAATTAGACAACTATATGAGTAACCATCAACCTGAAGAAAATAATACAACTGATCAAGCCGCTGACTTTGTCCTGAAGGATTTGATGGAGCCTAGTGCGCTGCCAGTCACTGTAACCAAGAAACCATTGCCAATAAGTACTGTTTTATTGACAGGTGCCACAGGCTACTTAGGAAGTCATGTATTATACGAGCTATTGGTTAAATCAAACGCCCATATATATTGTCTGATTAGAGAAAATTCACATGTAACACTAGAAGAAAAATTGAAGGAGAGTGTGCGATTTTATTTCGATGAAGCAATCGTTGCTAAGCTTAATAAGCGCGTAACAGTCATTCAAGGTGATTTAGGTAAACCGGCACTCAATTTATCAACTGAAGATGAACATACACTTACTGAAAAAATCGATGCAATTATACATTGTGGTGCAGATGTAAGACATTTTGGCGCGGCTGCACATTTTCACGATGTCAATATTGAGGGAACTAGGTACTTACTTGAGCTTGCGAAACGCAAAGTTGGTGTTCATTTCCATCATGTCTCAACAATTGGGATTCCAGAGGAGCTCGCTGCAAGCCAATGGGAACACAATCAAGTTCATGGAGATTTTGACTATGATGTAACCCTTGAAAATGTCTATAACCAAAGTAAGTTAGAGGCAGAGAAACTTGTTAGAAATGCTGTGAAAGATGGGATTCCAGTTTCTATTTACCGTGTAGGAAATTTAACTTGTCATTCTGAAACAGGTAAGTTCCAACGCAATATGGATGGTAATGCTTTTTATCGAATGATTAAATCTATGCTTTGTTTAGGGAAAACGCCGGAAGCTAACTGGCATGTTGATTTTACACCGATAAATTACGCTAGCCAAGCGCTTGTTGCACTTGCTTGCCAGCCCAAATCGAATGGACATACATTCCACCTGTGTAACCCTGTCCCCCTAACATACCTCGATTTTATAGAGGATCTGAAGGGACTTGGCTATACGTTAGAAATGATAGCCGCAGATGAGTATAAACATTGGTTATTAAACGGGGATCATCCACAAGCATTGCAGGAATATTTATCATTGGCTATTGCTCAGCTTGATGGTGATGGAGCAAGCGACTCACCATTTATATTTAATACCAATAAAACACAGAAATTTTTAATGAATACGGGCGTCACTTGTGCAGAGCCAAATTCAACCTTTATCCGAACAATGATTAATTATGGCATCCAAATGGGCTATTTTCCGGAGCCACTACCTGTAGGAGTCAAATGATGTCGAGATTAGGTACGATGAAAAGTGGCGTACACTTATTCACGCTCCCTATTGGCCGGCAATTATTACAATGGGAATCTGAAGCATTCTTATTTAAGCTTCCCCATGAGGATCGACTTAGAATATTAAGGTACAAGCATTGGCAGGATAGGCAACGGGCATTACTAGGAACCGTTCTAGTTAGATGGATGATTCGTGAATTTGCAGATATACAACATGCAATAATTGCTCGCAATGCGATCGGTCGCCCCTATCTTGCCAACCAAGCTAGTTGGCAAGGCGATTTTAATCTTTCACACTCTGGCGAATGGATTGTCGCTGCGCTAACCCACCAAGGTCATGTTGGGGTTGATGTTGAAAAGATAGAATGTTTAAATGAAGATGTAATGGCCTATGCCATGTCAGAGGGAGAAATAAATAGGATTAATCAATATTCTAAAATTGATCGCTCTAAGTTATTTTATGAACTTTGGACAATGAAGGAAGCCATCTATAAAACTGGACTATTTCCAAACGCAACGCCAATGTCATTGGATATAGTTGAATTAAAAAGCAAGCGTAAGGACATTTATACACAATCGTTATATGTTGACCAACAACATCCTCTTACAATTTGTTGGGATCGCGAACAGTCCCCTGTTAAACAAACAACATTGACCAGGAATGAGCTTGTTTAATACGATCGACTTATTTGGAATCAATGCCCCTTGTGCAACTGATAAACTGCAAAGGGGCTTCTTTTCGTGTCCAACTGATGTATCCGACTTCCATGTTCTAATCACTTTTGTAGAAGCTCCTTCAACATGACTTCATACAGAATAATGTGAACCTCTAGGAGCTTTAATCAAAAAAATCGGACTTGCCAACAAGGTTTAGCACCCTCTTGGCAAGTCCTTTTTATTTTCTACTGCTTTCTATTTCACTAAATCTATTTAAACAAATCTGGATACATTTCTTTAGCTAAAAGTTCCATCCCATCGATCGTGTTATAACCATAACCAAACAAATAATTGTAATCAACTATATAAATTTGTTTATTTTTAATTGCCTTCATGCTTGATAACTTTGGATTCGCATAGATCGCTTCACGTACTTTTTCAAGGTCAGAGCCATCCCAGTTTGGTATGATTAAGACATCTGGATCTGACTCAATAAGCGTTTCAACACTTACATCGCCTAACTCATCCTCAAATATATTATCTAACTTTATCATTTTAAAAGCGTCATTGAAGAATGTTTCATCGTGTGCAGGATATACAAAAAGCTCTTTTGGATCGTTTGTATGCAGATAAGCAAAAGTTTTGTGGTCTTTAATACTTTCTAATTTTGAAGTAATCGCTGTTTGTCTGTCTTTTAACTCTTTTATAAAGTTATCTGCTTTATCTTGAACACTAAAAATTTCACCAATGTTTTCAATATCTTTATAAATAGAATCATACGTTCCGCCTGTAACAGATGACTCAAGTACATACGTTTTAATGTTCATATCATTGAGTGTATCTACTGTACCTACACCCCAGTCTGCATTATCAAATAAACCGCCTCGTCCAAATACTAAGTCTGGGTTAGTTCCTAAAGTTACTTCTTTTCCAACATACTCGTCACTTAGTATATTTAATTTTGAATATGCTTCTTCTACTGATTTATCGGGTTCTCCGAAGTTTGCCCCTACCCCTACAATTTTATCGCCTAAGCCTAGATGCAATAATAGTTCTGCCGCTGGACGAGTATTAGCCATTATTCTTTCAGGTGCTTTATCAAACACTTGATCTTTCTTATCCCATGTTGTCCCACCTTCAGCTTTCGTAAAGCTTTGAATCGTCAATGGGTAATGATCTTGCGTTTCTGATACCTTTGAGGTACTTTTAGTTGTCCCTCCACAAGCCGTCAATGTTAATATGGCTGCTAAACCTATTCCAAGTAATAAATTCTTTTTCACTGTAATCCTCCTATATTCCATATGCAAAACTTAATCCATTTGTAACAGGATTCGTATATGTTTGGCATTTTATTTGATACAATGCTTGAATTGTATCTGATGTTAAAACTTCTTCAGGTGTACCGTGAGCATAGACCTCTCCATCTTTTATCGCATAAAGATAATCGCAGTAATGCGCTGCCATTTCTAAATCATGAAGTGCGGCTAGTACGCCAATGTTCAGACCTTTTACACATGATAAAATTTCAATCTGATAGCGAATATCTAGGTGGTTCGTTGGTTCATCTAAAATCATGAATTTCGGTTGCTGCGCAATGGTTCTCGCAAGAATAACCCTTTGCTTTTCTCCACCAGACAACGATAAAAAACCACGATTTTTGTAATCAAGTAAATTGGTTGTTGTTAAAGCTTCCTCCACAATCTCAAAATCTTCTTGTTTATCTGACTCTAGCATTTTTTTATGGGGTGTCCTGCCCAACATAACCATTTGCTGTACGGTCAAATCGAAGTTCATTTCATTAAACTGTCCTACTACACCCAAGCGCTGAGAAATCTTTTTCTCTGAAGTCTTTAATACATCCAAATCATCTAAAAAAACCATCCCCTTTTGAGGAACCAAGCTTTTATAAATACTTTTTAATAGCGTTGATTTGCCACATCCATTCGGTCCAATAAGGCCAACAAATTGTTGTTTTTTTACGAGGATTGAAACATTTTTAACAATATCTTTCTTCCCAATCCTTATTTCCATGTCCTTTGCAGTCAATTCCATTTTCTACCCTCCGAAGTTGTAGCCTTTTTTCACAATCATGTAGATAAATAATGGTGATCCAATAACTGAAGTAATGATTCCAATAGGCAATTCCACATTATGTATTAATGTTCTTGACAAGATGTCTGCCCAAATCATGAATAGACCACCTAAAAGTAAAGTACCCGGCATTAATTGTTTATGATCCGCCCCAAAAATCCCCCTTGTGATATGAGGGATAATCAAACCTACAAAACCAATCATTCCTGCGTATGCAACCATTGTCCCTGTAATAAGCGCAGTGATAATCATATAAAATTTACGATAGACACTTAAATTAATACCAAGCGTAATAGCTGACTCATCACCTAGTAGCATCGTATTTAATACGCGATGCTGGAACAGGAACAGTCCACAACCAAGTAAAATTACTACTGCCATGATAGGCGTCTTCTCCCAACTTGCGGAGGCCAAGCTTCCCATAGACCAAAATGTAACGGTTTTAATTCCTTCGGCATCATTAGCAAAAAAGATAATTAGACTTGAGAAAGAACTACATAATGCACCAATGACAACCCCTGAAAGAACGAGTTTTACCGATGTCGCTTTACCGCCTATACTCGATAAAATCAGTACTGCCATTGATGTAAACATGGCACCAACAAAGGCACCGAACGCTACACCAAATTGAGCCAAAAACGCACTACTTCCAAATCCAACTAAAATGGCAAATGTTGCACCTAAAGAAGCACCTGACGAAATGCCAAGTATATAGGGGTCAGCTAGCGGATTTTGTACAACTGCTTGCATAACAGTTCCACACAATGAAAGCCCGATGCCTATCAACAACGCCAAAATAACGCGAGGCATCCTCACCTGTAAAATAATATTCAAGTAAGATTCATTTTGGACATTATCTAGTGATCCAAGCCATCCATTTGTTATAGCATGCAATAATATGTCCATAGATTGCTTGAACGGTATATTCACTTGTCCTATCGATACAGAAAAAACAGCGGATAACAGTATTAAGGCTATTAAAAGAACAATAATCACATAATAAATGTTGCCCATCCCTATTCTGTTTATTTCTTGTTTATTCAAGATTTCACCTCTATCTACAATACTAACATAAATGATAACGATTATCATTATCATTAGTATTGTAATTTATAATTATATGAAATACAATAAGAAATTTTATTTAAGAATAATTTGCGAAATTGTAGCTTCATTAACCTCAACAACAGAAAAGTAAAAGCCCTCATGAGTTCAGGAAAACTCATGGGGGCTTTTACATACTAATTCATTTTCACCTAACCTGCCTCGTTCGTATAATAAGCTCCATAAAAAAAGCGTTAATCCCTTTTGCATTAACGCTTCTTCCTACTTTATTATTCTTGCGTGTCTTCATTACTTTTGTACTCCAAAATATCACCTGGCTGACAATCCAAAGCCTTACATATCGCTTCTAATGTTGAAAAACGAACCGCTTTTGCTTTCCCGTTTTTCAGAATGGAAAGGTTCGCCATCGTAATCCCAACCCTCTCTGAAAGCTCCGTTACGCTCATTTTTCGTTTTGCTAACATCACATCAATATTAATAATAATTGTCATATCCCCCACCTCAGACTGTTAAATCGTTTTCTGATTTTATATCGATCGCCTCTTTTAAAAGCTTTTGAAGAACCCAAGCAAACACTCCAATTGCCATAGAAGCAAAAATAAAGACCATTCCAATTAATATGAGGCCTGGGGCGTCGTCCATTTCCGCTATGAGATAGAAGAGTGGCATGCCTACCACATACAACCCACTGATGATAAATGCACAGTATTTAATAATCTTTAAAGATTTAACAGATAATTCCGAGAACGCTTTATTCTTATCGATATAGCTTAAAATTTTAATAGCCTGATACAAAGCATAGTAAAAAGGTATAGCCGTTGCATACAAGTCGATGAAAACAAGATATTTGATATATGCATGATCTGGATACAGTTCTGCTGCATAATTTGCTATTTCAGGTACTAAAAATATGCACAAAGCAAGTACAGGAATTCCACTAAAAATAACAGCGATCTTTAAAAAGAGTGTTGAACCTCTTTTCATAAAAAGCACCTCACTTATTTATTGTTAATTTGATTTTAATACAACATTTATCGAATTTCAATAAATTTTTATTGATTTTTATGAATTAATACCTCTTTACAGTGAACGCTTTGAAAATAACTTTGTACCTCTTCTTTATAACTTTGTTTATTGCTATTGCCCTGAGGCATTGGCCAAATTGCAAATTTCTATGAATACTGCCGATGTTTATACACATGGAAGGTCAGCATATTGCTACACCTACTAATTACTGATGAACAAACCTCAATATAGTATCAATGAAGATAAAATGTATGTAATTCGATCATTATTAATCGATTTTAGTATTGTTCAAAAAGAAATGAAAAAAGAAGCTTCCCAAAAGTTCAGTGAACTTATGAGAAGCCTCCGTTAAAATCATTAATGTTAGCAAAATGTTAACATCACACTTTCGCCTTACATAAAACCCAGTCATATCAAGGGTTGAAGCGGCTTATTACATCATGCCGCCCATACCACCCATACCGCCCATGTCAGGCATACCCATGCCTGCACCAGCTGGTTCTGGAATGTCTGCAACTACCGCTTCCGTTGTTAGGAATAGAGCTGCGACAGATGCTGCGTTTTGTAGTGCTGAGCGAGTTACTTTCGCTGGGTCTACTACGCCTGCTTCCATCATGTTTACCCATTCGCCTGTTGCAGCATTGAAGCCTACACCGATTTCTTCGCGTTTTAGGCGATCCACGATGATTGAACCTTCAAGACCTGCATTGTTGGCAATTTGGCGAACTGGTTCTTCTAATGCGCGAAGGACGATTTTAACGCCTGTCGCTACGTCTCCATCTACTACGTCAGCCACTTTTTCAACTGCTGCATATACGTTAAGAAGTGCCGTACCACCACCTGAAACAATACCTTCTTCAACTGCTGCACGAGTTGAGTTAAGAGCATCTTCAATGCGGAGTTTACGTTCTTTTAATTCTGTTTCTGTTGCAGCACCCACTTTAATGACTGCTACCCCGCCAGCAAGTTTTGCAAGACGTTCTTGTAATTTTTCTTTATCAAATTCTGAAGTTGTGTCAGCAAGTTGCGCACGAATTTGGCCAATACGACCTTCAACTGCATCTGCACCGCCAACGCCTTCTACGATTGTTGTATTGTCTTTTGTGACAACAACTTTTGCTGCGCGACCAAGTGAAGTAATATCGGCAGATTTTAGATCTAATCCTAATTCTTCAGTGATTACTTGACCACCTGTAAGAATTGCGATGTCCTCAAGCATTGCTTTACGACGATCACCGAATCCAGGCGCTTTAACCGCTACAGCGTTGAATGTACCACGTAGTTTGTTCACAACAAGTGTGGCAAGAGCTTCACCTTCAACATCTTCAGCGATAATTAACAGTGGACGACCTTGTTGTACCACTTGCTCTAATAATGGTAGAACTTCTTGAATGTTCGTAATCTTTTTATCTGTAATTAAAATATAAGGGTTTTCTAGTACCGCTTCCATTTTATCTGTGTCTGTTACCATATAGTGAGATGCATAACCGCGGTCGAATTGCATACCTTCTACAACATCAAGCTCAGTTGTGAAGCCTTTTGACTCTTCGATTGTGATAACGCCGTCGTTACCAACGCGCTCCATAGCTTCTGCAATTAATTCACCAACTTCTTCGTCAGCAGCAGAAATAGCCGCGACTTGTGCGATTTCTTCTTTGTTACTTACTGGACGAGAAATGGCATGTAATTCAGTTAGAGCTGCTGCTACCGCTTTGTCGATTCCTTTACGGATACCTACTGGGTTTGCACCAGCCGTTACGTTTTTCAAACCTTCACGGATGATTGCTTGTGCAAGAACTGTTGCAGTTGTTGTACCGTCCCCTGCGATTTCATTTGTTTTAGAAGCAACTTCTGCTACTAATTTTGCACCCATGTTTTCATATGCATTTTCAAGCTCTATTTCTTTTGCGATAGTTACACCATCATTTGTAATAAGTGGTGAACCGAATTTTTTTTCTAAAACAACGTTACGACCTTTTGGCCCTAATGTCACTTTCACTGTGTTAGCTAATTTATCTACACCTTGAAGCATTAATGAACGAGCTTCTTCTGAGAATTTAATATCTTTTGCCATTTGAATTTACCCTCCTGAAATGGAATATTCGTTAAGCTTAATTAATATATTTTAATATTATTGAATAATTGCAAGAACATCGCCTTCACGTAAAATTAAATATTCATTGCCTTCAAATTTAACTTCTGTACCTGAATATTTAGAGAATATAATGTGGTCGTCAACTTTAACGTCAAGCTCTACACGTTGTCCGTTTTCTAAAACACGACCTGTCCCAACTGCTACTACTTTACCTTCTTGCGGCTTTTCTTTTGCAGAATCTGGTAGTACAATCCCAAATGCAGATTTTTCTTCTACCTCGATTAGTTCGATTACAATACGATCTCCTAGTGGTCTTAACAAGTGAAACAACCTCCTATTAATAAAATATTTGTTGTTAGTTTATTAGCACTCTATATCAATGAGTGCTAACACATTTATTATGATAATCAATCACTTCTTTTTTTGCAAGCCAGAACTTCGAAAAATTTTGTTTTCTTTCCATATTCCTCTACAATAGAAAAGAAGCATATGAATGGAAAGGATTTTGTCTGTGAATAATTCTCTAAAAGGTATTAACCATAAAAAAACAGCTCTCTACGTTTTAATCATTTACATTATCATGCAGTTGTCAGGCAAATGGCTAATTTTGCCGTTCCACAAAGTTCTGATGAGTACGACGGGTTTACCCGCTGAACAAGCAGCCCCTATAACACAAGGTTGGTATATCGCGCTTAGCTTTGCCATTGCTTTGATTCTAAGTTTAATCTTAACATCTCGTGACAAATCATTTTGGGATGTCTATCAAGGTAAAAAGGAAACAATCCCACTAACAATCATGTGGGGAATCATCGGTTTCTTCCTTGTATTTTTCGGACAAATGATCGGTGCAGCTATTGAAATGGCCATCTTTGGTATTGAAGGCGGCTCACAAAACACGGCTGACATTGTAGCTATTGCCAAAGGTGCCCCAATTGCTATTCTAGCCATTGTTGTATTTGGTCCTATTTTGGAAGAATTCGTCTTCCGTCGTGTTATTTTTGGTTCGCTTGTCCAGACTACAAACTTCTGGGTAGCCGCCATCGTGAGTGCGATCTTTTTTGCACTAATTCACTTCGATTTTTCACATATCTTACTCTATACAATTTGCGGTTTAATCTTTGCTTTTTTATATCACAAAACAAAACGAATATGGACATCAATCATCGCACATATAATGTTAAATGGATTTGTGACACTCATACAATTCTATGCAAAACCACTGCAAAAGTTTCTTGAAGAACTAGAAAAAATGCAATAAATTTTTTTGACCGCTCTGGGTATAGTGACACCAGAGCGGTTTTTTATAGCAGAACGTTTATAGTTTCTAACATAACAAAAAGCCCGTGCATTTTATAATGCATCGGGCTTCCTATAGTTAAATATTATTTTAATTCTTCAATTTGACGACGCTGTTGCTCAAGGGCCTCTTCAACCTGACGCTTTTGCTCAGCCTCTTGCTCTTCCTTCAAACGAATTTCTTCTGATTTTAAGTATTTCTTATAGCCAACACGTGAAATCATGATACTAACTTCATAAAGCATAAACAACGGTACTGAAACCATTAAATGCGATCCTAATTCAGGCGGTGCTATCAAAGCAGCACAAACAAATAATGCAAAATATGAATACTTTCGAATACGTATTAGTAAATTAGGACTTAATATCCCAATACGTGAAAAGAACAATACCACAATGGGTAGTTGGAACAGAAAACCAAAAGGTATTGTGAGTTTAAATAAAAACGAGAAGTATTCATGTACGCCTATTACCTGAGTAATTTCAAGTTCCCCAGATAAATTCATCATAAACTTCATGACATAAGGGAATAGTAAAAAATACGAAAAAGATACTCCGGCAATAAACAAAATAAACGAATACGGTATATAACTAAGTGTTGCTTTTCGCTCTACCTCACGAAGTCCTGGGCTAATAAATGCCCATAATTGATACATTAACACTGGTGAAGAGAGAATAAATGCAAGTAAAAAAATCACTTGAAAATAAATCGCAAGTGGTGTCGTCACATCAAATGCATGGAGTTCTAAATTATAAGACTTACCTGTATCCTGAATATACTTTACAAGTGGTTTTGCAACAAAGAAGCTTCCAATCATCGCTAGCACAAAGAAAACGGCAACAATGAAAAGCCGTTTTCTTAATTCTTCTATATGTTGAATGACAGTTAGATCTTTTGGATTCATTCCTCAAACATCCTAACTTACTTATCTAATTCTTTCTTTTTCTTGTCATCATCTTCATCGTCTGCTAATCCTTTAGTTGCATTTTTGAATTCGCGAAGAGTCGAACCGAATGCTTTACCTAGCTCCGGCAACTTCTTAGGACCAAAAATTAATAAAGCAACAACACCGATAATAATGAGGCTCATTGGACCAATACCACCCACTCAAGCCACCTCCTCTTTATATCCATCATTTTAACGCATATTTCGTCATTTTGCTAACTAATTATATGTGAAAGTTTTTCGTCTAGATATCTTCTAAACGTTAAATATCTAGCACCGTGATTTGACAAAAATTCCAATCCTCTATGTAATCCCTAATCTTCCTGATTACGTATTAAATAAATTAATGCCTGCAATTCTACAGACAAATCAATTGTTAAGAGTTGCATCTTCTCAGGTACTGTAATACGCTCTGGCGTAAAATTTAATATGCCCTTTGCATTCATTGCTGCTAATCGGTCTGCCGTTTTCTGCGCAGAGCGAGGAGATACCGTTAAAATAGCCAGTTCCGCACCATATTCCGCATACTTTTCCTCTAATAAATCAGGATGATAAACAGGAATATTACTTGTCATTTTGCCTTCTTTAGGTGCCTTTGAATCAAATGCAACCACAATGTGTGTATTATGATTTTTTTGGAAATTATACTTTAATAACGCATTACCTAGATTCCCTACACCAATTAACGCTACTTTTGTTGTTTCATGCTGATCGAGTGTTTGGCTAAAAAACGTTAATAGATGTTGCACATCATAGCCATATCCTTTTTTGCCTAGCGCTCCGAAATAAGAAAAGTCACGGCGAATAGTTGCAGAGTCAATTTTCATTGCTTCACTCAGTTCCTTCGACGAAATACGTTCCATTCCTTCTTGTGCAAAGTTTTGGATAAATCGATAGTAAAGAGGAAGTCTTTTGGTCGTAGCTTGTGGAATTTTCACTTCTTGTTTCAAACTTTTTCCTCCTTATAAACACATCAAATTCGCCTCAGCGGATTTGAATACTAATTTTGAAACATGCTTATACGATTAAAATTTTTGACATCCACTGGAGGATTTCCCTTTAGTTAGTGGCGTCTAATACGCCACCAACTAAAGGGAAATCGTTTCAATCTTACATGACAGCTCGGAATAAGTAAAGCACTGACATTGCAAGCAAATCTCCCATCCTTTACACTAAGAAGGAATTGAGGTGTCAAGAATGATTGTATTACAAGTCAATCAACTATATAAATCCTTCATTGCAGATGAAATTTTAAGTGGTGTAAAACTAGAAGTTCAACACCGTGATCGCGTAGCATTAGTAGGACGCAACGGCGCTGGCAAATCCACTTTACTAAAAATAATTGCTGGCCAAATGTCGTATGACTCTGGTGATATCATTATTCCGAAGGGTGTACAAATAGGATATTTAGAACAACATGCTGGGCTAAATTCTACATTATCGATTTGGGACGAAATGATGACAATTTTCGAAGCGCTACATGCACAAGAAAAGACTTTACGTTCCCTTGAACAACAAATGGCTGATCCAGCTGTTTATGAAAATGCCGATATATATGCAAAAATAATGTCTGAGTATGACCAATTACAGCACGATTTTAAGGATGCAGGCGGCTATCAGTATGAATCAGATACTCGTTCTGTACTACACGGTATGCAGTTTTATCCTGATGACTATGAAAAGGCTATAAGCTCACTATCCGGGGGACAGCGTACACGTCTAGCACTTGCTAAGCTCCTTCTAAGCAAGCCCGACTTATTAATTCTCGATGAGCCAACTAACCATTTAGATATCGAAACTCTCTCCTGGCTAGAGACATATTTAAAAGGCTATGAAGGTGCAATTTTAATTGTTTCTCATGACCGTTATTTCTTAGACCAAGTTGTTTCCATTGTCTATGAAGTCTCTCGTCACCGTGTGACGAAATATCCTGGAAACTATAGTGCCTATTTAGACGAAAAAGCGAAGAACTATGAGCGTGACACGAAGATGTTTGAACGCCAACAAGATGAGAAGGCCAAACTTGAGGACTTTATCCAAAAAAATATAGCCCGTGCATCTACGACAAAAATGGCTCAAAGTCGTCGTAAAATGCTTGAGCGCACAGAATGGATGGACTCCCCTGATGGCGATGAAAAATCTGCTAACTTCGGCTTTACGATTGAACGCCAAAGCGGAAATGATGTGTTGTCTATTGATGCGTTAACTGTTGGTTATGGTAATAAGCAAATTTCAAGCGGTATTAAATTGCGTACATTCCGTGAAGATCGTATTGCACTCGTAGGTCCAAATGGCGTAGGCAAATCAACTTTATTAAAAACCATTGTGAAGGATTTGCCAGCACTTACAGGGGAAATTCGTTACGGTACAAATGTACAGATTAGCTATTATGATCAAGAACAAGCGAAACTTTCGAGTAATAAAAGTGTATTAAAAGAACTGTGGGATGAATGGCCATTAATGAACGAAAAGGATATTCGTACAGTACTTGGTCGCTTCCTATTTAGTGGAGAAGATGTTGATAAAACCGTTACTTCTCTATCTGGTGGCGAGAAGGCCCGACTTGCATTAGCTAAATTGATGATGCAAAAAGCCAACTTCCTTATTCTCGATGAGCCGACCAACCACTTAGACTTAGACAGTAAAGAAGTACTGGAAAATGCGCTGATTGATTATCCTGGAACACTATTATTCGTATCTCACGACCGCTACTTCATCAATCGAATTGCTACGAAAGTAGTCGAGCTGTCAGGTGATGGTTCATTTGAGTATTTAGGTGACTATGATTATTACCTTGAGAAAAAACAAGAACTTTTGGAAATTGCACAAATGAAAGCTGCTGCTCAACCTCAAATCCATGCAGAAGCTCCAGAAAAGGTATCTACCTCTAAAATAGACAAAGAAGTAAAAAAACGCGAGCGCCAAATTCGGCGCGCCATCGAAGATTTAGAGGGGAGAATGCAGGAAATAGATACAGAAATTGCTCGTTTAGAAGAAGCGCTTTGTAATCCTGAGATTTTCACAGATCATGAAAAAATTTCGCAATTGCAAAGTGAATTAGCTACCGCTAAAGAGCAACATGAGCTATTCGAAATGGAGTGGCTAGAGCTAAATGAAGAACTGGAAAATATTATTGCATAACACTTCGTAAAACCATGTACCTTGTCACATGGTTTTTTTCTTTACTTGCCCTATTTATTCATATATATTGGTCAAGTGCTATTTTTCGACAAAAACTGCCCACAGTTTTATACACACTATAAATCTAGTAATATCAACATATCAACAGACTTTTCCACATTGTCCACAATTTCAAATTATTTAATCCACATGTTTTTGTGAAAAACACGCTACTATATATAGAATAATCACAAGTTATGCACAAGTTATCAACAAATTGTGCATAAGTACGAATGTTCGCAGTTTTTTTCACAATACCTGCGGATAATTTTCTGAAAAATTTGTCAATTAACATCTTGCTATTATAAGAACGGATTTACTCCCTTTACTTTCATTATTTTAACTTAATTATTTTTTCAAAAAAGTAAAACAAGGTATCCCAGAATGTTTCTGAGATACCTTTTTAGGACATAAGTCATCCTTAAGTCACTAACTTTACTATTCGACCCAAGATTTCAACTCCATTCCCGGGCGACCGTTCATCGTCAAATTACTACGTTTACCAGCTTCAAACATCGGTGTTGCTGCAGCTCCAATCATTGCAGCGTTGTCTGTGCATAATTTCAATGGTGGCACATAGAATGGGATGCCTTCATCAGCAAAAGTCACCTCGAGTGATGTACGTAAGCCTTTATTCGCTGCTACACCGCCCGCTGCAATGACTTGCTTAACATTATACTGACGAGCTGCACGCAATGTTTTTGCTGTTAACACTTCCACTACACTTTCTTGAAAGCCTTTTGCAACAGCCGTTGAGGAAATCTCTTCTCCTCGCTGATCCATATTATGCTTATAGTTAATAACTGCCGATTTTAAGCCACTAAAGCTAAAATCATATGAATCTCCCTCCAGCCATACACGAGGGAAAACAACTGCTTCCTTTCCTTCATGGGCTAACTGATCAATACGTGGGCCTCCAGGGTATGGTAAGCCTAATACGCGCGCCACTTTATCGTAAGCTTCACCTGCTGCATCATCCCGTGTTTCTCCAATTACTTCAAATGAGCCGTGCTCTTTCATATAGACAAGTTCCGTATGTCCTCCTGATACCACAAGAGCTAGAAGTGGAAACTCCATTGGTTGTACCAGTGCATTTGCATAAATATGTCCTGCAATATGATGTACGCCTAAAATAGGCAAATTGTTTGCAAACGCAAAAGCCTTCGCCGCATTTATACCGATTAACAGTGCTCCTACAAGACCTGGACCCTCTGTTACCGCAACTGCATCTAAATCAGCTGGTTTCATATTTGCCTTCGCTAGTGCCTCTTCAATGACAACGGTAATTTGCTCTACATGGTGACGGGATGCAATTTCTGGTACAACCCCACCAAATCGTTTATGACTGTCGATTTGTGACGCGACAACATTCGAAATAATCTCTGAACCATTACGAATAATGGCTGCTGCTGTCTCATCACAACTTGATTCAATTGCTAAAATAACTCGATTATCCATTATAAATTCACCCACATGACAAGGGCATCCTCCCCGTTATCTGTATAATAACCTTTACGTATGCCGCCATCTTGAAACGCGAGCTTACGATAAAGGTTTTGTGCCACAGTATTACTCTCACGCACTTCTAGACTCATTATATCCATTCCATGTTCACGTGCAATGCGTATCGCCTCTCGCATTAAGCCTTCACCTATTCCTCGACCACGAGCATTCTCTGTAACTGCCACATTCGTAATTTGCGCAGCATCTATGACCATCCACATACCACAGAAACCTATAATATTATTGCTTTCATCCACTGCCAACACATAATAGGCATATTGATTTTCATGCATTTCATAGTAAAAAGAATCAAGCGTCCAGGGTATTGGAAACGATGCATGCTCAATTGCAAATACTTCTGGTACATCTTCAGACACCATTTTACGATATGTTATATCACTGCTCATGAGCCTTCTCCTTTTGTCCCTTTAACCAATTTGCCTCAGCCTCAGTAATACGTTTGTATTGCGGTATAAAATGATGTATTTCCTCTACGCTCGGCAACTCCCTCATACTTGCTAAACGTATAACCTCACTCGCACGAGGTAATTCATTACTAAATGGAGCACGAAGGGCATAATCTCCCAATACCTCTATGATTTTATCCCAAAAAGCATGGACATCAGCTCCAATAAATAATACTGGCGACTCAAAAGCCTTCAAACGGTTTAACAGTCCATCAATATGATCGTGATAATCCTCTACAACCACATCAAGTTCAGCTCCTTTATAAACAGCTGTGTAGACATTGTCACGACGCGCATCAAAGATAGGACAAATTAGTCCATCATAGAGTGTAGCATTTGCTGCTAATACCTTTAAGCTAGATATACCTACTAATGGTTTATGTAGCGTCCATGCCAATGTTTTAGCAAGCGTTACACCAATGCGTACACCCGTATAAGAACCAGGTCCCTCTGATACAGCAATGGCATCTAATTCATTGGGTTTTACCCCTGCATTCGCAAGAATATTTTCAATTGCAGGCATCGCACCTGCAGAATGCGTTAATTTAATATTTTGAACAACCTCTGCCACCACCTTACCATCCTTTACAACAGCAACAGAAAGTGGTGCATTCGCCGTTTCAATTCCTAACCAAATCATATTATTAGCTCCTCACATAATGCCTCATATCGCTCTCCTTGAGGCGTTAACACGAATCGACGTTCATGTTCCCCAATTCGGTAAATCTCAATCCCTAAACGTTCCCGCGGTAAATCCTGCTCAATTAAATGGGCCCACTCGACTACTGACACAGCATCTCCATAAAATAACTCGTCCCATCCAAGGTCTTCATCACTTTCTGCCAGACGATACACATCTAAATGATTAAAAGATAAACGCCCCTCATACTGTTTGATAATTGTAAATGTTGGACTATTAACTGTTCTCGTCACACCTAGCCCTTTTGCCAGTGCCTTTGTAAATGTAGTCTTACCAGCACCAAGATCACCCTCTAACGTAATCGTATCCTGTGCTTCTAGTAAGTCCGCGAGCTTTAGTGCAAAATTTTCCGTATCCTCAAGTGAATTCATTATTATTTCAAACATCATCTTTTTGTCCTCTCCTAGCTACATTACTTCTAGTTTACCGAAACAAACGCAAATGTTCAAAGCATCCAGTAATTTTCAAAAAAATAAACACGCCATCTTTTCGAAGACGTGTCTACTCTCTTGTTGAATGACCCTTCACTATCATAACCTCTTTACTTATCAATTTATCATCCTTAAACTGAACAATATAGGCTTGCGTCAGGAGAATTTCATCATCCCAACGGTAATGATTATTCTTTGTCTTTTCACCAGCGCCTCCTACAATTTCAACGACTTCTAAATATGTCATACCCTTTTTTAATTGTTCAAATTCGGCTTGATTCATATTTCTTTGCCAGTGATACGTATTAGACTCTTCTATTTCAATAATTCGATCTACACAGCCTCCTATAATAGCTAATGACCCTATGAATATGCCTGCATATATCATTCTCCAGAAATAGTAATATCGCATACTATCCCTCCTGTACACATTCTACCTATTACTAAATTAGTACCCATCACCATCACTTGAGAAACTTCTTAAATTTTTCTTTGCTTATATGGATAAATTCTATTTGTCTCACTATACATATGTAATCATATACCATTTCGTTCCTATAATACTCGTGTGCATGTTCTCCTCTTACATTGTATATCCATGGAAAATAACTCTTATTATTCCAATAAAAATAAAAAAGCCCTTATGATATTTTCATATCATAAGAGCAGTATAATCAATAAATAACGGTCCCGACCGGGATCGAACCGGCGATCTCCTGCGTGACAGGCAGGCATGTTAACCGCTACACCACGGGACCTCTTTAAGACATTAATAAATATAACATAAATACGTTTACTACACAATGATTTTTTTCATATTTACAATAAAATATAGTAAAAAATTCTGTAATTTTATTTATAGATTAGTACCAACTCTAAAAAATCCAACTATCTATTAAAGAACATAAAAAAACAGCCAGCAATCAGCTGACTGTTTTGGATGCCTAGCGACGTCCTACTCTCACAGGGGGAAGCCCCCAACTACCATCGGCGCTAAAGAGCTTAACTTCCGTGTTCGGTATGGGAACGGGTGTGA
>NZ_JBNNLZ010000022.1:0-74252 GCF_050272295.1 Lysinibacillus sp. NPDC048646
TAGCCGTATATCTGATAAAAAAATCAATGATATACGGCTATTCGTGATGCGTACCGAAAAGGTGCGCCTATTTTTTTATAATTCGGGCTTACGTTAAGAATACAAATGCCAAAAGTAAAAAAATTAATCAAAACAATGCCAAAAGTTATAGGTAAATTCAATTGAAATCAATATAACAATATTAAATACATTGGGTATTAAAACCAAGTAGCTTGAAAAGGTTGGTATTACTGTGGTGGCAAATATATCGTTAAGAAATTGGCGAAGATATACTTAAAATCACAAAGTGTCAAATTCCTTGATATATCAAGGGTTTGGCGCTTTTTTTATTTCAAAAACTTTCAACAGATTTCAATCGTTTTTGGGTCAAACTAGGTCAAAATTAGGTCAAAGAATTAGCGTGCATTGATGTATGCTTCAAACTTATCAATGGTGCTGGCTTTTGTTTTTTTGGTCACATGTGTATAAATATCCATAGTCGTTTTTACTTCTGTATGTCCTGGCCTTTCCTGTACTTCTTTAATACTTGCACCCGCTTCAAATAATAGTGAGCAATGAGTATGGCGTAAACCATGTGTAGTAATTGGTTGTAATTTATCAATGTAGCCGTGTTTAATGGCATAATCGAGAACTTTCGCAGCATACGACTTAACCATGCGAAACCGCTTTAGCTTCTTAGCCCACTGATTTACATGCTTTTGACAAGTTGCAATATCAATCTTGTCCACTTTATAAGAACCCATAGCAGGTAAAATGTGATTTTTAAAAATACCTATAGTTTTTACAAATGTACTTTCTTCAACGCTGTTTTCGTACTGCTCAACCCACGTGTTATAAATATCTTGATAAGTCTTATATTGTTGTTTTTTTATATGTGCCACTGTATACCTTGAGCTGTAACTGATTCATAGCATCTTGCGCCTCTTTACGTGATTTAAAGCCATGTCGAGTAGTAGTTAAAGGCTTTCCAGTTAATGAATCTGTACCAAGGTAAAACTTAAACATAAAACGCTTTTCGCCATCTTTTAATGTGTACTCTTTGATTTGGGGATTTCTCGCCAAAGTAATTCCTCCTCTGTACTGCTTACGGAGACAGAGTGTAAAGTGAGTAGTACCTTACATACTTATCATATTATTTATAGCGTTTAAAGACAAATTAGAGTTTGTAGAAAAAAAAAGAACAAGTCTAAAAAGACCTTGTTCTAATAGTTCATATGTTAAATATAATTTTCAAATATTGGATTTGATTTCCTCTGTTTCAACAATATAAACCATCACCGCTATATTTGTTTTCATCCTTCACTGTGCTACGATACCCTACCGCTTCACAGGAGACGGAGAATAATTCTCCGACCTCCCATCCCGGCATATAATCATTAGAAGTTACTCCCTTCACGTCATACATAGTCATTGGCAATTCTCCCATCTATGTTTATTTCCGTAGAAGTTATCAAGATCATCAAACGAAGCTCTGAAGATATTTAAATTAAAGTTATTCACCTCCTGCGTACCTTGAATGAATCCTAGCATGTCATCTGAGACGTTAGAAGCGTCCTCAGCCCATTCGTTCACCACTTTGTATACTTCTTTGTCGTAAGCCGTTGAGCGGGTCATAAGGACCGATGTAGCTAAGTTCTGAGTGATGCCGTTATAAGCGTTGATTGCGTTATCGAAATTTAGTGATCCATCTTCATTAAGTGCCACACGTTTAAACTCTAGGTAATTCGCATACATTTTGTCTAAAGTGATTGCGTTTTCAGGTGACAGACAAGATTTATCAGTAGCGGGCTCGTGGATCACCTCAACCGCTTCGGATTCTACCACCTTAGCAATTTCACCTTCCGAGCTCAAACTTTCTTGCTTGATCTTTGTAGGATAACTATCGGTAGATACGAGATACCATATAGCTATGATACCCATCACTATAATAGATGTTAAAAATGCAATTATTACTTTGTAAACGTTATTCTTTTTCATTGTTCAATAACCTCCAAATTATGCCCTGAAATATAACCAAGTTTTGTTTCTCCACCACCACATTCTTAACTAACCATAAATCTCTCGCCGTTTTCGAATCCATTTAAGTGCTCTGAAATGTTACTTTTCAACTCCACCGGGCTACTGACAACCCAACCAGTCATCTATATAAGTTGAGCGTCTCTACTACGTTCACACTCTAAATTATCCCCGACCACATTGCACATTAACTTCTTCATCATCCATACCCTTTTACAGAGACAGAGTGTAAGATAGAGTAGTACCTTACATACTTATCATATTATGTATAATGTTTCAAGATAAATAAGAGTGTGTAGACAAATATAAAAAGAACAAGCTTAATAATGAGCTTGTTCTAATAGTTCAAATATTGAATAAAATTTTCAAATGCATTAGCTTTGATTTCCTCTGTTTCAACAATATAAACATTTGATGTAATGTCCATAAAGCTTACATCTGTAAGTAGGTCTACATAACGCTCCTTCACATAAAACGTCTTCTTAAAATCCAAAATTTCACTTTCATCTAACGTTAATAATTGCTCGAATTGGTCCATATTCATATTGCATCATTCACTTTCTAATTATTATTAGATTAATGGCGTTTTTTCTATATAATAGTAAGTATAAATAGTAAGTATACTAAAAAAGAAATATGAAATGTAAAAATTATGAAAAAAGCAGGTAATTAGGAGTGCAACAACAAACTTAGGCTTAGATTTAGTTAACAGGTGAAATATAGCTGTTTAAAAAACCTTAGTTACCGTTTAAATACGGAAACTAAGGTTCTGTATTGGTGGATGCCAAAAAGCAGGAATAAAAGATAAAAGCTATAACGAAATTATTAGTTTCTCAAAGTTGATGAAGAGAATTGATTATTTTTATAGGGTTTAATTTTATTAGTCATTGCAATTTATACTACAACTTTTAAGTTCAAAGTAGGATTTATGAGAATGCGTTAAAAAATATAATGAAGAAATAGCCTTGCAAAGTGATAAGGAGTAAAGAAATGACAGCTATCGAAATTCTATCATGGCCTTTTATACAAGAAAGCATTAATCAAATCAACAACAAAGAGCAGTATTTAAATTATCCAGTCATTTATGTTTTAAATGGCAATAAGGAAGCTTATATTGGTGAAACTGTTTATTTTAAAAATCGTATGAAAGCTCATTTAAAAGCACGTAAAAATATTAAACAAGTAAATTTGATTAAGCACGAACACTTTAATCGTTCAGCAACCTTTCATCTAGAGACAAAGCTGATTAACTACTTCCTTGGTGATGAAAAATATACGCTTCAAAATAAAAGTAAGACGGTTAGCGATTTTACTCATAACTACTACAATAAGCCTTATTACGATCAACAACTATTTAAAGAACTTTGGCAAAAACTATATGAACAAAAGCTTGTCGATAATGAGTTACATGTGATTGAAAACAAAGATATTTTTAAATTATCTCCTTTTAAAGAATTATCTTTAGAACAACTTGAATTAAAAGATAAAGTACTTGAATTTTGTGAGAAACGAGTAACTCAAAACTCAAGTAAATATGGAAGTCTATTAGTCATTGAAGGTGAAGCGGGCGTTGGTAAAAGCGTTGTCTTAAGTTCTATTTTCAACACCATTCAAGAAAGAGCTGAAGAAGCATCTTCAAACTTATATCGTACAGAAAATTATTTAGCTGTGAACCATGAGGAAATGTTCAAAACGTATAAAAATATAGCTAAACAGGTGAAGCATTTAAAAGGGAAAAACTTTGCAAAGCCTACATCTTTGATTAATACGTTGCAAAAAGAGGAAAAAAAGGCTGATATCATTTTCGTTGATGAAGCGCATTTACTGTTAACAAAGCCAGATACTTATAATGGCTTCCACGGCAATAATCATTTAGAGGAGTTTTTGAAGCTAGCAAAGGTAGTTGTCATCATTTATGATCAAGATCAAGTATTAAAACTAAAGAGCCTATGGGGAGCAGCAACATTAGAAGGACTCAAGAAATTAAGCACTTTTCACGAAGAATACCAGTTAACAAACCAATTCCGCATGCAAGCAAATGATGACGTAATCAATTGGATAAACGAGTTTAAGCGGAAAAAATTATTGCCGCTTCCTAAAGATAAAAACTATGAATTTAAAGTGTTTGAATCTTTGAAGGACATGCATGATGAAATTAAATCCAAAAATACACAGCACGGTTTAAGTCGTATTGTATCAACTTTTGATTACTTACATAAAAAAGATGGTGGGACCTACTACGTGAAAGAATCAAATGGTGAATACCAACTACCATGGAATACAACAAGTACAAAATATACGTGGGCTGAAAAAGCTGAAACCGTTTATGAGGCTGGTTCAATATATACAATACAAGGCTTTGATTTAAAATATGTTGGAGTCGTGCTTGGGCCTTCTGTTCAATATGACGTTACTAAAGATGAAATCATTATTGATACGAGTAAGTATATGGATAAAGGTGCTTATACAGGTATGGATGGAATTAAAAATGTAAATGAAGCAAAGGAAAAAATCGTCCTAAACTCAATCAATATCTTGATGAAGCGAGGAATTAAGGGGCTGTACATTTATTCAAGTGATGAAGCATTACGTAATAAACTTTTAGAATATCAAAAAGAAGGTGAATAGCATGAGTGAGTTAGAACAACTACGTGAAAACATTTTGCACTTCCGAGACCAACGAAACTGGCAGCAATTCCATAATCCTAAGGATCTAGCACTCTCCTTATCACTTGAAGCGAGTGAATTATTAGAGCTATTTCAATGGAAAACGAGTGAAGAAGCAGTTGAAAAGAACTTAGATAAGATGAAGGATGAGCTAGCTGATGTTTTGATTTATGCAATATTGTTTGCGAATGAAACGGATTTGGACTTAGTAAAAATAATAAATAATAAACTTCAAAAAAATAATGAAAAATATCCCATTGAAAAGTTTGCTGGAAAAAATACTAAATACAATGAGATATAAATATTAATACAAATATATAATATTCATCTAAATAGCAGTTTAAAAAACCTTAGTTTACGTTTAAATACGAGAAACTAAGGTTTTTCTTATGGGAAATTATCTGATATAGGGAAGTAACAGTACATATAATCCCTTTTTTTGTTCCTCTGATAAATTTTTAATTATATTAAATAATTCGTCATCTATATTTTCACTTTGTAGAGATTTATCTTGTGGAATCTTAATAGTTGTATCAACTTTGTTTTCCAGCAATAAAAAGAATGAGCTAAGCGTTAGTCCAAATTGTTCGCAAATTTCACTTAACAGTGCATAATTCGCTTCCTGAATACCGCTTTCTATTCGTGAAATAGATGCTTGAGAAATATCTAATTTTTGAGCAAAATCGCTCATACTTAAATTATTTTCTTTGCGTAACGAACGTATTAACTGTCCTATTTGCAAGTTATTCATATATGTTATTTCAACTCCACTTTATATCGTTTAATTAATCGTACAGTTATTGTATTTTACAATCAATAGAAAATAAATTATACTTAAAACGTAAATATACATAATAAGTAAATGAGGGGGTTGAACGTTATCGGAAACTTTGAATCAGCACTTATTTTATTAATTGATGAAAGGATTGATGTGCTTTATCATAACAAAGTTTTTAGGAATCACCAAAATGAAATGGTTAAAGATGTTAAACAGAAATTATCCAAAACTCTTTCAGGCATAAGTGAAAGAGAAGTTAAAGAGATTTCTGAGTCGATACAGATATCAATTCTTAATTATCAACACTTATTATTTCAAGATATATACAAGCAAGGCTTTTTAGATGGGATTGTACTCAGAGAAAAAATACCAGGGGGATTGATAAATGATGAAAGTACTTTTTAAAGGTCAACTCACGATGGATGTATACAAAATTGTAGAGAGTTTAGAGGATGAAGAAGCTACACGAAATTTAGCACATGAAGATATTACATCTGAATTGTTTAAAGAACTAAGGACATTAGTCGAAGCAAAAGGCTATCGCCGTTCCTTACGTGGGGATAAATTTAGAATATGAGGGTGTACCTACTACACAATATGAATCAATAGTAAATAAAGCTATTAATGAAGCAAGGCATCGTGAAATTTATATTCGTGGAAAAGGAACTATAACACATATAACTTTTTAATCTATAGCATTTAATGTTGCAGCTTTTTGGGGTTAAAATTACTTCTAAAAAACTGCTTTTTCTATAATTGTAAATTCAATATTGAAATCCTTGTATTGTAAGAGGTGACGCAGTTGAATAAAGACAACATAGAAATCGAAAAATTAAAAACATTATTTTCCAAAGATAAAATTTATAATGCGTTAATAAAGTATAGTGATCAAGAAGAAGTGCTTTTTCCGAAGTTTTTAAAAACTTTAAGTGTTAAACAACTGTATACATTTGTAGAAGTCTCGAAGATTCTTAAAATAAATGATAGTAGTTTACTCTACTACATTACAAAGTTATGTGTAAGCCCGAATTATAAAAAAATAGGCGCACCTTTTCGGTACGCATCACGATTAGCTGTATATCATTGTTTTTTTATCAGATATACGGCTATTTTATTTTCCACATGTAGCTTGGATGTTTTTTGACCAAGGCATGTACTGATTTATAATTTCTAGGTTTCAGTGGATTTCCAGATTCGGTAGATCCGTCATTAACTTCATCAGGTATTGATAGAAGTCCACACCATTTGCTTTGGCCGTTTCAGCGATGCTTAAGCAGATGGCGTTTGCTTTTGCACCTGCTTCACTGACAGAGAAAAGCCAATTTTTTCTCCCTATGACGTTGGATGAATGGCATTTTCAGCCAGATTATTATCGATTTCAAAACGCCCATCATTCAAGAATGCTTTTAGACCATTCACTCGATTGAGTGTGTATTCCGCAGCCTTTGCAAGCGCATTTTTTCCGTAGAACGGCGATTTTTCAACCCAATCCAGAAACTTTTCAACGATTGGTTTCGAATGCTTTTTACGTTGTTTTCGACGTTTCCCTGGAGACATGTGCTTAAACTTACGTTCAAGTCGATATAAATCATCGCAATATTTTACGCCGATTTGCCCGTTTTTACTATCCGCCTTCAACCAATAACGACGAACATGTGCCTAACAATTGGCGAAGGTTACACCTTCTAGTTTGCCATAAGCAGAATAACCATCACAAACAATTGTGCCAGTATAACCCTTCGTAAAATCTTCAAGGACAGACCGAGCTCGTGATAACGAACTCTGAAATAGAATAAACGTGGGATCTTGGCCCGGCACACTTCGGTAAACCCAATTTAATTGTAGGCATTCGATTGACCGGACTTTCCATCCGAACGCTTAAGTATTTGTGCATATGTTTCATCGACATGTAAAACTGATTTCGCCATCATGATTGATTTCATTTGTTCGTAAACAGGTAATAACCAATCCCCCGCTGCGCGAATGACCCAGTTTGAAAGGTTTTTATCATTCGTATGTAAGCCATGACGTTCCCATTCCTTTACCTGACGGTAAAGAGGTAAGTATTGGACAAATTTATCATGGATAAGTTTTGCTAGAACACTTGAGCCTGCAATACTACGTTGAATGGCAGGTTGTGGCGCTTTCCCACGTTTAATCTGCGCTTTTTGGGATGAATCGCTTTTGCAGCTTTTACATTCGTAAGCATGTTCAACGTGTTGAACTTTCATCATCGTTGCGGGAATGAATTTCACTTCTTCACGTGCGATAGTTGAGCCAATTTCAATCATTTGTCCATGGCAACAGTCGCACTTCGTACTTTCTGGAAGATGGTGAATCGTTTCTATTTTTAGGCCATCACGAAGTGAATCATTGCGCTTTTTCTTATGTATTTTACGTACAACTGTATAGGAAATTATGTGAGTGCTTTGTTCTTCTGTGTGCTCAGAATCGCTAAAAGACGGATCATCATCAAATAATGATCCTTGCCCGTCTGGCGCAGTGTATTTTGATTTCTCGGTTTTCGATCCGTATAAAAGTTTTTCGGCTTAAATGTTAATAATTTACGTTTAAACATAAAAAACAAAGAGATTAAACCAAATGTCTCTAGAGATAAATTAGATTCTGGTAACTTCAAAAAATTAAGGAATTCTATAGTGCAAGCTATCTATCTGTTTGTTTTAGAAAATTCTCGTGATAGTATTGAAAAATTACTTTTAAAAGAGTATATATACCAGTATCATAATTACAATGAAACTTATTATTTGAAAATAGAGTATCAACAAAAGATACAGAATTTCGGGGGTTAGTTTTTATAATATGTTCTTATTTTAGAATGGTTTGACAGAGTTAGCTATTCAACGTGGAATTTCAGTGAAAATTATTACTTTTAGTTTTATTATTGCGGTCTATATCTCTGATTGTTATTATGGGGTGAAAATTTGTATTCACAAATTACAACAATTAAATTACAATAGGACGTATAATAAATTGTTAGAAAATAGTAATTGCCCATAATCGTGAACTAAAAATGAAATTTAACCCAAGTAAACCTAGTAAAAGTAACTCACTCAGTTCTACAAAATGTAGCATTTGTTGCAACTCACAACTGAAGAAATAATAGTAAACTCAAAAGAGAATCTTTTTGATTCTCTTTTTTTTGCTCGTGGTAATGATAACTCTAAAATAAATGATAATAAAGAATATATTTAATTCATTAAATACATAATTTTCTAATTATTAAATGATAACAAGTTAATTTAAAGGTAGGAGAAGGGATATGACATTGAATTCACAAAAACCAACTGTTGTTTCGTTATATTGTGGTGCAGGTGGTTTAGATTATGGTTTTAGTAAAGCAGGATTTGAAATTATATTAGGAATTGATGTGGACAGTAATAGTTGTAAGACTTACATAAATTCTTTAAATACAAAAACACTTAATACGGACATCCGAAAAATTAATGCTCATAGTCTTCCTGATTCTGATGTAATAATTGGTTCTTTAATAATAAGTGCTCCATTTGCTATTTCTAATAAATACTTGGTGAATGAACATACTGAAGTAATTATTGAAATTTTAAAGATAAAAAAGCCTAAAGCGATTGTATTTGAATCGGTAAAGGGACTTCTGAATTTTCAAAAAGGTTCATTATTTAAATACTTAATTAACGAATTTACTTTAATAGGTTACGATATAAAGTATAGTGTATTAAATTCAGTTAATTATGGAATGGCTCAAAAAAAAGAAAGACTGATTATTGTAGGAATTTTAGATAATGGACTAGGTAATAAATACGAATTTCCATCTGAAATAAATGGAGTAGTTAACTTAAAACATGTTTTGGGGGATTTTGAAAAAAATATTGAAGAGTATGAAAAAGTTTCGAATGTGAATTTTTTGTCTAAAAGAAATCACATTTTACTTAATCTTGAGTCAGTAGCGCCTACTTTGTTTTATAGGCATATATACTACCTAAAGCATAAGGATTATTTTGTTCGTTTAACCTCAAAAGATGCCGCTGCCATACAATCTTTTCCTAAAAGTTTTGAGTTTATAGGTAATGAAGCATCTAAGTTTAGGCAAATTGTGTCTGCTTTCCCACCTAAATTAGCATTTTTTGTTGCTAAAGAGCTATTTAGTATTTTTAATTGGGAAGCTAATAAAGGTGATTCTCTACAGTTTGATAATGATAATGATAATGTAAATGTAAATGAAATTAACGTCGTTATGACCGACCAATTAAAAATAAAAAATAATTCAAATTTAGATATAAAGAAGAATATGGAAAGGGACCTTAGTTCGATTAAACCTGGTACAATACAAGCAAGTGATTATCATGAATTTATATTTAAAAATTTAAAATATATTTTCGACAAAGACCTTAGAAGAGGGAAAAAAGAAGTGAAAATAAATGGGGGAAGAAAACGCATCGATATTACATTTGATAATACAGTAGGAGATGGTTTCTTTTCAGATTTGAAGAATTTGTATGATATTAAGTCTGCAAAAATTTTAATAGAATGTAAGAATTATAGTTCAGATTTAGAAAATCCTGAGTTTGACCAACTTCTTGGAAGATTCAATAAAAAATATGGTGAATTCGGAATATTAGTTTGTAGAAATATTTTTGACAAGAGCAAAAATATTGATAGATGTAAAGATATAGTTAATAGTGGAAAAGGTTGGGTTATAATGCTTTCTGATAAAGATATAAATGCATTACTATCATTGAGAGGTAAAAATGATTATGAAGGTATCAATGATTACATGAGTGATTTATTTAATGAAATAATTCTGTAAGATTTCCAAACTTTTAAATAATAAAAATAAATTTTATAGATTAAATTATAGATTGTATATCTATATTTAAATATTTCATATTTTAATATTATTGTGTTAATATTAAAATTATGGAAGGTCTTAGAACCAAGTTCGTAAATATGTAATACTCCCTAGTGGAGAAAATCGTTAAATATAAAAGTATGGAAAACTCTCAATTGCTTGTGGCTCTAAGGACGCCTGTTTGTCGGCATAATGCTACGTGAATTGCGAATAGGCAAACTACACGCGTAGAAGCTAAAGTATTGGAGTCTTTGGACGCGGGTTCGACCCCCGCCGTCTCCATACACCGAAATCATATAGTTTCAAAACAGTCAAAACCCTTAATCCTAAAGGGTTTTGGCTTTTTTGTTTTGTCATAAAGCATCAGTGAATATCATTCTATCGTAGTTAAAATCTTAATTGATTTTTCAATAGGTCGATCTGTGATGGGCAAGTATGCATCAATAGCTCGCGAAATCGTTAGCCAATGCTCTTCTTGCAAAGCGATATTTCAAAATACTACAGCTTTGTTTTGAATGTAATGGTTTGTTCATCTTCCGTTCATATAGGCGATGTATTGTAAGCTTATAAAAGTGATTGGGGGCGTTTATTAATGAACCTTGCTTGGAAAGAAATTAAGAAATATAAAGTGAAATTCTTGATATTGGGTTCAATTGTTTTTCTTGTGAGTCTACTAACCTTTATAATTTCGGGTTTGGCAAATGGATTATCGCAGGACAATGCTGCTTTAATTAAAGATCTACCAGAAGGGCAATTTTATATGAATAAAGATGCAGATGAAAGTTATAATCTGTCAAGAATAGATAGTCGTATCCAAGATGAAATTTTAAACCAACAAAAGGATGCTGTAGCGTTTTCCATTCAAATGGGCTTTGTAAATGATGAGGCTGGTAAGCAGCAAAGCATTGCTTTTGTAACTTCTACGGCTTCAACATTATTTGCAAATGTTAAACATGAGGAAGTTATTTTAGATAGCTCATTGAAAGATAAAGGTATACAGGTTGGAGATACATTAACGAATAATCAATTTAACGGCAAGTTTGTTGTAAAGGGTTTTGTGGAACAAAAGAAATTTAGTCATGCCCCAGTTGCTTATATTAGTATAGAAGATTATAAAGAAATGTATCGTGTTGAAGAAATGCAATTAGTGTTCACACCAGGTGGGGATGCGTCACAATTTACAGGGTTACAATCCTTTTCAAATAAAGATTTTCTTAATACTATTCCCAGCTACAGCGCAGAGCAGATGTCCCTTAATATGATTGTTTGGTTTTTAGTAGTAATTAGTGGCATGTTGTTTGCAATCTTTTTCTACATGATGAATGTTCAAAAAATTGGTTTATACGGTATTTTAAAAGCAATTGGTTTAAAAACAAGTAGATTATTCAAAATGATATGGACACAGATGGTTGTTATTACAATCATTTCTCTTGTGCTGTCTATTATACTGAGTCAAATTTTTAATGCGATTGCACCGAAAGGAATGCCTTTTAGTTTAACGCTTGAAACAACAATGCAATTGTCTTTAGTATTCCTAATTATTGGATTTATAGGCGCTACCATTTCTGGGATGCAAATTAAAAAAATAGAGCCATTACAAGCGATACAGCAAGGAGAGATCTAATATGACACTATTTACAATGGAGAATGTTAGAAAAACTTTTACGAATGGTGAAGTGCAGGAAGAAATACTAAAAGGCATTAGTCTTTCCCTGAATGAAGGTGAAGTGACAGCATTAGTGGGCGCCTCTGGTTCTGGAAAAAGTACATTGCTTACTATAGCTGCGGGACTTCAACCTACATCAGATGGTCAAGTCATATTCGAAGGGAAAAATATGATGAGTTTGAGTGCAGAGCAAATTCGAAAAGTGCGAGCAAGTAAATTCGGTTTTATCTTTCAATTTGCGCACTTAGTGCCATTTCTTACAGTAGAAGAACAACTCATGCTCATGCTAGATGTTTCTGAATCAAAATTAAAGAAACATGAACAAAAAAAAGAGGTTCATCGGATACTAAAATTAGTGGGGATGGATCATCGAACAAATGCCTATCCTCCTTCATTATCAGGGGGGGAGAAACAGCGGGTTGCCATTGCACGTGCAATTATCCATAAGCCGAAAGTTCTCTTCGCAGACGAACCAACGGCAAGTTTAGATTCAAAAAGATCTGAAGATGTTATGTTGTTAATCCGAGATCTGACTAAAACATTAAACATTACTACTTTAATGGTGACACATGACGAAGAAATGCTTCCATATACTGATAAAGTAATTAAATTGAGCGATGGTCAAATTCTACAAAATGACGATTAAATGTGTACACTATAGGTAAAATTGACTGCCACAGCCTTTTGGGTTGTGGTTTTTTATATGCTGATTGGAAAGTTTATGCTTTATTGCTTTTTCGGAAACTTTAAGAAGCTTATTTTCTGTTTTGTCCGTACATATAGAACCAGTTTAACTCTTATAAAGAGATTTAATTTAAGTTCAAAATAGTATCTTCCAATTCTGATGATGCGTCGCTTGTATGATTGGATGCTTTTCAAAATAACGCGTAATGAGTTCGGTCATATCAGTTTGAACATCTTTTACAATGGGACATTCTGCAAAATAGGGGAAGTTCCCAGCGCCGGTAGCACGATAGTTATTCATCACGACATCATAGGAGGTTTGCAGATTTAATGGCTCGCCCTGAAATGTCACTTCTGTTACTCTTTCTCCAATGGGACGACGAATATCTAGGGTGTAGTTGATTCCTTCCCACATATCATAGTTATAGGGTTGTGCTTTCGGATAAAGAAAGCTTTTTGCTATCGTTAAATCTCCATCCTTTAGTGAAAAATAGCTGGCATTTTGTTCAAGCGCTTGGATAATATGTTGCCCCTTCACTTGTAACACTTTTAAGGTATTGGGAAAAATATAGTTTGTCACAATATGTCTTCTCGTGACATCCTTTGGAAACCCTCCAGGTCCATCGTGAAATAATGCCGTACATGAGATGGAGGTGTTGGTCAATGCCATTTGTACATTTTGAATAAAGTCGATATATGGATGTTTATAGACACGTACATGAAAGGCATTTTCAAATAACATGTTTCCTTCAATGGTCCCTAGGGGCTCATCCAACCAGTTTTCCGTTTGTTGATGAATGGATGCCACGAGCGATGTTACTTGCGGGCAAGCGGGTGTATTTTCTTCTACGTAATGTAAGGCTGCTTCATGTTGCATGTTGATGATTTGTCCATCCTCTATATCGAGATCAATGGTAATAGCTGCTAAGCAATTTCCTTTCGTGCCAGGCTGTACTACGGATTTGGCGAAGGCTTTTGTCGCAATTTCTTGATGTTGATGGCCAGTGATGACAATATCGCAATCAAGTTCTTTACACAGGACATAACCTTGATTTTCTCCTGTGTATGGTTCGATTAATTCCCCTGATGATAAATCATGTGAAAATCCACCGTGATAACACAGCACCACCACATCTACCTTTTCATGTTGACGTATATGCGTAATCCACCTTTTTGCGCTCTCAAAGGCATCATGAAAATCTAAGCCCTCGATATGAGTCGCCTCCTCCCAAACGGGTACAAAATGCGTTGTGACACCAATGATACCAATGCGTATCCCGTCTAATTCTGTGACAATATAGGGTTGCGTAAATGTTGACCCATCTTTATGAAAAATATTCCCGCTTAACCAAGGGAATTGTGATTGTGTAACTGCTTTTTTTAAGAAGGGGAGCCCGTAATTAAATTCATGATTCCCAAATATCGCAACATCATAGTCTAAGAAATTGGCTACTTCGATAATGGGGTTTGGTCTATCGGAGCGACTGGCATGGTAATAAGAAGCTAGCGGACTACCTTGTATTAAATCGCCATTATCAATTAACAGACTTGGTGTTTGTTTACGTAATTCCTCTATAATGCTTGCTAATTTCACTAACCCTAAAGGTTCTAATGTACGACGATAGGTAGTAGGCATAAGGTAGCCATGGATGTCACTTGTTACAAGTATTTGCAGTTTTTTTGTCACCATAATATTGCTTAACCTCCAAATGATTTGAATTGACTTTAGTATACGATGTTTAAGCAGCTAAAAAAGAAGTAGTAAAAGAAATTTACAATAAATTTACATATTTTAGAAAATAATATAAACATTTCATATGTGTTTAACAATGCTTTGCTATATTTATGGAGCATTAAAAAAACCTGAGGGGGAAATACATTTGAAAAAGTTTCTTATGTTCGCAACAGCATGTCTGCTTGCTGTATTACTAGTAGCATGTGGAAATGAATCAACAGAAAATAATGAATCAAGCGGGGCAACGAATGCAGATAATTCAGAAGCAGAAGAGGCTTCTGGTAACAAACAGCTTGAAAAACTTTCAATTGGATTTGTGCCATCTCGTGATCCACAAGAAATTATTACAGCAACAGAACCATTAAAAGATTTGTTGAAAACAGAACTAGCAAGCTTAGGTTATGACGTAGATAAAATCGATATTACAGTTGGGACAAATTATGAGGCTGTGGGAGAAGCATTATCTGCTGGAACAACGGATATTGGCTTTATTCCAGGAGGTACATATGTCCTTTATGACGATGGAGCAGAAGTAATTTTAACAGCTACGCGTGCAGGATTAAACAATGATTCAGATAAACCTGCTGATTGGAATCAAAATGAACCAACAGAAGCAACGGCAGAGCAAGCAATTTCCTATCGTGGGATTTTAATTGCAGGTCCATCAGCAAAAGGTCAAGAACTGGCAGCAAAAGTAAATAAGGGTGAAGCATTAACATTTGAAGATTTAGATGGTGCGAACTGGAATGTTATGTCTTCTTCTTCACCAGCAGGCTATATTTATCCTGCACTATGGTTACAAGAAAACTATAAGAAAACGATTACCGATTTATCTAAAGTTGTACAAGCAGATTCTTATGGTACAGCCTTTGCTCGTTTAGCTTCAGGACAAACAGATTTACTCGTTACGTTTGCCGATGCTCGTCGTGATTACGAAGAAGCTTGGACGACTGACTTTAATCGTAAAGCAGATATTTGGGCAGAAACAGATTTAATCGGTGTGATGCCTGCTATTTATAATGACACAATTAGTGTAAGTAAAAACGCAGAGATTATGGACGATGAACTAAAAAAAGTATTACAACAAGCGTTCATTAATATCGGAAAGTCTGAAGAAGGTGAAGCCGTTATCGCTGTGTATAGTCATGAGGGTTATCAAGAAGCAACGGATTCAGACTATGATAATGAGCGTAAAGCACAAGAAATTGTACAACAATTAGGTTCAAAATAATGGACAAATGTTCAATCGAATAACAAGCGGAAATGAGAACGTTCTAGCAATGTTCTCATTTTTTCTAAGAATGGAGTAAGGACATGATTGCTTTTAAACAAGTACAAAAACAATATCCCAATGGTTTTTCAGCATTGAAAAATGTGGACTTGCAAATTCAACAAGGCGAATATGTCGCAATTATTGGGCTTTCAGGGGCAGGGAAGTCAACGCTATTACGCTGTATCAATCGAATGCATGAAATTACAGGAGGCACATTATTGGTTGATGAGGTGGATATTCATACATTGAAGGGAAAAAGTGTACGTCAATTTCGACGTAATATTGGTATGATCTTTCAATCTTTTAATCTAGTCACACGTATTTCGGTCATCAAAAATGTACTCGTGTCTTTCGTTCCGGAAATGCCTTTTTGGAGAAAATTGTTGGGGGTTTTCACAGAACAGCAGAAGAAGCAGGCTTTGATGGCATTAGATCGCGTAGGAATTTTAGATAAAGCCTATGTACGTGTAGATCAACTGTCAGGCGGGCAGCAACAACGTGTGGCACTGGCACGTACTTTAGCGCAAAATCCCAAAATCATATTAGCAGATGAACCAGTAGCCTCACTAGACCCAGTAACAGCCCATCAAGTAATGGATGATTTTCGACGCATCAATAAAGAACTCAACATGACGGTTATTATGAACATTCATCATGTGGAATTAGCGCTCGAATATGCTAATCGGGTTATTGGCATTCGTGCTGGTGAAATCGTTTATGATGGAGCGGCAAAGGATGTCACAGAGGCAGTGCTTCAGCAAATTTATAATGGTCAGGTTGAAGAAGGGAGTAGCGTAGTAGATGTTCGAAAAGCTGTTACCAACTAAAAAAATAATACTTCCAAATGGAAAAGTAGTGACCGAAAAGCGAGCTCTTACGCCATTAGTTGTGGTAGCGATTCTTGTGCTTACTTATTTCTCAGCTGTAATTACAGGCTTTAATGTTGAAACGATTATGAAACGAAGCGCACAATTTTTTGTGATTTTACAACAGATGGTTCCGCCGACTTGGGCGTATTTCCCTTACATTTGGCAACCATTACTAGATACCATTAAAATGTCGCTTTTGGGCTCTTTAATGGGCGTTCTATGTGCATTACCGTTAGCAATCCTTGCAGCAAGTAATATGACGAAGTGGAAGTGGTTGTCAGCAACAATGAAGTTTCTTCTTAGTTTACTGCGTACGCTACCAACTTTAATTGTCGCATTAGTTGCGACCTTCGTTTTTGGCTTAGGAACGGTCGCCGGTACAGTGGCAATTTTCTTATTTACAGTCGCCTATGTAGGGAAATTATTATACGAGCAAATCGAAAATGCCAATATGGATGCTTATGAGGCTATGAATTCAATGGGCTTAACAAACATCCAGTCATTTCGTTATGCAATTTTCCCTCAAATTCTTCCTAATTATTTATCTACGTCTTTATTTTGCTTCGAAGGAAACGTACGGTATGCCTCTATTTTAGGGTATGTCGGAGCAGGTGGAATCGGGCTATTGTTAAATGAGAGTTTAGGCTGGAGAAATTATGCGAACGTCGGCATGATTTTACTCTTACTAGTCGTCACGGTCTTTATGATTGAAACCATTAGTGAACATTATCGAAAGAAATTAATGTAGGAGATTACGCATGGATGTCATTCAAAAACAATATAAACTAGAACCGAATCGTCGTATCACGCAATTAGTGACCATCTTCATTTTATGCCTTCTTTTTGGATGGTCTTTATCGGCAATTGAATTTGAGCAGCTGACAACGAATGGTTTTACAATTGCTAAAAATATTTTAGTCGGTATGGTTCAGCCAGATTTGTCCTTATTAGTGAATGTTACGACAAGTGGTGTGCCATATTTATTAATTGAAACAATGGCGATTGCATTTTTAGGAACAATCGTTGGTTCGATTTTAGCCATTCCACTTGCTTTTTTGTCCGCTTCTAATATTGTCCCAAAGCCAATTGCCTATGTTGTTCGATTTTTATTAATTTTGATTCGAACAATCCCAGCGATTGTGTATGGGTTAATGTTTATTCGTGTAACGGGACCAGGACCTTTTGCAGGTGTCCTTACAATGTCTCTCGTAAGTATTGGTATGTTATCGAAATTATATGTAGACGTCATTGAAGATCTAGATATATCCATTCTAGAATCGATGGAATCAATCGGCTGCACAACATTAGAAAAAATTCGATTTGGACTATTGCCGCAGCTTTTGGCATCCTTTTTATCAATTGTAATTTATCGTTTTGATATGAATTTACGAGATGCAACCGTACTTGGTTTAGTGGGTGCTGGAGGTATTGGAGCGCCATTAATCTTTGCGATGAATGCCTATCGATGGTCAGAGGTTGGTTCGATTTTAATAGGCTTAATCTTGCTTATTTTAATCGTTGAATATATGTCCAACAAAATTCGCACAAAATTAGTTAGGGGGTAATAAAAAGGTTTCGAATAATGTTTTTACTGCGGGCTAGAAGTTCATTAAAAAATTGGAGGTTGGTTTATTATGAGGAAGAAATCCAAATTTGTGTTTTCAGCAGTATTGAGTACAGTGATGATTAGTTCAATATTTGTTCATACGAGCTCGGCAGAAAATGCACAAGATCCAGCTCCTATTATTACGCCTGTGCAATCGAATGGTTATTCAGTATTATTTGATAATAGTCATGGACAAACAGCTGGCCAAGCTGACTGGGTAATTGATGGTGCTTTTTCTGATTTTGCTGATGGATTAGCTGCAGAAGGATATACAGTAGAAGAATTCCGTAGTGATGCGCCATTAACTTTAAATGATTTGATAAATTATGATGCATTTGTCATTCCAGAGGCGCAAATTCCATTTACCGCTTCTGAACAAGAAGCAATTGCTACATTTGCAGAATTAGGAGGTGGTGTGTTCTTTATCGCAGATCATTATAATGCTGACCGGAATTTAAATCGTTGGGACTCCAATGAAATTATGAATGGCTGGCGTCGTGGTGCTTATCATCATCCAACATTAGGCATGTCATCAGCCGAAGCAAATGCGTTAAATGGCGTTGAAAGCTCTACTTGGTTAAGTGACGAATTTGGTGTAGAGTTCCGTTACAATGCAATCGATAATACTGTGGCAAATCAAGTGGTCTCTACAAGTGAGTCATTTGGAATTACAGCTGGTGTATCAGAAGTTTCAATTCATGCAGGTTCTACACTGGCAATTACCAATCCAAATCTGGCGAAAGGGATTGTCTATTTACCAAATGGTTTAACTGGATCGGCAAATAAATGGTCGAATTCAGTGGATCAAGGAGTATATGCTGGCGGTGGTCTAGCAGAAGGTCCATATGTTGCAATTGGTAAAAAGGAATTAGGAAAAGCAGCATTTATTGGGGATTCTTCACCCGTTGAAGATGCAACACCTAAATATCGGAACGAAGAAACAGGAAATGTAAAAAGAACATACGATGGCTTTATAGCAAATGATAATGACGAATTATTAATTAATATTATTGACTGGCTCGTACAAGATGAAAGTTATACAACTTTTGCACAAACATCGATTACATTGGATAGTGTAACACCCAGATTGTCATTAGAGAATCCTCAAACTTCAACTGAGATTTTAGGTGAACCATGGCGTCAGCCTAATGCAGGCTATTTATGGTATGACCGTTCAACATTTGCAGATGGATCTTATGGTTCAGATGTAGGTCCTTTACCTACATTAAGTTATGCTGTAGATGTGCCCTCTGTATTGCCTAATAATGGTGATACATTTAATGTGACAGTTACTGTTAGTGGGTTAACACCACATGCTTCTGCTAATGGCTATCGCATTCAGGTTTATCTACCAGGCGGAACATCAATTTCTCAAGTGCAAAATTCAGATGGGACTTGGCCGACAAGCTATGGATACTTCGATATTGGTACCTTAACGGCTAATAACCAGGGAATCGCTCAAAAAATAATAACGATGCGATTAAACGCATCAACATCTGTTACGGAAGGTACTATTCGTTTAAAGAATAGTAATGGAGATAATGTAGTAACAAAAGCGGTCTCTATTGGAGCAGGTTCAAGTGTTGAATAACTGAACTGTGCCCAAAATATTGACTATCAAAATCTCCTAAAAGTGAGTGGTGCAGGTGATGATTTCTAATGAACAAAAAAAAGATTGTCGCCTTTATAGATGATAGGGAAAGTACACATCAGCTTGAAAAAAGATTACAGCTTGACCATCATACGCAATCGAGAAAGTAAAATGTATGCCTTTATTTAATTGAGTAAAGCCAAAAACCCTGTTGATTCATCATTTAGAATCAACAGGGTTTTGTTATTGGTTCCTAAAGCGATTAGCCTTTTAAGAAATCAGGTTTCGCAAAGTTAGGGTTTGGATATTTGTAGAAGCCTTCGCCCGTTGCTCGTCCTAATTTATCTTTGTCGATATACTCTGTTTTTAACAAGTTGGCTAATTTATTCATGTTGTCATCACCAGTAGCGGCAGCTTTAGCTTGGACAATATTAAATGCCGTGTTAATCCCTACAATGTCTAAAATAGCGAATGGGCCAAGTGGGGCACCTGTACCGATCATCCAAGTTTTGTCGATTGTTTCAGGGTCAGCAACTTCTTTTACTAATAGCATTTCAGCTGCATCTAATAAAGGAACAAGTAATGAATTTAAAATGTAACCTGGTTGTTCTTTATATAATGGTAGTGGTACCATGCCGATTGCTCTAGCGAATTCAACAACTTCATCGAAGACGTTCATATCCGTACCGGGGTGTTTCATGATTTCAGCTGTGTTGTTTTTCCAAATTGTATTGGCAAAATGTAGCGCTAAAAACTTCTCTGGACGTCCAGTTGCTTCTGCAAATTGACTTGGTAATAATGTTGATGAATTGGTTGCAAAGATGGTTTTTTGTGGTGCAAGTTTACCAAGATTCGTGTAAAAGTCTGTTTTGATTTTTACGACTTCAGGAATCGCTTCGATTACAAGATCGGCATCCGCAACGGCTTCTGCTAAGTTGCTATTAAAAGTCAGACGGGCATAGGCAGCATCTACTTCTTCCTGTGTCGCACCTAAATCTTGTTGATACAATGGTTTTAAGTTTGAAATACGATCTTGCGCATTTTTTAACGCATCGTCATTGATATCATAGACAGTTACATTAAAGCCTTTAAAAGCTGATTGATAGGCAATTTGACTACCTAGAACGCCACTTCCTGCAACCGTAATATTTTTATAATTCATGTAAACTCCTCCTCTAATATTGTTACATTAGTATAATAGTTTGGTTATGGACCAATTCCCTTAATACAATTCCATACTACTGCTTATTTTAAACAAAAATCAAATGATAACCATTATTATTATAATGATATAAAAATATGTGGGATTCGCACTTGAAAATGTCCTCTTCAAGTATGTGCGTAGCAGGTCCAAAAATACCTCCCTTGATATGCGGAAATTTGAAGACCACATAATATTGAAGAAACGTTAGAAGTTTTCATTTATATGAAATAAAAAAGAGCAGCTACTGAGCTGCTCACATAGGATTAGTGAATTTCTGCATACTAATTATAGGGTAACTTTGAAACTGACAGCTTTACCAATAATTTTTGCGGGATTATTTTCATTGACAATATAAGGTTCATGTTTAGGGTTGTCTGGCATAAGTAAAATCGTATCTCCCTGTTTTTTTACCCGCTTAAGTGTTGCTTCTGTGTCACCATTTACTAATACTGCTGCAATTTCTCCATACTCAACTTCACTTTGTTCTCTTATTAGAACTTTAGAGCCATCTGGTATGGTAGGTTCCATCGAATCACCTTTTGCAACTAAAGCAAAAATATTACCAGCTGGTAATAAATCGGAAAATTCATACATATAGCCTTCAACATTTTGTTCTGCTAGGATTGGATCCCCACAAGCGATGATACCAAGGATTGGAATTTTTGCAAAATTAGGTTGTATCTCTACTAAATTCGTTGGCTGTTCTTCCGTTAAATCTGAACGTTTTATATTAAAATAATCCGCCATTAATTGTAATTTATCAGGTCTAGGGTATGTGCTAGCTTTCATCCAATTAGAAACTGTTGTTTCAGGTATGTTTAAATCTCTGGCCATATCAGTTTGATTTAATCCTCTTTTATCTAATTGGGTTTTCAGGTTTTTAGAAAAGACTAACTTTAGCTTATCCGAATTATCCATAGTAAAGCACCTCCTTTATTCATTATAATACCGATATTCGGTATTATTGTAAACGAATTAATACCTATAAAAAGTATTATTCACTTGACTATACCGTTTAAAGGTATTATAGTATAATTACCATTTAAAAGGAGGTGGTGGTAATATGTTTCAAATTTCTTTAAAGGCAGCTCGTATAAATGCCGAATTAGAACTAGTTGATGCAGCTTTTAAAATGGGGATAACGGCTAAAACGTTGAGTAATTATGAAAAAGGAATCACTGCTATTCCAGAATTAATATTAAGAAAAGCGGCAAAGCTCTATGGCATTTCTGAAGAGGTAATAAGGTTACCCGTTGTTAATGATAGTTACTACGATAATTTTTTTGCACATAAGTACCGTTTAAAGGTATTTTGTAAAATTAGAAAAAACATATATTATTCTTGGAGACGGGATACCAATAAAAATTTGTGTCATCTAAATACGAAACGACAATTGGTAATTAGTTCAAATGCGATTAATTATATTAAATAATTTAGGGGGAATTGTAACAAATGAAAGCTAGATTAAATGTTTTAGGCAATAAAATGAAAGTAACAGCTATCAATTTTTATAGTGACAAAAATAACAAGTGCTCACATCGTGGATGAAAATGGAGATTTATTAACTTTTTACGACGAAAATTCAGGTGCAAATCTTAAGGATGCACTGACAATCAATCTACAAGAAGCACTTGAACTTTCTGATAAGAATAGAGAATAAGTAGTGGCACTCAACGATTTACTAGAGCAATCGGAGCAATATTTACTTGAATTGCAGCAACAAATAATTCAAGAAGTATTAAACCACGGTGATATGCCATTTGGTGATTGTACATTACCAAATCTAGTGAAGGAATACAAAGGGCATAAAGAATACATTGATGGGGTAGCTTCAGCTTTAGAAGTTGTTAAAGGTAGCGCATAGAATGAAGTAGCAAAATTAAAACAGTTGAAGTTACGTAAAGGGAAAAAAATGTACGTAAATAATAACAGTAAGTTAAGTAAAATAAAAACGCTCGTCAAAGGCTGCAACCTATAACGAGCATTGAAGTAATAAGTCTCTAAAAATATAACATAGGGTAGCAACAGTTCGCTACTCCAAAGTATACTAGTTTCCTTTTCTTTTAAAAAGTCGAAAAAAATGCAAAGTAGGTGCTGTGTATGTATGAATGGTTACGAGATTATCAACAAATTGAAGATGAAATTGGCTATCTTGAATTTAATTTTGAGCAGTCCCAAAAAGAATTGAAACGCTGGGTAAGTGGGGATTTAGCAGGAGTAAAGCTTACTGCCGAATCTGACGGAGCGAAACTAGAAGAACGTATTGAACGAATCAAAAAAGAATTACAAATTAAGCGTACTGAACAGAAAAATTTTTTGCAGCTGATTAGTAGGTTTAAAGGGTTAAATCATAAGATATTAAAGCTAAAGTATGTGGATGGTATGACATTAGAAGAAATAGCAGAAGAATTAAATTACAGCGCCAGCTACATATATAAAAAGCATGCAGAAGTTGCTAAGATGGTGCGATTTGCCCATGAAATAAAGTTTTCATAATTCTGACACTCAGTAGTGTGCATAGCAAGTATTGAACATCCATTATATGATGGTAAAGTAATAGTTCGGCAAACGAACAATGTCACAAAAAAATTCATCATAAGAGTTGAAGGCCACTCAAATAAGAGAGGCCTTTTCTATTTCTAGTTAGATAAGTAATCGATGGAAATACTATCACAAAAATGAACTTTCACTTAACTGACACTCAGTAGTGTGAATAGCAAGTGTTGAAGTTCCGTTATATGATGGTAAAGTAATAGTTCGGCAAAAGAACAATGTCACATCAAACAAATTACCCTTTTGGTTGAGACCACTCAATAGAGTGGTCTTTTGTATTGTTCTGATTTAAGGGACGGCGCTAAGCCAAATAACATGATAAATAGAAGGAAGTGGAGAGATTGATGGAGCCAATTTATGCTAAGTGCAATAAATCATGCGGTCACAAATTCTATGTCCAACATTTTAAAAAAGACAAACTGCAACATACTATTGAAAAGACTTATTTTACTTGCCCGAACTGTGGTCGAGAGTATATTTGCTTTTATACCGATGACTATACACGTAATCTACAATCAAGAATTCGAGAACTGTTTCGGCAGATGAAGTGGGCAAGTAGTGATGAACTGGAACGCTTAAAGCAAGAGGAGTCCAATTTAAAAGAGGAGATTATACACAGTATGTCTGAGGTTAGAAAATTAATAAAAGTCTAGTAACAAATCCTACGCTTTTTTAAATAATATCAGTATTGAAGGGAGGTGACTAAAAATGAATATGCGCATAAAGATGAAAACGTCAACTGACAAAAAATCAGTTGACGTTTTAAATTATCCGGAAATTTCTAAATACATGAATGCTGAAGAGCCTTCGTTGTTGGATGTATTACTCTATTATAGGAGTGCAATTTTCCATTCACTAAAGGGGGATGGTGCAGCAATCACAATGTCAAACAGTTGTCAGGGATAAATAGGACGATGGTTCACTTGTGTATTGAGCTTAAAGATAATTAAAGTATCGGCAGAAGTAGATTGAGGAGATAAAGTCATGAGAGATTTATTTGTGCACATTCCTACTATATTAAAGCCATTAGGTTTACCTGTCGTGTTTAACGGAGTTCCTACTGGCTTGGAAAAAACAAATCAGTTTATTACCTTTTTAGAGGTAAGTGCAAAGCCAATCTTCGAAGCGGGTGAAGAGGAAATAGAAACAGAGCGACTTATACAACTAAATGTATGGTCTGTCTCGAGTTACCATCACCTTGTAGAAAGCATCAAACAATTGATGAAGAAGGATGGCTATGAAAGAATTTTAGAATATGATGTACCATACGAAGAAGGCGAATCTCACTTTAATAGAGTGTTGCAATTCGTCTTTTTTGATGATTAATAATAACAAATTGGGAGGTCATGTAAATGACAACAACAGTAAATGAAAAACCACAAAAAATTAGCTTAAAGCGTATCCACTATGCACTAATGACAAACGAGCAAACAGAAACTTGGGGCGAAGTGAAAACATTAACAATGCCTATTTCTCTAACACTTACACCTAACTTCTCAGAAGCACATTTGGATGCGGGAGATCGTGTCGTAGACCAAGAGGCACAATTGGATTCTATTACTATTGCAGGTGAAACAGCAGATTTACCAACAGAAGTACTAGTTGACTGGTATGGGCATAAAAAATCTGCAGAAGGCGGTATCATCACAAATGCAAATGATACACCAAATGCTATGGCAATTGGTTTTGAATCAGGATCTAGACTTGTCTGGCTATTAAAAGCAAAACTAAAACCAGGTGAAGAATTGAATACTACACGTAAAAAAGGAGAAATAAGCTATAAAGTGTATCCATTTGGCGGTGAGGCGTTACCATTAATTGAAGGTATCATCAAACATACTGTCGATACGCGTGATGCAGGTGTGACAGCGACAGCAGAAACGTTCTTTGCTGCAGTAGCAAAACCAAGTGAAACAGTACCAACACCTTAAAAGAGAGAAGCCCTTTCGAGGGTTTCTTTTTTTATTTTGATAAAAAGGATGGATAAATTATGCAGATTACATTAAAAATCGATGGCCAAAAGAAAATGTTTAGCAATGACTTTGTAAAGGCTCGAGTATTCCGAAATGCCTTAAAGATGAACGAAAAAATGCGTAAAGAAGGTAATGACATTTCAGTCGAAACATTCGATGAAATGATTGGTTTCGTAGTAAATGTCTTCGATAATCAATTCACTGTGGACGACATATGGGATGGTCTAGAGGCAGGCAAGCTGCAAGATGAAATTATGCGTGTATTTAATAGCGTGTTGAACATTGGGGGGCTTGAAACAAAACCTGCTGTTAGTGGTGAAGAGGGAAAGTAAGCGGATTAACTCCATATCAAAATATTAAAAAGTTTTATCGTGAATTAATAAAAGAAGGCTACAAATTACATGAAATAGATGAAATGGATATTCATTTTTGGTTTGAGCTTTCAGAAGACTACGATGACTATGAAGATGTGGAAGAAGTTACAGCCGACGAAATTCCTTGGTTGTAATTTTGATTTTTGGCAAAAAGGCGGTGAAGAATAAATGACGAATATTAGTGCTGTTGAACTGAGTCTCAATACAGCTAATTTTAATGGTTCTATAGATCAGTCGATTAGACGATTGACTGCAATGGGAGCGGAATTACAGGCTTTACAAGCACGCGGTGGTGAATATGAAAACTCTATCGAAGGTTTATCACAAAAACAGAATATTTTATCTCGTTCTGTTGATGCCTCTAGCATTAAGTTAACAGAACAACGCAATAGATATGATGAATTAGTAGCATCGGGATCAGCCTCCACAGAAGCTATTGAACAACAGGCTATTGCTGTCAATGAAGCGCTCGCTGAATACAATGGATTAAATACGCAATTAACAGAAGTGAGCACTCAATTAGATGTTCAATCCTCTAAATGGAGTCAGTTTCAGGAGATAGGTGGGAAGGTGAAATCAGTTGGCGAAAGCATTTCTACGATTTCAACGCCTATCAAAGCTATTGGCGTATTAGCTTTTAATGCCGCAGTAGATTTTGAAACTGCATTTGCGGGTGTGCGGCAATCCGTCAATACGAGTGAAGAAAATTTTAAAAAGCTTGAAGACGGCATACGTAGTATGGCTAAGGAGTTACCGGTAAGTGCTACTGAAATAGCAGGAGTTGTTGAATCAGCTGGTCAATTGGGGATAGCTGAAGATCATTTACTATCTTTCTCACGTACGGTTATTGATTTAGGTGCATCCACAAGCATGACGCGGGAGCAAGCGGCAACAGAATTCGCACGTTTTGCTGGTATCGTTGGAATGAGCCAGGGGGATTTTGACCGATTAGGCTCATCTGTCGTCGAGCTTAGTAACAAGATGGGGGTAACCGAATCTGACATTATTGCAATGGGCATGGGATTTGCTAAACAAGGTGCGCAACTAGGCATGACAGAGGCTCAAATCATGGGTCTTGCTGGGACAATGTCTAGCTTAGGTATTCAGGCTGATACTGGTGGAGCTGCCATGACAACAGTTCTACAAAAAATTCAAAAAGCTGTCGGTGATGGTGGAGAGAGCTTATCTGGTTTTGCAAAAGCAGCAAATATGTCGAGTGCTGATTTTAAAAAGGCATTCGAGACGGACGCTGTTTCAGCATTAGATGCATTAGTGAAAGGGTTAGCTGAATCTTCAGAAGGAGGCGCCGACTTAACAAGTGTTCTAGCAGAATTGGGTGTTAAAGGCGACGAAACAGATGTGCTACTGAGTATGGCAAATGCATCAGATCTGTTATCGTCAGCAGTCGATACCTCTTCGCAAGCGTGGAAAGATAATACAGCATTATCCAACGAGGCTGCTCAAAATTACAAATCAACAGAATCACAAATGACCATCATGAAAAACCAACTTGTTGATATTGGTATTAGTATTGGAAACATTTTAATACCGATGGTTATAAGCTTGATAGAAAAGCTTCAACCTTGGATTGAAAAGTTTTCAAATTTAAGCGAAGGTACACAAAAATTGATTGTTGTAATTGCCGGTATTGCTGCTGCCATTGGACCTGTACTTGTAGTAGTAGGTACTTTAGCATCTTCAATCGGAAGTATTTTTGGTGCCTTTAGTGCTATTAGTTTAGCAATTGCAGAAGCTGGAGGGATAGTAGCTTTGCTTACATCGAAGCTTGCCTTTTTAGGGTCTGCTTTTTCTGTATTAACTGGACCAGTGGGATGGACTATTGCGGGTATTGCTACACTTATAGCTGGTGGAGTAGCACTATATAAAAATTGGGATGAGATAAGTGCAAAAGCGATTGAGATTTGGGAAGGCATTGCGAACTTTTTCTCTGAATTATGGACAAGCATTACAGAATTGGCGTCAGCGGCATGGACTGAGATTACTCAAACACTATCAGATCTGTGGATCTCAACTGTAGATGGAGCAGTAGCGATATGGACTGGTTTTGTAGAAATGCTTACTAATATTTGGACGTCTATTATTGAAATTGCTACTAATACATGGGAGACAATTGTCTCTGTAATTATCGATATAATTAGTCCTTTTATTGAACACGTAATGAATGTATTTAGTGCAATGAGTGATGGTATTTCTCAGATTTTTGAAGGCCTAAGCAATTATTTCTCTGCGGCCTGGGAAATTATTAAGACTATTTTCCTTGGAGCATTATTAATGATTATTGATTTAATAACATTCAATTTTGATGAATTAAGTAATAATGCAATAGAAATATTCAATCGACTTATGTTCTACTTTGGTGAGGCATGGGAGGCAATTAAACAAATTTTTGCTGGTGCGCTAGATGCTATTTATAGTGGTGTTGAAGTAGGTTGGAATAAATTAAAAGAAATTACTGAAATCGTATTTACTTCAGTAAAGGCTTTTGTTAATGAAGCATGGATAAATGTAAAAAATGCGATTGTTGGAACAATAGTAAATATAATTGAAGTGGTTGCAACGAGTTGGTCGAGATTAAGTCAGATTACATCTAACACCTTCAATGCAATAAAAAATTTCATAAAGAATATATGGGATTCTATCAGTACTTTTGTAGTAGATACGACTATAAAATTAGTAACAAACACTATTCAAAAATTTATTGATTTCAAAATAGCTATAGAGACAAAGATGAGAGAAGTTAAAAAGGCAATTTCTGATATTTGGGATAAAGTAGTTAATATCTTCAGTGAAATCGATTTACGTACTATTGGTAAAGATATAATTCAAGGCCTAATTAATGGAATTGGAGATATGGCGAAATCTGTATGGAAAAAAGCAACGTCTATTGCAACGTCAATCGGTGATGCAATAAAGAGTACGCTAAAAATAAACTCACCATCACGTGTCATGATAGCAATTGGTAAAGGCGTTGGCGAAGGTTTAGTAATTGGAATAGAGCATGGTAGTGAGGATGTTAGAAAAGCGGCTGAGGAATTAGCGGAGGCTGCAATACCAAATATTACACAGCATTTATCAATTACTAAAGAGGCAATGCAAAAAGTCCAAGAGGTTGTTAGTAGTGTTACAAAAGCTAATGCAGCGGAAATTGAAGCATTGCAAAAAGAGGCCGAGAATAAACGAATTGAGATTTCCCAAAAAGCTTCGGAAAAAATTGCAGCGATTAAAAACAATGCAACAAAACAACAAATCGCCCTTACCGTAAATCAGATAGCTCAAATTAAGCAGATAGAAGAACAATCCTTGAAAGATAGTGAAACCATTACAAAACAATACGCTGACAAAATTGCAAAAATCGAATCTAACTCAGCTGATGCAAAATTCAAAGCTTTGAAGGAATACGTAGAGGCTCAAAAGGCTGCTGGAGAAATGACAACAAAACAAGAGGCCGAGTTTTGGCGTTATAGTGCAACAACATTTAAAGAAGGTACTAAAGAAAAGACTAATGCTTTAAAGGCGTATAACAAAGCGTATTCTGAAATGGTTAAAGATCAATTCGATAATGAAAAGGAATATGTTGATAAACGTAAGAAATACAACACACTATCGCTTGCAGATGAATTGAAGATTTACGAGAATTATCTTGCACAGTATGAAGCGGGTACAGAGGAACGTACTTATTATGAAGAGAAGTTCTATGATACTAAAAAAGCAATTAGTGAAAAAATTAAGACAATCAATAATGATTATTTAAAGCAAACACAGGATATTAATAAAAAGCTATTAGATGAGGAACAGAAGCTCAACGAGGTGTATAACAATGCATTGGATAGTCGCACGAAAGGCATTAAAGGATACTTTGGACTATTTGATGAAGTGAAGATAGCCGAACCAGTAGATTCATCTAGCTTAACTCAAAATTTAAGTGAGCAAGTGAGTGCACTCTCTCAATGGCGAATTGAATTATCGCAACTTGAATTGCGTGGATTATCAAGTGTTATTATCGATGAACTTGAAGCAATGGGTCCTAGTGTTCTCGCACAATTAGAAGCCCTTAATCGAATGACGGATGCAGAACTGCTGGATTATCAAGAGTTATATGGAAGAAAACTTTTAATAGCTAGTGAAGCAGCAATTAAGGAGTTGGAGCCATTACAAGCTGAAACAGAAGCAAAAATCAAAGCTTTACGTGATACGGCAAACGCCGAATTGACCATCTTAAATACTGAATGGCAAGGGAAAATAAAAGAAGTCGTTTTTGGTACAGGCGAAATATTAGGTTCAATGAACGATATAGGAAAGAATGCTATTCAAGGTTTAATAGATGGAATGAAGGGGATGCAGTCAGCATTACAGCAAACAGCAAATAATCTTGTGAAAAATGTATCAGAGACAATTAAAAAAGTTTTCGATACAAACCCAACTTCTTCTTTAATGCAGAACGTTGGCGAAGGAATAGTTAATGGATTCGATTCGATCATGAATAAAGCTACAAATGTCAGTGAACGCTTGGCGAATAGTGTTGTGCCCGAATCACCCTCTTTATTGCCAACACAAAAATCCAAGAACAAAGCTGTAGCACAAAACTTAGGACCCTCAACTATTATTGTACAATCAGTTTTAGATGGACAAGTTTTAGGTGAATCAGTTGTGGATGTAGTCAGTGGCAGACAATATAACAATGCAAGTATCAATGCATTGACAAGGGGGTTAAACGGTATATGAAAATGATTTTAAAGGATGGTCGTGAATTATTGATGAGCGACTACAGTTTGAAATTATTGAAATATTATATCCCTTCCGTATCAATAGAGCATCAATCATCTGTAGTGGATGGTAGTGACGGAGCAATTTTTACCAACACCCGTTTTAGCGGACGTACGATTACAGCGAAGTTTATGTATAAAGCATTTGATTATCATGATTTTAAATTGTTTATTGCTGACATTAATGCATTGTTTGCCCGGAAAGAGCACTTTTACATTATCTTTGACGCTGAACCAGGTAAGCGTTGGAAAGTACGATTAGCTGAAAGTTATTCTCCAAATGAGTTGTTACGTAAAGTTGGAGAATTAGAAATTAAATTTATATGCGAAAATCTCTATGCTGAATCAGTGGCTACAACAAGTGATCTAAAAGAATGGGATATTGATAAGTGGCAATGGGGCATGGGTATTGATTGGGACGATGACCTAGTTTACGCATATAGCAGCAATAACTTTACAATAAAAAATTACGGTAATGTCGCTATTGATCCCCGGCAACATGAACTTGAAATAATATTAATAGGTTCATTCAGCAATAGTGTCACAATAACAAATCGTACAACCAGTGAAACTTATCAATTTAACGGATCAATAGATGGTAGTACAGATACACTGATTTTAAAAGGGATTCAATCATTTAAAAACGGTGCCTCTGCTTTAAAACAAACAAATAAAAAGCTACTCAGCTTGGCAGTTGGAGAGAATAGCTTTCAGGTTACAGGCGGTATTGTATACAGTATCGTTTTTAATTTTAGATTTTTATTTATGTAAAGAAGGTGAAAATATGGTTATAAGTTTACACACAACAGGCTCGCCAGTTAGTCGAGCAGAACGAAATAAAATAAACGAAAACTGGAATCGTATCATTACAGGTTTAACGAACCTGCAGATACAAATCAATATTCTAGCAGGTGGTGAAGTAGATGAACTGTTAGAGAGGCTAAATCAGGCTGTAAATGATGCGAATATTGCCGTACAACAGGCTATTGCAGCTAATGATGCAGCTACACAAGAGACGATTAATGCAAATAACACAGCTTTACAAACGGCTCTACAGACCGTGTCAAATACTCTAACGCTGTTGGATGGCGCTATTACAAGTGCTAATACTGCTACGGCAAGTGCAAATGACGCTGCTAACAACACAAATCAAGCTATTCAAAATGCTCAAAATGCCACACAGGATGCACTTAATGCGGTTACGACAATGCAGAACTTTGTTAATCAGTTAAGCCCAAAATCCGAATACAACAATGAGGTTCAATATTCTACCAATAACATTGTAACGTTAAACGGTAGTAGCTTTATTGCGTTAAAAAACACAAAAGGAAATGCCCCACCTATTCCACCATTAGTCGCTAATGCACACTGGCAGTTGCTCGCTTTGAAAGGGGCGAAAGGGGATAAGGGTGAAAAAGGAGAGCAAGGTGCAGCTACGAAAATCTTAGGTTCACTCGCTGACGAAAGTGAATTTCCAGCATCTGGTGAACTAGGAGATGGCTATTTAATTAAAGGTAATTTATATGTATGGAACGGTATTGAGTGGGAGAATGTCGGCACTATTCAAGGACCTAAGGGAGACAAAGGAGAAGAAGGTCCACAAGGTCCTCCTGGCAATGATGCAGACGTCACTGAATTAGCGCAGACCGTAACAACTTTACAGCAAGAGGTTACTGACAATAAATCAGAAGTTACTGCACATTTGGCAGAAATTAAACCTAAAGTTGATAACTCGTGGCAAAAAGGTGTTTATAACGATGTTAGCATCAGCAATCTAGGTATGAAAAAAGCAACTAAAGTATTCACTGTGAATCAATCTGATTGGAAAAACACAGGTAATGTAGAACAGTTAGGAATAGTAATGCCATTTAAGGGTTCATTCTCAGGTGTTATTAAAGTGACTTACTCAGTAATGTGGGGAGGTTCAGGAGCATGGGGAGCTACAGAAGTTGTTTATAATCTAGGTGTTTTCGGTCCTCCTGCTAGTGTAGATAAGCTAAATGAATTTACTATAACTACAGCTAGCACTGAAATGTTAAAAGGTATTAATATACTACGTCCTTATGCAAACACATCTACAGGTGATATTGCCATTCTGTTATTTAGAGCACCAGATGCTAACAACCCAATGCAGATAAGCGTAGAGATAGACGGCACATATAGCAGTAACGTCTACTTAAACAATATCTACTCCTTATTAAATGATTCTTTCATAGATATATCTGATACAGGTTCACCGACTACAGGTGGTTATCCTTGGACACCACAAACGACTTCGTTTGTAACGAAAACAGGTAATAACATTATGGCAGGCGGATTAACAATGGGCGGTAACTTGTCTATTACTAAAGGTGTTCCGACGTTTGAAATGATTGTGCCCGGTTCTGCTACTTCTTCCAGTGCTTCTATACAGTTGAACGCAAGCTCTACTGTAGACTACGGTTTAGAGTTCAAGAAGAATAACACACCGTTTCAGATTGTACACGACCAAACGAATGTAGTGTTTATGGGGTATGACAGTAAGTGGTTCTCTATACAAGATTTAAAGCAATCTGCCAGTGATGTAAAAACAAATGTAGCTGCGGCGATCACTGAGCAAGGGGTTACAACAAGTCCAACAGCTACAGGCGCTCAGATGGCGGCAAATATTCGAAAGATACAGTCATCTAAAAGTGCTACAGGACGCGTTAGTCCAAACGGTTCCACAACTGTAACTGTTAGAGGTCTAGCTTTCAGACCTAAGACCATATCACTTAAGATGGTAGGTGTTAGCTACACATCTAATGGCTTTGCATCATACGTTCCAAAAGCACTTACTAGTAATACGTGGGAAGACACTAAAGTGTTTATTACCACAGGTGGTTCTACTGGATTAGACAGTGCTACCACTGTATATGATGATGGGTTTACAATGCAAATTCATAATACGGGTACTTATGAAGAGTACGGGTATTATGTAACGGGATAAGGAGGGCTTAAGATGGAGAAGTTTATAGGTGCTCGCATTATAGCTAACACTTCGGGAGAACTTATAGCCATACTTCATGACATATCAGGAGAGGTTTTAGACCGTCCTGATACAACAGAAATTTTTGCTATCGACCTTCCATTCGGATTTCTTGATGATAAAAAGATTATGGGAGTAAATCCTGAAACTAAGGAATTAATATATGAGGAAATTTTCAAACCTTTAACTCCTGAAGAACAGAAGATTAAAGAATTAGAAGACGAATTATTATTAAAAGCAGATGTAGAAAATGGAGGGATTTTATAATGGAAAAAGTTAATAAAATAGTAGTACGTATTGCTTCAGAACGAATCATTAATGGAGGTTTAAATCCAAAAACAGAGAAAATTTATGTTATTGATGATATTACAAATGTCGATTATCGTGCTGCTGTGGAGGATTTTATTTTAACGAGCACTGAAGGAGTATAACCGTTCCATATTGTTCAGTAAACGTTGCTCGCTTCGAGTAGCGTATTTTTATTAAAAAGAAGGTGATGTAACTTGCTCATTGTCACAAATGGTTCACGAACTGAACCTCTTTTGGAAACAAATTACGGAAAATTTGAGGAGTTGAATGGGGCATTACGCATCTCATTTAGCTCTTTTTTACATGAAAAGAATCCAGGACATGAATTGCTAGACTTTGAAACGATTATTGAAGACGAGGATGGGCACGAATATGTTGTTAAAGATTTTGGCGGTGACACATTCACAAAAAAGGCAACTGCTGTTCACAGTTATTTTTCACTAGCAGATGATTTCAAATATGGTATTCATGGTGGGACAAGGACTTTGGATGATTTCATGTCGTTTGTCCTTGATGGCACTGGTTGGACTTTTACAAATGTGGATGTTGAGGGTTATCAGCTACTACCGAATTTTGGGGAAGCTAATCCTATTGTGTTGATTGAGCATCTTTGCTCCGTATTTGAATGCGAGCGTCAAATTTTGCCTAACAAGGTTATACGATTCGCAAAAAAAACTGGCGTAGACAATGACTTGCAGTTTCGTTATCGACATAACATCGAGACGTTATCTTATAGTATTCCTTCAGCTGGTTTAAAAACTCAAATTAGAGGCTATGGGGCTAATGGCATTGATATTACTTATACGTCGCCATTAGCAAGTTCACCAAGAATCGGAATACGTATTGCCGATCCAATCCATGACGAGAACATAGAAACTGTTGAAGATATGACAACACGTTTAGCTAGTGAACTACCTGCAGCACCTGAGACAAGTATCAAAGTAAAGGTGACTACAGTAGATGGTAATGTGGGAGATATGGTTTGGCTCATTCATGAAGACCTACAGCTCGAATACCAAACACGTATTATAAGCAAAAAAACAAAGCGTGATTATAGTGAATCTGAAGTTGATGTAGGAAATACACAGGCTAAAACAATTGTGGATGCACTACTAAATCAACGAGCAACTATTAATGCCAATGACAAACGTTATCGTTCAAAGTTTGAGCAGACAGACGACCGGATTGACTTAGAGGTTGAAGAAATAGGCGTATCGATTGCAGCTATCAATATACGTGCTGATAGCATTACACAAAGCGTAACAGACTTAAATAACAACTTAAGTAGTCGTATTACTCAAACTGCAGCTGAAATACGTAGCGAAGTATCGGCCCAAGTTGTAACGATTAATAATGATATTCGAACCGTCCGTAATGACGTTTCTGTTGTCTCTCAAACTGCATCACAAATACAGTCAACAGTGACTAGCCAGCAAACGCAAATAAGTGGTATAGGTACACGTGTAAGTAACGCTGAAAGTAGCATTACGCAACAAGCGAATCAAATCAGTCAAAAAGTTAGTACGATTGACTATACTGGTAATAAAATTGCATCTTTAATCAACCAAACCTCGACGACCATTTCTATTCAAGCATCTAAGATTAATCTAATTGGTGCAGTTAATGTATTGTCTGACATTACTGGTAATCTAGGTTCTATTCACACTGGTACATTAAACAGCGTAAATATTTATTCAGCTAACATTAATATCAGAGATGATGTTACTATCGGAAAAGAGTTAAAAATAGGTTCTCATTGGAGTGATTCTGAACCTAAGGCGATAGTGTTTGGGGGGGGGTTAGGAGGCTCTGCAATAAGACATTCTGGTGACCAATTACATTTAAGTGCTTTATACGGAATTAATATTGCAGGAGACTTATTTGTAGATGGAGATTACGGCAATGTCGTTAAAACTGATACTACAGGCTTAAGGCTTGCATATAGTTCTGCTACAGGTAGATTGTATGTAAGAATAAATGGATTAGAAATTGGATATGTAAAATTAACATAAAAAGGAGGATTTTAATATGAATTATCAAGTACAATTAAACAATGGAAAAGCAATAAATTTAATGAATGCGGAATTTGATGCAACAGCATTTACCGTCACATTAAACGATCAGAAAATTAACTTTGTAAATATTGGTGGGGCCATTATTAATAAACATATTATCATCAGTGTATTACCATCAACAGCAATAGAAGAACAACCAGAAACGCAGTCATAAGACGAGCGTTATTTTTTATCTAATTTTTGAACAAGGGCCTTCCATACTTAGTTATGGAGGGCTTTTTATTATGTACTAAAAAAGGAAGTGTTGTAATGGACAGATGGATTGCAACAATGGGTGGCGTTATTGGCACAATTGTCTCTTTTTCTGTAGATGGATTGGGAATGGCGGTAACCGTATTAATAGGGTTTATGGCAATTGATTATGTGACCGGTATTCTGACAGGTATTGTTAATCATAATTTAAATAGTCGTATTGGGTTTAATGGCATCATACGTAAAGTTTATTACTTAATGCTAGTTAGTTCTGTGTATTTATTGGCTGTTGTTGTGCCTGGTATTGAGTATGCAGGCGATGGTGCAGCGATTGCATTTTGTGTGCTTGAATTTATTTCAATCACTGAAAACGGTACAAAAATGGGATTACCCACACCAAATTTTATTAAAAATATCTTAGCCATTGTGAAGGATAAAACTGATGAGGGGGACACTAAATGAGTACAAGCGTAACAGCAACATGTAGAGACTTAGCTGAGTTATTACCTCCTGCACAATCAGCGAGTCGTTTATTATTCCAGGAGTGTTACAAGGCTGGCATCATCAACATCTTTATTACAGAAACATATCGCTCACAAGCGAGGCAACAGTATTTATATGCGCAAGGGCGTACTAGACCAGGCCAGATAGTCACTTGGACATTAAGTAGCAATCATAAATCACGTTTAGCTTGGGATATTGCTGTTAGTCCTCCTCAATCTTTGTATGATGTAACGACGTTAAATAAAGTCGGCGTAATTGCCAGAAGACTTGGTATTACATGGGGCGGAGATTGGGTGGGTTCTATCGATCGTCCGCATTTTGAGGTGAAAACATCTTGGAAAATGCCCATTGGCTACAAATTAGAAGGTGTAGTAATCGTACCGAGCAATAGCAAAATGAAGGTACAACTAATTGTAGAAGATAAAAAGGAGGAAATAAAGGTGACTCAAACGTGGAATCCTGCATCACCCGCTATGCGTACTGCAACCGAAAAATATATTACACAAGCTGTCAATGATGGAATCATACAAGAATCGCATTTAAAAGACTTACAAAATGGTATGATGACCACTGACCGATTATTAGGTTTATATATTACTATCCAACAAAGACGAGGTTTGTTATAAGAAAAGAATCTGCGATACTCCTACGTCTTATCGGTAAAAGTGCGCAGATTCTTATGGTTTACTACTAAATTTCTATTTATAGAAGCGTTTATGAGACAGCTTTAGTTTCCTGAAAAATATTTTCTTATCAAAACTCCTCTAATAATAATGTATGGTTGTAGACATCCCGCCAACACCAGGTGCTCCATTATTCGTGACATGGTGTGGCATATGGCAATGGAATGGCCATATGCCAGGATTGTTAGCTTGAAAGCTGATATCCCATGTTTTACCGGAAGCAACGAGAATCGTATTTTTACAAATTTGCGTGTGTTTAGCAATGGGGAAACCATCTGCTCCTACAACACTAAACTGATGCCCATGTAGATGCATGGGATGATGATTCATTTGGATGTTGCCGAAACGAACTTTTACAGTATCCCCATATGCAACCGGCAAAGGCTTTGACAATGGATAGCATTTACCATTGATCGTAAAAAAAATTAAATTCTGGTTTGACAAAATTTAAGGGATACGTACCTTTTGTCAAATCACCCCAAGGTAGCTCACCAATTGCCCATTCTTGCAGTAAACATAGATAATCTCTATACATGGGGATGTTTTGTAGTGTTGGATCTTCGACAATGATGCCACCTAACAGCCCCGCATTATATAAAGGCTTCTATGCTCTTTAGCTTGGTTCCTTTCAACAGGGTGCACCTATTAGTCGAAAACATAGGACAGTACGATAATATATCGGGTTTTTCTTTTGTGTTAAATTACCTATTTGGTAATAGTGCTTTACAATTAGAATTTGCAATTCTGATGAATAATTTGGAAGTCTTTTTTGTCGTAAAGAATAGGGCTTTTTGATATTTTTGCAGTACTTACATATTTTTGTAGATTTACTAACTATTGTTTTAGTACACTAAATTTATGAAAAGAGAGGGGCAAGAATAATGAAAAAAACGATTTTAGCGGGAGCACTTAGTATTGCATGTTTAACAGGAGGATTTGGACTGCAAGCACAAGCACAAGAGAATGTAGGTGTTACAAAAATTGTAAATGAACAATTGTTAGTGGCATCAACAAACACTAGTCAGGTACAATCGATGTCCTATCAAGACATCTATAAAATGTTATTACTTTCTAAACTAGATTTTACGGATGATCAAATGACATTAGTATCAACTAGTAATAGTATTACGGTTAAATTATCATTAGCTTCGCTTATGGAATCCTACAAGGATGGGACAAACCTATATCCAGAGGGTGAAAAGGAATTTAAAGAGAACTTTGAAGAGTATAAGAAAATTTTCGGAGATTCTATTCAAATGAAGCTTACGCAATCGGGGAAAGCCTTTAAAGCTGAAATATACATAGCAGGAAAATGGGAAGCTGTAAGCGGTCAAGATTTAAATGATCTAATTATGATATTTAATCGAGCGAATTTTGAATTAAAGCCAGGTGGATATTTCACAGATACAATTGGACATTGGGCTGAAAGTTATATCCAATTACTTTATCAAGCTGAGATTGTAAGCGGCACTACTGATACAACATTCAATCCAAATGGACAAGTAACGCGTGGTCAATTAGCCGCTATGATTTTCCGTGCATCTGGTCTAGATGTAAATGAAGATTATGAAGGACCTGCTACATATAAGGATATGCAGGGTTTTTGGGGTGCAAAAGAAGTAGCGATTTTACAAGAGTACGGCTTAATCGATATTTTTGACGGCAATAATTTTGAGCCAAATAAACCAGCTACACGTGAGGAAATGGCCTATGTAACGGCAAGCTACTTGGAAGGAATGGAGTTTGATGTAGCAAAAGCTAGTAAAAATAATACATTTACTGATAAGGATCAAATGCGTAAGGAAACTGTAGAATCTATTGGGTTATTACAGCAATTGGGAATTATAGATGGTGCGAATGGCAAATTCAATCCTAAAGGCAATCTGACACGTGGGCAATTTTCTAAAATTTTGTCTCTAACGTTGATAACGATAAGTGAAGAATAACATTGAGTTATTAAATACCGTTTCGATGCTCATGACTTAAGTAAATCTAATGGTTGAAAGACGTTACATCAATGCTTAAAAGGGTGATTTGATAGGGGAGTTATGCCTATCAAATCACCCTTTTTGTTTTGTTACGGATTGCTTGATAGAGATAAGCTGTCTGCAACATTTGATAAATAGGAAGATTTCTATTATCTAACGTGAAAGTATTAGGTTAAAAAGAATCTTAGCTACCAGTATCACCGGATATATTTCATATTGTCACGCAAACTAAGTTATACTGGTTGTTAAGATAAATTTATCTTCATTCAGCAAATGGTTTTAATGTACCGAAAGCGTTGCGGCAGGTACAGAAAACTTACATCTCTATAGATGGTGAGAGGCATGTGATTTCTCTTTTTTTAAGTAGGCGTACAAATACTGACTGAATGAAGATAAAGCTTTAGGTGTAATTGATTGGAGCTGGCGAATTGCTAAAAAAACAAATGGAATTATTAATGAATGAGCAGGTTAACCTTGCGCTATTCGATGTGGAAAAGGCATATGCAGAAAAACATACGTTGTTGTTTGATGGGACAGTGCAAGATATGACTTCTTTACATTTTAATGTGATCGAACGATGCGATAAGTTGAGTGAAGAGTTATTAGAGGAAGAAACAGAGTTGTTCTTGGCAATACCCGTACAATATTTAAAGGAGCATTCGCACGAATTTATGTATGTGGAATCTGATCGTTTTGACGTCATTCGAGTGGACTCCTTGGCGCTAGAGTTTGATGAGGCGTTCGGTGTGTACAGTGCCTTATTTGGCCTTCGACTGCAAAAGAAGCAAGGTGAGTTTTTACATGCGTATTTAACATCACATTTACAACATGAAAAGATGACGTATAGTGTGGCATTTTCAGGGCAGGATGGACTTTGGGAAGTGAATCTTGCGTTAAATGCACTTGACGAATTTAGTGAGCAGCAATCATTTGCCGAAGTATTGGTACATTTGTATCGCTTTGTTTTTGGGCTACTTGAAGAACTTGAGGAGACTGTATGATAAAGCAAACGATTATTTCTTATCTTTATATGTATGCGTGGCAAACGAATGAGCAGGAGCTTTGTCGATTAGAAATGCGTGCATTGTTTGGCTTTGATGTAACTTCAAATATACTACTAGCATCCCAAAAAGTTGAGCCCAGTAGAAGTCCATTTATGCGGAGTCGTTTAGATGTGTTATTCGAAGCAGAGAATATTGCAGAAATTGCCCATTTTGCACAAAATCTAGTATTAGGTGAAGTAACATTTAAAGTACTTTGCTTAAATAAATTTGACCTTGGGGATATGAAGAAAATTCAGCAGGATGAACGTCATCAGGTAGAGCGAGAGATTGGCTTATGTATACAGGCAGAGCCAGATCTGACGAATCCTGAAGTTGTATTCGGACTTGTTTGGCATAATAATCGTTGGTATTTTGGCTCTTATGTTGAGGGGGAGGCAATTTGGTTCAAGCATCAGCAAAAGCCTGAAATGTATTCGACAGCTCTTAGCACACGTGTAGCAAGAGCAGTTGCAAATATTGCCATTCCGAATCCAGCGGGTGTACGAGCAATTGATCCTTGTTGTGGTATCGGCACCGTTTTAGTAGAGGCACTATCGATGAACATGGATATTGTGGGGCGTGACATTAATCCACTTGTCGTCAAGGGGTCGCGGATTAATATCGCTCACTTTGGCTTACAGGGAGAAGTGTTAAAGGGCGATATAGCACAAATAACGGAAAGCTATGATGTGGCGATTATTGATTTGCCATACAATTTATTTACACATATTTCAGTGGATTCACAGTTTACGATTATTAAATCGGCACGTCGGATTGCTAAGAGAGTCATACTTGTGACCATCGAAACAATTGACAATATGGTAAACGAAGCAGGGTTTGAAATTATTGATCGTTGTGTTGTAACGAAAGGTACTTTTAAGCGGCAAGTATTAGTATGCGAATAAACTTTTTGACCCAAAAAAGGAAGAGTCTGGGACATAACTTTAAATTTTAAGAAAGAGGAGCAAAGGCGTTATTAAATTTTTGCTATCTAAAATGAAGAAAAATTTAGACGTTCTTCCTTTTGAAATAAATAAAATTCAGAAGAGAGTACTAGTTGATGGTAGGCTCAGGCCACGCCCCCCGGAAAGTGTCCGCCGTAGCGGACATCAACGCATACAGCAAAAAAGTGTTAGATCGACAGCAGTCAATCTAACACTTTTTCTCTTTTGTCCCAGCCTCTTTCTTGAATTGAACGATTTGTACAGTCCTTCACAGCATTAAATGGAACGCATAACTCAAAAAATAGCCCAGTAATATATATATCAGAAATGACCTCATCGATACGGCCCGAATATGATGCAAGATAAATTCAGAAATACTCGTCGTGGCAATCAAACCGATGGATACGCCCATGAGTATACCTTGCACTTTATCGGGAAGGTTTGTGTATTGACCAATCCAAATAAATAGACTAAAGAATATTGAAAAACCTACAAAATAAAGTAACAGTCTCCAGAGTCTTTCTCCTTGGGAGAGAAAAGCCGTACTAAAAGCAAAACCCTCAGGTAGATGGTGGAGAATGATTGAGGCTGTAATTGTAATGCCAAGTGCTGAATTTCCTAGTAAATTTCCGACGGTGAGGCTGATGGGAATGGTGTGGATAATCATGGCGAATGCAAGTAAGGAAACGGAGGGATTTTGTGAATTCGTAGGGTGAAATAAACTACTAAGAATTTGAAACATTAGATAGCCGATAACTATGCCAAGAATTATGCCAAAGGACTTGTACATGTGAAAAGAAGTTGGAATGATATCTAACGCTAGTAACCCCACTAAAAATCCACCACATAATAGTGATAAACCTGCATTCGTATGCTGAAATAGTTTTGAAAAGACCCAAGCAATAGCTCCGCCTACACTGACACTGAAAAATAGAAAACCACCAAGTATCATTGCACTCAACTACAATATTCCTCCACCCCATCATAATCTTAAAGCTGTTTTACAAAATATATGCAAACTAGCGCTTTATATGATAATTGTTGCATGTTCTAAAAAAAAATTACACTATGTAATGTATGTAAATGAAAATAGACTTAATAAATACATAACCGTTTAAAAAGGCTTTTAATTTTAGCTCCTTCTTAGAGTTACTATTTGAATTAATTTCCTAAATAGTTTTTCTATAAAGAAACTTGTGCTTGACCGCGGAAAGGGTCCGCCTGTAACGGAATATAATGATGTGATAGGAACGATTACTTTATTTTCTTTCATAATATTCGCCTTTATTGATATGAAAGTGAATGATGAAATTGATTCATTTGGGAAAAAATTGATAGAATAAATTGACTGAATATTGGTTTAATTCTATACTTTTAGTAGTTATACAGATTCATTGATTTAGTAACTACTAATGAGAGTGAGGAATATGTGTATGAATTGGGATGCGAGTTATGATGTGGTAGTTGTAGGTTCGGGAGCAGCAGGGTTAACGGCAGGGCTAACAGCAAAGCTTCAAGGAATGAAGTCATTAGTGATTGAGAAAACTGATCGTTATGGGGGGGCATCTGCTTTATCTGGTGGTGCGCTATGGATTCCAAATAACCATGTGATTAAAGGTGCGGGAGTTCCTGATACACACGAACAAGCTCGTTTATATTTGGATTCAACCATTGGGGATCGCGTGCCAGCCGCATTAAAAGAAGCTTACATTACACGTGGACCTGAAATGTTAAAGTTTTTATACAATAATACCAATCATATACGCTTCCAGTATGCGACAGGTTATTCGGATTATTATCCTGAAAAACCAGGAGGCTTCGCTCAAGGACGGTCGATTGAGCCACTTTTATTTGATTTGAAAAAGATGGGTACATTAGGAGATACAATGCGTCGTTCGACAATGTCTACGAAGGGATTCACAATGAACAGCTTTGAATTCCATAAGGTAAATATGATTAGACGTACAACGATAGGTAAAACAACTGCACTGAAATTAGGCGCGAGGTTAGTGAAATCTAAAGTAACAGGAAGTCAGCCAGTAGGCTTAGGACAGTCATTGATTGCACGACTAAGAATGTCATTAGCGGAGGCGAATGGTGAGCTTTGGCTTTCAACGGCTTTTAAAGACTTTGTCGTTGAAAATAATCGTGTTGTTGGTTTACTCGTAGAGCGAGATGGACGCGAGCTGCATATTGAGGCCAAGCGTGGTGTTGTCCTTTCATCTGGTGGTTTTTCACATAATCAAGCGTATCGTGAGAAGTACTTACCGAGTCCAACCGATGCTAAATGGACCTCTACACCAGAAGGGCAGACAGGTGATGTTATTGAACCAGGTTTACGAATCGGTGCAACCTTAGATCTAATGGATAAGGTATGGGGGGCACCATCAGTAATCGATCCAAATGGACAACCTTTCTTCCTAGTAGCAGATCGAGGCGTGCCAAATATGATGGTTGTCGATAATGTAGGGAAACGCTATCTAAATGAGGCAGCCCCTTATCATGAGTTTGTAGAGTACATGCAAGCGCATCATAAAGACACGAATGATGCTGTGCCATCTTGGATTCTGATTGATGCAACAGCAAAGAGTCGATATATTTTCACCGGGTTATTTCCCGGGCAAGCATTCCCACAAAGCTGGTTTGACCATGACATTGTGAAAAGTGCACAAACAATTGAAGAACTAGCGCAGCAAATGGATGTACCGACAGCGAATTTAGTAGAAACAGTTACGCGTTTTAATGTTTTTGCTCGTAATGGTCATGATGATGATTTCCAAAGAGGAGATAGTGCCTATGATAATTATTATGGGGATCCAACGTTGAAAAATCCTAATTTGGCTGAATTGAACAAAGCACCTTACTATGCTTTGCGTTTATATCCTGGTGATATTGGTACAAAGGGTGGCTTAGTTGTGGATGAGCAAGCACGTGTTGTAAAGGCAGATGGCACACCAATAGAAGGTCTTTATGCCTCTGGAAATTGCTCTGCGTCGATTATGGGCGAAACATATCCAGGACCAGGTGCGACACTGGGGCCAGGAATGACTTTAAGTTATATTGCAACCTCTCACATGGCGAATGCAAGTAACAAACAGCAAGCAACTTTTGTAGAGGTATAAAACTTACTCATACTAAGGGGCTTACCCAAAAAGTAAAAATAGTGTGCTAGGAGTACTCATGGCATGCTATTTTTTTTTGATGGAAAGGGTAAAATCCGCGTAGACGCTTGCGGGAAAGCAAAGCTGATTTTCATCATATAGAAAACGATTGTATTATTTGAAGGACTGTTGGGGCCTCTTCTTTTTAATAGGCTTAGAAGCTTGTGAATATAACTGTTCTAATGTTTTGTATCTAAGAATAGAGTAGCTACTGAGTGCAAAATTGAAAATGTATAAATTTATTTGGTTTGCTCGAAAACAACGAAGCATTTTCATCGAAAGTAAAAAAGGAGTGACAAAACACGTGTTAGTGTATAGACTCGTGACAACGATTGAAGAGCTAGAGTCGTATAAGGACACTTGGTCAGGGATACTGGAACGTGAAAAAAATGACAATCCTTTTATAGAGTATCAATGGGTTTCTACTTGGTGGACGACACTTGGAAGTGAAGAAAATGTAGAAATTTACATTGTCGAGCACAAAGGAGAGAGTATTGCATTTTTCCCTTTCATCCGGACTGTTCGCTTTGGTGGAATCCATCAAGTTAGCTTTTTAGGACAAGGATTTGCCACTTATATGGGCGTGATTGCTGAGGGTGTTTGGAAGGAACAAGCTATGGAATATTTATTAAAAGAGCTTACTCGAAAATATAAAAGAATTATTTTTGTGTTGCATGGCTTATTAGAAAGTAAGAAAACATCTTATATACTGGAAAAATATGCGCAAGAACGACAACTACCTCATTCAGTTTTCCGCACTGTGACACCTTATATAGATTTTAAATCTATGGAACTCAATGCTTTTCTTCAGAAGCATCACAAAAGGTTTAAAAGCATTAATCGTCGCGAAAAACGCTTAAGGGCACTTGGTAAATTAAAATTTCAAGAGGTTAGTGCCAAGAATTTAGATGGGATGTTTGAGTTATTTGAAAGAAGATGGCGCAAAAAAATCGATAAAAGTGGGTTTACTGAACGTCAAACACGTCTTTTTTTTGAACGTTTAGCAATGCAACAAAGTAAAGCATTTCGTGTGGAAGTAGACAACCTAGAGTTTGAAGACCAGTGGATTGGCTTTACAATTGATATTTGTTGCAGAGATCGGAATTTTTGTCAGGCAATGGGTCACGAGCCTGATTTTAATATTTTTGGGCCTGGGCGATTAATTGAAAGAGCAAATATGTTGAAGGCACATCGTTTAAACTATCGATTTTATGATTTTGGAAGCGGTTATGAGCCGTATAAGTTTGAATGGTATACACATTTGGATTTTACGCGAAAATTTGTAATGAGTACTGAAGGAACGAGAGAGCGTATTATCCGGCTGATGATGGTGGTGCGTGATACATTGAAAAGAAAATTAAGTGAAAATCACCAACTGGTAAAACTGAAACGGGATCGATTAGGTGAGCTTCAATATTTTTTAAAAGAAGCCCGTCTGAAAGATTGGTTTGTTACCTTAAAAAAAGGAATAAATCGCATGATCGTTGTAACCAGTTTTGACTTGTATTATTTAAAGAGTACGGTACGTCAAACAACTACTGATTTAAATGAAATTTCCATACAAGATGTATTGGAAAGTGACAATCGATCAGAACTCATTTCACAGTTTTTTAGAGGTTATAAGCTTTATGGTGAAAACACACAACAAATATCATTTTTGCGCCATGATAATTTAATACGTGAGGAAGCTGTCGATTTTACACAGGAACTTCCGCCTAATTCTACGTATATTAAAGATAATGCCATTCAGCTATTTCCGAAAATAGTGGCACAAGTGCAGCAAGAAGGAAGGGCAATATGCACCGCTGTAAATTGGTATGAATGGCGCAAACGAAAAACGCTTGTGAAGTTAGGATTTGAAAAAGTGGAACGAGTACGGATTCGTCGTTTATTTAAATGGGAAAAAATTTCTCGTCAAGAAAATAAGTGGGCAAAACATATTCAGTATAAAGGACAAAAGTTTGAACATATATGGCACTTAGTGTTGTTCCCTTTGCTTATATAAGAAAAAATCCTCAGCGCCTACAGTTTTTTCTTTTTGAATAAAAAGTAAGAAACCGTTGATTTCCGTTCCAGGCGCACCCTTTCCGCAGGCACGGCTCCAACTAATTTTTGTGGCGGGTCGCCGCAAAAATGGATTTTCGCACGTGCTGTTCCTGCAGGAGTGTCACGCCTTCCACTCCGATCAACTTGTATCGCCTACTGATATCCTATTCTGCTCCTAACCTGCTAAAAATAATTGAGGTGATGATAAACATGAGACGGAAAATCAAATCAAAGCGCGTGAACAGCTTGAAATGCACCTTCAAAAACGACAAAAGGTATTCGGAATAATCACATTCCGAATACCTTTTGAAATTTTATCAGAAAGAAAAATTAGTGACAAATAGCCCCTATTAACGAGAGTAGCACTCTGTGATCAACTATTTTTTGCTATTTTTGGACTTTGCCACCCCCGCGAAAAGCGTCCACCGTAGCGGAAATCAACGGGTTCATATAGATACTTCTATTTAAAAGAAAAAAGACTGTCAACAAACTCAATTTTTTGAGTTTGTCGACAGTCTGGCCTTTTACTTGGCATGGAGTTTAGAAGTGGATGCCTGGCTTGTCCGTAAGTTTGCAACCAGTGCCATATTTTGCTTTTAACGAGCCTTTGAAATTTGTTTGTTCAAGTTCAGGATATGTCTGTTTCCATAACTCAAATACATTATGATTAGATGCTACACCTTCTTTTGTTAAACGGACGATATGGAAACCATACTCATCATTACATCTAGCTAAAGGACGATTTTCACGAACTGTAAGTATACGACCGCTCGCAGTAATTTCATATAAACCTTCAAAATCAGGCACTGCTCGTTTTTCTTCATGTAGCGCTGTTGTATTTTCATCAGCTTCTTCTTCAGAAGTTTCACCAGTTTCTTCTTCAGCAGCCTCCACCGCTGTATTTTGCATAGGTAGGTTTTCTACAATTATAAAATCTTTATTCGAAGCTTTGTCGCTCATAGTGGCCATCACGTTCATGATTGAGCCCACATAGTGCATTGGTTTTTCGTTACTTTCTTCATAAACAAAAATATTATAGTCGGTTTTATTGACCTTTTTGATAATTATATTGCCTGTTGGTATCGTAAAACCGATAAATTTTGTTTTATTGAGTGCTTGTAATGCTTGTTGCTTTGTTAAAATCATCATCAAATCTCCTAAAGAAATGTTTTCTCTAGTTTACCATAAAATGAAGGACACTGTTTTTCATAAAAGTGAAACAAACATAGCTATCCTATAAAATATAAAGATGGTAATATTAAGTATTATTAAATTTGTAAGTTAATTTCATAAATAGTTTTTTTATAAAGAAAACACGAACATTTTTGTAGGAGCGTAAGGCGGCGACTCCAGCGGGAAAATCAAGCGAAGCGAGACCCTGGACTGAGCTTTTATGGGAACGAAGGCTAAAAGCGTCACGTCCTGTGACAACGCCTTCGTGATCAACATCCTATTGCCCCGAAGCGGCTCGGTGCTTGCCTGCGAAAAGCGTCCGCCTGTAGCGGAATAGTACTATGTGATAGAAACAATTACTTTATTTTCTTCCATACTATTCGCCTTTATTGATATGAAAGTGAATGATGAAATTGATTCTTGTAAATATTTATTAATCTTTCATGACATTTGTAAAATATTTCATAAGGAGTGTAGATAGTTTGATTAATGTATTAGGGGGCATTGGTTTATTCTTACTCGGTATGACGATGCTTACTAACGGTTTAAAAGAGCTTGCAGGGGATGCACTAAAAAAATGGTTGAACCGTTTTACGGGTGGCACAATTAGTTCGGTGTTATCAGGCACATTGATGACGATGCTTGTGCAATCCTCCACTGCCACTACGCTGATTACAATCGGCTTTGTCAGTGCAGGACTATTAACATTTGTGCAATCCATTGGTGTCATTATTGGTGCAAATATTGGGAGTACAAGTACAGGGTGGATTATTTCTTTAATTGGCTTCAAGATTAATATGCAAACAATGTCATTACCTTTCATTGCACTTGGGGTATTTGTACAATTATTAGCTCCTCGCGATTTTAAAGCGGCAGGAGGTCTTTTTACAGGCTTTGGCTTATTATTTTTAGGTATTGATGTACTTCAAGGCGGTATGGCCTCCGTACAGGATATGATTCCATTTGATGCGTTTCAGGCGAATACAACCGGGGGTAAAGTCATTTTGATTGTCTTGGGTCTGATTATGACAGTTATTATGCAGGCATCAAGTGCAGCAATTGCCGCTACATTGACAGCGTTATATGCAGGGGCTATTGATTTTGAACAAGCGGCATATTTAGTCATCGGCCAAAATATTGGTACAACCGCAACTGCACTTTTTGCGACGATCGGTGCTTCAACAGCAGCCAAGCGAACAGCAATGACGCATGTGCTATTTAACGTAGCAACAGCAATCATTGTAACGTTCGGTGCAACGTCCATGTTTAAACTGACTGAATATGTAACAACCATCATTCACAATGGCTTCGATGAAACACTTGGTATTGCAGTATTTCATACATTATTTAGTGTAGTAGGTGCAATTATTTTTGTGCCATTTGCACGTCCATTTGCACGAATGATTGAGAAAATAATCCCTGAAAAGGGCAGCTATTTAACGCGCAATCTTGACGATAGCGTAGCAAAGGTGCCAGGAGTTGCTGTAGAGGTTTCATTTAATACGCTTCAGGATATTACGAAAGAGTTAACAACAGTTATTGTAGCGCTTATTCAAACTCAAAAAATGACAACGGAAGTTGAAAGTAAGCTAAATCAAATTGATGAAGCAATTGAAAAAACACGATTGTTCATGGATTCTATACAATCAACATCTAAGAAAGATCGCTACAAGCATATTTCATTGTTACATGCATTGGATCATTTGTATCGTTTGGCAAAGGCACTTCGTGAACAACATCCAAATTCACTCCAATTACAGCCAATATTAACGAAAAAATGGCTGACAGTGTTGGAAGAAGTACTTCTGATCATTGATGAGGATACCCGTCTACCTGAGATTTCGATGCTTTTACAGGAAACTTCAGCCGGAATGGCAGCTGAACGGCGAGATAAACGCAATGCTTATTTTGAGAACTCTGTTGGCAACATGGTAGAGTTAGAGACGGCGGTTTCAAAAGTAGAAGCATTATTGTGGATAGATCGCCTCGTCTATCACTACTGGCGTACAACTGCGCGGTTAGCAGAATATCAAACCGCGACGAAAAAAAGCCGACATGGGGAAGCAACGAAAGACTTTGCTTTAACAGATTAAAAGAATGCCCGACTCTCTTGGTTGTTGCGAGAGCGGGCATTTTAATATGGACGACATTTGCTATTCTTACAGATTATTGGACACCGCTCGGGTAAGGGAGCCCCAGCGCTCGGTTTCCAGCTAGTATCGGCTCAGGTCTCCACTGAAACTACATTCTTTATGCCCCTTATTTATGACTCCTTGTTTGTAAGAAGGCAATGACTTTTTCAAACGTCTCTATAGCTTCAGGGCGATTCATCATAAATTGATATTCATGTGGAAGTTCAGATCCATCTTCAAAAAATTGACGGACAACAGGAATATTGAGTGACTCAAGCTTATCTGCCATTGTCATGCCATCTTCTGTGAAGGTCATTTCTGTACCATCAGTTATAAAGGTTGCTGGGAAATTTGGCGAAACATATTCTAACATATTGGCATATGGAAGTTGCTCGTGTTCTTGCCATTTTTTTTCGCCGATATAACTCCATGCTATTCGAGTGAATAAATAATTGATAACAGGATTATTACTCTTTTCTGTAATATTGGAGAAGTCATATGGACCACAAAATAGTAAAGTCCCTTGAATAGAGTGAGCAGGAACAACAGCAATTTGTTTAAGAAGTTTTGCATACTGGGAATCGACTTGAATATTGACAAATTGGCTGGCAATTTGTGCGCCGGCAGAATCGCCAGCAAAAAATATTTGGTCTAAGTCGAACGGGTAGTCGGCGGCAATTTCAGTAATATACTGATAGGCTTCTGTTAATTGAATAATAGGTCCTGGATATGTGGCGCTAGGAGCAAGTTCATAGTTGATGTTCACGACAGCAAAGCCATGACTGGCAATTTGAATGGCATATTCCGTAACATCTTTTTTATCGCCGCCAACGTAGGCACCACCGTGTATCCAAAAAATAACAGGTATTTTATCTTTTACATCCTTTGGGAAATGCATATCTAACAGATTATCTTTGTGGTTAGAGGGATAAATAAGGTCTTTAATGGTTGAAACGGTTTCTTCTATTTCATTATAATTAGGTGGCTTTACGGCCATGCCATTTTTGAATAAATTATGAACAAGCCAAGTAGTAGGTCGAGGGGAAAAATGAACCCAACCTGTAAAAGATACAAGTATAGCAAGTAATATTGTTATAAATACTTTGAATATTTTCAATGACAGCACACCATTCTAGTTAGTTTTAAACAATTATAAACAATCACTAACGATATCGAAAAGGGGAGATTTAAGTGGTTCAACATAAGTTTAATATGAATTTAACGTGGTCAGAGGGAAGAGATGGTGCAGGGAATTTAACAGCAAGCAAATTGAACACTAAAATTTCTATTCCACAGGAAATGAATGGGCCAGGAATTGGTACAAATCCAGATGAAATGTTACTTGGTGCAGCGGCTACCTGTTATTTAATAACACTGGCAACGCTATTAGAAAATTCGAAAGTACCCGTGTTGGATTTGTCGATGCAAGCACAAGGGTTTGTAGATGTAACAAATGGTGTTTTTACATACGAGCGCATTGTCCATAATCCAACTATTGTTGTCAAAGATTTAACTGATCGTGAGCACAGACGCATTCATCGAATAGCTGAGAAGGCAGAAAAAACATGTATGATTAGTAAAGCGTTACAAGGAAATGTTCGAATTGAATGCCAAATTCAAATTGAACAAGGCTAAATGAAAAAATTTACTAACTAAAACAATAAGTCACTTTTATTTTCAAACTTTTGAGGAGTTATTTCAGAAATGTCTCTGAAATGACTTTTTTTTTGTCATATAAACTGTGTATTTGCTTTGTCTGAAATAGTTCTATTAGTGTGGGAAATGAATATATAAAGTTAAGTGCTAAAAAAATGCAAAGGATGATGTATTGCACGTACAGGCAACTGAGACAATCACATTTTACGGTCAGTACGGGAAGCGAATTTTTGATATTGTAGGGGCAATACTCTTACTTTTCATAACAATTCCTCTTATGTTAGCAGTATTCCTCCTATTATTAATTACTACAGGTCGCCCCATTTTCTTTAAACAAATTCGAACAGGCTCTGATCATCAACGGTTTATCATTTGGAAGTTAAGGACGATGAACATTCAGGCAATCCCTGTAAATATGCCTACTATGTGTGCGGATGGCATACCTGATGATTACTATTTCAAAGCTGACCAAGATGCGCGTATTACAAAAGTGGGGGTTATTCTTCGTAAGTTAAGCATTGATGAAATTCCACAGCTCATTAATGTTTTAAAAGGGGACATGAGTATTGTCGGACCCCGGCCAGAAGTTCCAACGATAACAAATGCTTATAACACATTGCAGTCACGACGCTTAGAAGTTAAGCCAGGGTTAACAGGGCTTGCTCAAATTAATGGTCGATCAAATATTTCTCATGGGCAAAAAATATCATATGACATTCAGTATGTAGAAAACTTTAGCTTTTGGATGGATTTAAAAATTGTCATCAGAACACTGTTCGTGGTATTAGCGAGAACAGGAGCTTATTAACAAAAAAATAGGGCGGTGTTGGATACTGAAAATTGTTCAGCTGATTACGCGAATGGATAAAGTAGGTGGCGCGCAGAAACATGTAGAGGAACTTGCCATAAAATTAAAACAAGACGCCCATGAGGTAACGATTGTCACGGGCTTATATGATGCATCTTTATGGCGTTTACAAGAGGAAAAAATCGAGGTAATCAGTATACCAGCCATGCAACGTGCGATTCATCTATCAAAAGATTTACAGGCTCTTTGGCAACTGAGATCCGCTTTAAAAATCATAAAACCTGATGTTATAGCTGCACATTCCTCAAAAGCAGGTGCCATTGGACGTTTAGTCGGTAGATTTTTACGCATCCCGACAGTTTTTACTGCACATAGCTGGAGCTTTACGGAAGGGGTTCCACCAAAGAAGAAACTGATGTATCGACAGCTTGAAAAAGCAGTGCAGCCGTTAACGACAAAAATCATAACAGTATCGGAGTATGATCGTAAGCTGGCACTTACAAAAGGCATTGCTCCTGCTCATAAATTAATGACGATTCATAATGGCATTGCGCAATTAGCTGATCAACATGCACCAAAGTATGACAGTTTAGACTATCCACTGATTATGATGGTTGCTCGCTTTGAAGTGCCCAAAAGGCAAGATGCATTATTGGCAGCATTGATGGAACTACCAGAAGTGCCGTGGCGCATTCAGTTTATCGGGGATGGTTCACTACGTCCAGCTCTTGAAAAATATGTTACTGATAAAGGTTTTGCAGACCGAGTAACGTTTTTAGGCAATCAATCAAAAGTCACCGAACTGCTCGCACAAGCCCAACTATTTGTATTGTTATCGGACTGGGAAGGATTGCCGATATCAATTATCGAGGCAATGCGAGCTGGCCTTCCGATCATCGCAACGAATGTGGGGGGCGTAAGTGAGTTAGTTACTGATAATAATAATGGTTTTTTAATTGACCGTGAAGATAAAGAACTGCTCAAACAAAGACTGAGACAATTATTAACAGATGCAGCACTTCGTCAAAAAATGGGAGATGCCAGTGAACGTCGCTTTTTAAGAAATTTTACGTTCTCTCCGATGTACCAGAAAACATTATATGTTTATGAACAGGCCGTCTCAAAGTTATCTAAGAAAGGTGATTAAATTGCAATTAATACGTATTAGAACTGATGATGAGCTTACCTTATATAAGGAAATCTGGGATGAAATTTTAGCTAATGAACAGAATGATAATCCATTTATTGAATATGCTTGGTTTTATAATTGGTGGAAAATTGTTGGAAAAAAAGAGCAGGTAGAGTTATATGCTGTTAAAAAGGAAAACCATATCATCGCTTTTTTCCCATTTACTGTGCGCAGGCAATGGGGTGTCCGTATTTATGCTTTTGCAGGTGAAAATATGGCCAATTATTCAGGCATTATAGCGCCTAATAAGTGGCTATTATCGGCTGCAACCTTTGTATTTGATGAATTAATCAAAAAGCATCGCCATCTAATCTTTTCGTTTCATGGTCTATTGGAGAGTGGTGAATCTTCGAAAGGTATTGAACAATATTTCGTTGAAAGGCAGATGCGACCAAGTATTTTTCGTGTAATAACACCGTATCTTGCCTTTAACGAAATAGATTTTTCAAGTTTTTTCAATAACCGTCGCAAGATGCATGGGGTAGATAGGCGAGAAAGAAAACTCAGAAACTTAGGCTCCTTAAGTAGCAAAATTCCAGGCCAAGGTGAACTTTGGCAGATGTTCAGGCTGTTTGATAGACGGTGGGCGAAAAAGGTGGATACGAGCAGTTTCACGAAGGGCAAGAAAAGGGAGTTTTTTGAGCATCTAGCGCTTCTTAAAAGCGATGCGTTGAAAGTAGATGTAGAGGCTCTGCTATTTGAAAATCAGTGGATTGCTTTCACTTACGGGGTATGCTGTCGAGGACGATATGTGTCCTATGCACTGGGACATGAGCCGAATTTTAATCACTTTGGAGCCGGTCGTATTGTGAACCAACATATGATAAAGCGCTCCTTTAATGAGGGCTATAACAAGTTTGATATGAGCATCGGCTATGAGCCCTATAAATTTGACTGGCGCTCAGGCATAGATTTTACTAGGCGCATCATTATCAGTAACGGTACGAAGCGTGCAAAATTTGTAAAATATCGCTTGGCTTTAAAGGAACGTATAAAGGAAACGTTAAAAAGTAATCATCGCGTTGTGGAGTGGAAACGTAATACACTTGGACAATTGCGTTATTTAGCAAAGTATGGAAAAGGAAAAGATTGGCTAGAATATGGACAACGATTCGTAGAAAAGTTTATTCGTTTTAAGCAAGTAGATTTATTCGAATTAACCGCCACCGATAGTGTTACACAACTTCAACCGGTCGGGCTGTTGTTTGAGGAAATGTCGATTCAAGAGGCCGTGCATCTCGATCAGGAAGCCATGATTTCCTTGTTCTATCAGGGGTATACAATCTACAAAGATTCCTTTGCAGAGACGACTAAGCCTGCTTTTGCGTTGCACACGAATAATTGGCGTGTAGACGCATTGCAAATCGTTGAATCTTTGCCTAAGCAGACCTGTTTTTTAACATATGATGTCTATAAAAATATTGATATTATGACAGCTTTCTTCCAAAAAATAAAACCGACACACACACTTTGGGTAACTGCAAGCATTTGGCAATGGCGTAAGCGTAAACGATTGCAGCAACTAGGCTATAAACGTATTTCTCGAATGAAACATTTCAAATGTGCTCGCTATGAGCGAAATCATGTGGAAAAATACACAGAGAGTGGGGGCGATGTTCATTCTGTCCATTAGAAGTAAACGATGGAATATCGCAATGCAGCATATTTATTTTGCAGAGAAGCCAGCAAATATTAGAAAGCCGATGAAGCTTGTATGTCATACACATTCACTTGTACCGAGTCGCAAGCTTGTCAAAAGTGAAACTGTTCATATTCAATTAACGGATCATGAGCGTACAATGTATACAGCATTGTCGAAGAGCAATCAAAAAATGCTCCGCCGTGCACAGCAAGAAGCTTATCAAATCTTTTTATATGAAAAACCGACAGAGGAGAATTTGCGTGCATTTCAACGGTTTTACAATAATTTTGCGAAAAGGAAAAAAATCGAGCAAATTAGTAAAGCCCACATGGAGTCCATTACATTATTAAATAACAAAGGCGCTTTATTATTGTCCGAGGTACGTAGCATCTGTGGACAAACTCTATGCTATAGACTCGATATAGTCCATGCTAAAAAAGCCATGTCTTATTTTGTGGCGACCTGTCAGCCCCTTTCGATGCCTACACATTTAAAGCGACCGATTCGTTATGCTAACCGCTTTTTACTATGGCATAATTTATTGCATTTAAAGCAACAAGGCTGTTTGCTATACGATATGGGTGAGTTGACCGATGTAGAAACCATACGCACATTTAAGCTTAGCTTCGGAGGACAAGTTGTAGATGTTTATTCTGGTTTCATTGCACAATCGAAAATAAGTGCACTGTTACTGGGCGTGCAAAAGTGGAGGAAACCGCAATCAAAGTAAATCGTGGTGGTTTCGTTATTTCCTTGGATTTTGAGCTGAACTGGGGTGTCCATGATGTGTTTAGACATGGACAATATGATGAAAATTTATATGGAGTACGCTATGCTTTGCCTAAAATACTTACATTATTTGAGAAATACGGCATTCATGCAACGTGGGCAACGGTCGGTTTATTGTTTGCGGAAACGAAGGATGAAATGGCGCATTATTTACGAGGAATCCCAGTAAAGTATGAAAAAAAGCGCTATGCAGCGCATTTGCAGCTTGCGAATGTAGGTGTAAATGAGCAAGATGATCCCTTACATTTTGGTAAATCCTTAATTGAAGAAATAATGCGGACACCACATCAGGAAATCGGTACCCATACATTTTCACATTACTATTGCGTGGAGAATGGTCAAACAGAAGATGATTTTCGAGCAGATTTACAGGCCACAACGTTGATAAGTGCTGATTACATCGCACCCATGAAGTCTATAGTTTTTCCTCGCAATCAGGTGAACACCTCTTATTTTGAGGCATGTCTGGAGGTGGGGCTTGTATGCTATAGAGGAAATGAAACACATGCATTATACAGCCCTAAAAAGTTCACAAAAAAAAGTAGGCTATTGGGTGCGATGAAATGGCTAGATAGCTATGTGAATATAACAGGCAATCATTTGATACGATTAGAAGAGATGAAGAAAGACGTATTCGTAAATGTACGTTCGAGTGCATTTTTAAGACCATACTGTAAGCGACTAAGTGTATTGGAAGGACTTAAAGTAAGACGTATCAAAGAAGGAATGCTTGCCGCTGCAAAGGCAGAAGCTTTTTATCATTTATGGTGGCATCCTCATAATTTCGGTAAATATACAGAAAAAAATTTAGCTATACTTGAGGAGCTTTTGCGGTATTTTCGAGAACTACAAACAACATATAATTTTCAAAGCTACTCCATGCATGAGGTAGCAATGCTTTGCCAGCAATAACATTTCTAAATCAGAATGTTATTGCTTTTTTTTTATCTCGCATCAACTGACCGTAAAAGTCCGATTGGTTCGGGCAACAGATGTTTTATGTGCGAAAGCGAAGCGGCAGCGACAGGATGTTTTATGTGCGAAAGCGAAGCGGCAGCAACAGGATGTTGGTCACACAAGCTTTTTCACAGGATGTGAAGGTTTTAGCTTGTGTTCCTCTATTTATTGTGGGGGATGAAGAAAATTCCCACTGATTGAAGTTTCACTATATGGGTCCTGTTGGAGATATTTTGTGAGAATAAGAGGAAAAATACCGAAGGATGACGAAGTTGGTTGATAGAAGATACGCTTTACGCATATAGGGGGAGTTAAGGATGACGGGAATGTCACAGAAGCCGATCTGGATTCAAAATATTTCACAATTAGTGACACTGGCTAGCGATAAAAAGGGACCACGTGTACGTGAAGAAATGCGAGAGCTCGGTATTATTGAGGGTGGAAGTGTATGGATTGAAAATGGATTGATTCAAGATTTAGGTACGACACGTGAAATGATTCTGAAATATATACATCGCGCAGAAGAAGCTGAGATTGTAGACGCAACTGGGAAAATTATCACACCTGGATTGATAGATCCTCATACGCATGTTGTTTTCGGAGGGAGCCGCGAGCATGAATTTGAGATGCGTTTAGAAGGTGCGAGCTATATGGACATTATGAATGCTGGGGGAGGTATTCATGCAACGACACGAAAAATGCGCTCATTATCAGAAGAACATATTTTCAATCAAACCGCGAGGCGATTGGACTTGTTTTTACAGCATGGAGTCACGACACTCGAAGGAAAAAGTGGCTACGGGCTGGATTTAGAAAATGAATTAAAGCAATTACGTGTAATGCGAAGATTACATGAAAAGCACCCAATGGATATTGTCCCAACCTTTATGGGAGCGCATGCGGTGCCAGAGGAATATAGGGAAAATCCAGATAAGTTCGTCGATTTAGTCATTGAAGAAATGATTCCAGCAGTTGTTAAGGAGAATCTCGCAAAATTCATCGACGTATTTTGCGAGGTAGATGTGTTTACCCCAGAGCAATCCGAGCGAGTTTTGCTAGCTGGAAAAGAATATGGACTTATTCCCAAAATTCATGCGGATGAGATTGAAGAAAATAAAGGTGCGTATGTTGCAGCAAAGGTGGGAGCTATTTCTGCAGAGCATTTATTAAAAGTGTCAGATGATGGTATCGAAGCGCTTGCAAAATCAGGAGTAATCGCTTGTTTATTGCCAGCAACGGCACTGTATTTAGGAGAGAAGCCAGCACGTGCACGAGACATTATTGATGCTGGTGTACCTGTGGCAATTTCAACAGATTGTAACCCAGGGTCATCCCCGACAATATCGATGCCGCTTGTCATGAACTTAGCATGTATTACAATGAAAATGACACCCGCGGAAAGCTTATGCGCTGCTACGTATAATGCTGCCTGTGCACTTCAAATTGAGGATCGTGTAGGCTCGATTGAAGTAGGAAAGCAAGCAGACATCGTACTTTGGGATGTGCATAATCATCAAAAGTTACATTATATTTTTGGTGTGAATCATGTGAAAAAGGTATGGAAAAAAGGCGTGAAGGTGGTCGGTTAGCATGTTCATTCAACCTGAATGGCTTTGGAAACAAGAGAATGGTTCAGGTATGCATCAATGGATAAAACAAAAGGAAAATCCACATCCAAATGATGTAGATATCATTGTCTATGGAGCGTACTATCGTATGCAAGTGAGTTGTCCAAAAAAGCACAGTATCCACAGGCTTTTCGCAAGGCATGGTCAAGTTTTCAATCTTATAATTTAGATGAACAAGTGGATTTACGTGCGCTGGCTGTTGTTGATATTGGCGACGTCGCCATTCATCCGACAGATAAAATGCTCTCTGAATCAGCTATAGAGGCTGCGGCAGAAAACTTAAGTGTCGCTTATCAGAGAAGCTTTACCTGCCTCATCGGTGGTGATCATACAATAACTGCTTGCTCCCTCCGTGGCATAAAAAATGCTTTCCCGCAGGATCGCATCGGCATTATTCAACTTGATACGCATTTAGATGCAAGGAACCAAGAGGAGATTGGGCTAGCAATGGATTCCCCTATCCAGCAGCTGATTGCAGCGGGCGTTGTCGAAGGGAAGCATATTTATAATGTAGGCTTGCATGGTTTTTTCAATTCACCCGAGATGATTCATGACGCACGTGAACAAGGTATACATATGATTACCTTGAAGCAAATGCGCCGAGATGGTATACAGCTCACAATTCGAGAAATGCTTCGTCAGCTAATGTTCGAGGTAGATCGTATTTATGTGTCAGTCGATTTGGATGCACTCGATATAACGTTTGCACCTGACGTACCGGCTGCTACACCTGGTGGTTTAACAGCTTATGAATTATTTGATATCTTAAAGCTCATTGGCGAAAATGAAGGTGTTCGCCATATTGACTTTGTTTATGCAGATCCTAAAGAAGGGGAGTTACGAATCGAAACAGTGAAAACGGGTGTGACTGCATTCTTACAATGGATTACAGGTATTCAACTCGATCATCGGCATCGCCTTTCGAAAAAATAAAGAGCAGCTGTCTCAAAAGTGAAAATAGCATGCTTCAGACTGTAGACAAAAACTCGGTAAAAAATCGAGTTTGCTTACAGTCTTTTTCTTTTAAAATAGAAGTATCTATATGAACCCGTTGCTTTCCACTACGGCGGACGCTTTTCACGGACCTGGCTTCAGGCTCCTCGTCGCTACGCTCCTGCGTGGCCTTCTCACTCATGCTATTCCCACAGAAAGCTTTGCTCTGTAGCGAAAGGCGAATGCCGTCAGCTACACTCGCCGCCTGCGCTACAATCAACTCGTGTACGTCTATAAATGATTGAGGTGATGGATAGGATGACGAGAAATAGTAAAAGGGTTCGGATTCCATACCGAGGTGCCACACTTCCCTTTATTTGATACCATTTTTACGAGCCAGGGTAACTATCCTCGCATCATCATTAGGTATATTTTTTAGCAAGTCCGTTATAATGTTTGCGCCAAGCATGCTATAAACCGTACCGTTTCCTCCATAGCCAAGTAAATAGTAGTAATGAGGATGACTAGGGTGTTCGCCTATAAAGGGTAGATAATCTATTGAATCGCCAAAGGTTGCACAATAACTGTAAGCTATTTTCACATCATATTGTGGAAATAGCTCTTGCATTAATTCAAGGAGCTTATTGGATTGTTTCTCCAACTTTTCCTCAGATTTTGGTATTTTAGCTTTATCTTCATCAAGTCCACCGATTATTATACGATTGTCTGGCGTTGTGCGCATATACAAGTAAGGACGCTTCGTTTCCCATATGAGTGATTGTTCAAACCATGGTTTAAAATTTTTAATAGAATTGGTCACAATGCTATAGGACCGTTTTAAATTCGTGCCTTTTAATTGTCCATAAGGTAGATTTTGATAACCTGTAGCAAAAATTACATTGCGTGTAGTGAATTGACCGTTAATGGTATGCAAAATAGTGTCTTCATTTGTATCCTCTAGTACATTCACCATAATATTCGTATAGATATGGAGCCCTTTTTGTTGGCATTGCTCAGCAAGAGACTGAACGAACTTTACAGGATTAAATTCAGCGTCATTAAATGTAACAAGGGCGCCATCTTTTTCAAAGCCAAAACGCTCTTTTATGATAACGTCATTCCAATACTCACAGGGAAACCCATGTGTATGCAATGCCTTAAATTCACACAACAACTTGGAAGCGTCACGTGTTTTACTGGCAAAGCAAATACTTTGTCGACGTTGGAAATCTGCTTGGTCAGGTAGTGTATGAGCTATCGCTTCAATATTTTGAATAGCTTCATAGCACATGCTATAAAAGCGAACCGCATCTTTTTCGCCAATTTGCTCAATGAGTTCATGCAACATAATGTCATTACTATAGTGTAAAATCCCTGTGTTAGCGACCGTACTGCCCATTGCAATGTCGTTTTTTTCAATCAGGGCAACTTTTAGGCCTGCTTCTAAGCAAGTGTGTGCAGCTAGAAAACCAGCTATGCCACCCCCGATAATAATGACATCATAAAAAGGTGCAATCGGATTTTTTATAATAGAAAGGTCTTTGTGAGTAGTCGTTGGCCAATATAAAGTACCGCTATGGATTTTCATATTAATAATCCCCCTTACATTATCTTTTATGATTCATGCCCATTTAAAGCATAGTTCAATCATTGTTGCTATAATAAAGGAATGTTTGATAGAGAGGATTTTTAACAATGACAACTAAACCAAAACTTTTAATAGTAGATGGCATGGCTTTATTATTCCGGTCATTTTTTGCTTCAGCAGCAATGGGACATTTTATACGCCTAGAAGACGGTACACCCACAAACGGTGCCCAAGGCTTTGTACGACATGTATTGACAGCACAGTCAATCATGCAACCAACACATATAGCCGTATGCTGGGATATGGGTGCACATACGTTTCGTAATGAATTATATGATGGTTATAAAGCGAATCGTCCAGCACCCCCAGAGGAAATGCTTCCGCAATTTGATATAGCGAAAACTTTATCAGAACAGATTGGTTGGCAAAACTTTGGTGTGGTAGGTATGGAAGCCGATGATGTAATTGGTTCAATGATTTCAAAATGGCAAGACGCAGCTGATATAACGGTCATTAGTGGGGACAAAGATTTATTGCAACTTTTAACGCCTTCGACACAGATTGCGTTTACGAAAAAGGGTTACTCGGAGTACGACGTATATACGCATGGACGATTTATAGAGGAATATGGGATTGAGCCAATGCAGTTTGCACAGGTAAAGGCCTTTATGGGTGATACAAGTGACGGTTATCCAGGAGTAAAAGGTATTGGGCCGAAGCAAGCCTTAACACTTATTCAAACATACGGTTCTATCGATAAGGTTATTGCTTCTTTAGCGGAGCTAAAGCCAGGGCAACGTACAAAAATTCAAGAGAATGTTGATATGCTGAGATTATCGCACGAACTTGCGAAGATTCAAACAAACGTACCAATAGAAGCTGAGTTTACGAGTTTAGCATTGTCAGGTTACGAGAACCATACATTTAAAGCGTTAGAAGAGCGAGGCTTTACATTAATCGCCAAGCAGGCACGCTCATTATATTCGCTTATGTAGGAGCGATTTTTACAAAACGCAACACTTTCTTGTTATCTTTATAAAAGGTTGTACGTATTCTACTATCACGATTTGGACCACCATTATCGTGGAAAATTAACAAGAGCTCATCGTCCTGAATTTCATAGCCAATGAGGGGTACCCAATGATAGGCATAAGCAGATTTTTTATCGTGCCATTGAAAGCTAAAATAACGATCGAAACGCATCGCTACAGAGCGACCTGTATCGATTTCCTGCATGGCTTCTTTTAATGTACAGTCCCGAATATCCCATGTTGGATACAACTTGCGAAGATTATAAACTAAGCGCCATTTAAACAGACCAATTTTGGTACCGCCCAGTATTTTGTAAAGTTCGTTGACAGCAGGGGATTTTTTGTCATCGTGTAAGTATTGTAAGATAACATGGACAGTAGTTGGCCCACAGGCAGAATTACGATAGGTTGGCGAAATGGATACATCGTATTGTGATTTTCCTTGTAAGGGCAATTGACAGCGCATAAAAAGCTCCTTTCAAAAAGCAGCTGGGACAAAACTTTAAATTTTAAGAAAGAGGAGCATAGGCGTCAGTAAATTTTTGCTATCTAAAATGAAGAAAAATTTACACGTTCTTCCTTTTGGAATAAATAAAATTTAGAAGAGAGCACTAGTTGATGGTAGCGAAGGCGGCGACTCCTGGGGATTAGCGTGACGCCTGAGACTACAGGCTCAGGCCACGCCCCCGGAAAGCGTCCGCCGTAGCGGACATCAACGCTTACAGCAAAAAAGTGTTAGATCGCTATCAGTCAATCTAACACTTTTTTTCTTTTGTCCCAGACTCTTTTTTTGTTGTGTAGTTGAAAATTTACTAACTCACTGTTGCCACTTCGCTTTCACAGCAGATAGTAGTACTTAAATGACTGGAAAGATAAGTGCTTTGGCATCATTACTGAGCAGATAGAAACTCGATGACTTGCTGTGGTGATTTAGCGTTAGCACTATGTAAATGAGCTAATTTTTCACCATTTTGGAAAATTAATAAGCTTGGAATACCCATAACATCATATTTTTCTGCGATTTCTGGAAGTTCATCACGGTTAAGCTCATACCAGTCGTATTGATTGTATTCTTCGATAATTGGGTCGATGAACATATTCATACGTGTGCAGTCTGGGCACCAACCAGCATAAAACTTCACTAGTACCTTTTGTTCGCCAGAGATCAGCTCGTTAAATTGTTCAGTAGTTGTAATTGTTTTCATTAGTATTTCACTCTCCTTGGTTACCATTCTACACATTTTTTATTAATCCTGAAAGTTTTCTGTTTGCACTCTTTGGGAATCTACTTATTGTTGTATTTTCGCTCGTAAAGAACAAAAAAAGTTGTATATTGCAAAAATAATTGGAGAAAAAAGATTGCTAAATTAGTAAAAATAATCTACACTAAAAACAGAAAAAGTAGTTTTATCTTCATTCATGGGAAGACTTGTATCTCTTTAGGTAGAGGATGAATACTCGTCAATTTTTATGCATCATGTGTCAAAATGCCAACTGAACGAAGAGAAGCCTCAGATGTATTCCACAGGTTTTTCCACGAAAGTGGTGAATCTTGAATTGTGCTAGCCCAATTCAAATTATGGATTAAAATATACTAAGGCGAATTTGATTTTTTTTGGTCAAAAAATGAATGACTATTCATTCAATGGGAGAATAAGGGGGAATTGCTTGTGACTTACAATATTAACAAAGCAGCTGTTCTGGGTTCTGGTGTAATGGGGTCTGGAATTGCAGCACATCTAGCAAACATCGGTATTCCAACATTATTATTAGATATCGCACCGAAAGAACTAACGAAAGAAGAAGAAGCTAATGGACTTACTCTTGAGCATCCAGTTGTACGTAATCGCTTTGCGCAAGGAGCTCTTAAAAAGTTAGTTAAACAAAAGCCGGCACCACTTACTTCTAAGGAAAATTTATCACTACTATCGGTAGGCAACTTTGAGGATGATCTAGAAAAGCTAAAGGATGTCGATTGGATTATTGAAGTAGTCGTTGAAAATTTAGCAATCAAGCAGAGCTTATATGAAAAAATTGAAGCTGTACGTACACCTGGTACAATTATCAGCTCGAATACATCAGGAATTAGTATAAATGCAATGGCGGAGGGGCGTTCAGAAGATTTCCAAAAGCACTTCCTAGGGACGCATTTCTTCAATCCACCACGTTATTTAAAATTACTTGAAGTGATTCCAGCAAATACGACAGCACCTGAAGTTATTAATTTTATGAAGACATTTGGTGAAGACATCCTTGGAAAAGGTGTTGTCCTTGCTAAGGATACGCCAAACTTTATTGCTAACCGCATTGGGACGTATGGTTTACTTGTAACATTACAAGAAATGATGAAGGGTGGCTATTCAGTCGGAGAGGTAGATTCTGTAACTGGTCCACTAATTGGTCGTCCGAAATCAGCAACCTTCCGCACATTAGATGTTGTCGGTCTAGATACATTTATTCATGTAGCGAAAAATGTATATGACCAAACGACAGCTGAAGAACAGCAGGTGTTTGCAGTACCAGAATTCCTACAAAAAATGGTGACTAACGGCTGGCTAGGCGCAAAATCTGGGCAAGGTTTCTTTGTGAAAAAAGGTAAAGAAATATTAGAAATTGACCCAAATACGCTAGCGTATAGTCCAGCGAAGAAATTACAAACACCTTCTATTGAATTAGCAAAACAAACACGTGGTCTAGCAAACAAAATCAAAGCATTAACATATGCGAAGGATCGTACAGGAGAATTATTATGGAGTATCTTTGCGCCAACATTAATTTATTCTGCCCAACTACACGGCGAAATTGCTGATGATATTGTGGCCATCGACAATGCTATGAAATGGGGCTTCGGCTGGCAGCAAGGTCCATTTGAAATTTGGGACGCAGTTGGCGTGAAAGAATCGGTCGCAAAAATGGAAGCGGAAGATCGTGTAGTACCAGCGTTCGTCAAAGATATGTTAGCGAATGGCTTTGACACTTTCTACGCTGAAATTGATGGTGATCTAGCTTACTACAACGGCACAGAATACGTGAAAGTACCGGTAAATGAAAAAGAAATTAACTTAAAGCGCTATAAGAAAAAACATGGTGTTATAAAGTCAAATACAGGTGCCAGCTTAATAGATTTAGGTGATGGTATTGCGTTGCTAGAGTTCCATTCCCAATCCAATGCGATTGGTTTAGATATTATTCAAATGATTAACTTTGCGATTGATGAAGTAGAAGCTAACTTTAAAGGCTTAGTCATCGGAAACCAAGGGAAAAATTTCTGTGTGGGTGCTAACCTAGGCATGATATTAGTAGAAGCGCAGGACGATAACATATTTGAACTCGATTTCGTCATAAAAGCTTTCCAAGATGCGATGCAAAAAATTAAGTATTCTCGCAAGCCCGTCGTAGCAGCACCATTTGCAATGACGCTTGGAGGAGGAGCAGAGGTTTGCTTACCGGCTGCACATATCCAAGCAACGATGGAAACTTATATGGGCTTAGTGGAAGTTGGCGTAGGATTAATCCCTGGTGGTGGGGGCAATAAAGCGCTTTACCAGAAATTCATCAAAGGTTTGCCGAATGGCGTAGAGGTAGACTATCAAAATATTGCTAATAAAGTCTTTGAAACAATTGCAATGGCAAAAGTCTCTACATCGGGTGAAGAAGCGCGTGTTAATAACTTCCTAGATTTTGCAGATGGTATTTCTGTTAATCCAGATCACCAAATTTATGATGCGAAGCAAACTGCATTAGCGCTTTATGAAGCAGGCTATCAACCACCAGTGCAAGCAAAAATCCCTGTTGTGGGTGCATCTGGTTATGGAACGCTACTGATTGGCGCACAAGCTATGTTTGAATCTGGCTTTATTAGTGAGCATGATTTGAAAATTGCGAAGAAGCTAGCTTATGTTATCGCAGGTGGTAAAGTTCCCTACGGCACATTGGTTGATGAACAATACCTATTGAATCTTGAGCGTGAGGCTTTCTTAAGCTTAGTGGCTGAACCACTGTCACAACAGAGAATGCAACACATGCTTTTAAAAGGAAAACCACTTCGTAACTAATGAAGACTGAATGATTATATTTGCACATGAAACAAAGGGGGATTTAAATAATGCGTGAAGCCGTTATTGTAGCAGGAGCACGAACTCCTATTGGAAAAGCGAAAAAAGGTTCTTTAGCGACAGTAAGACCAGATGATTTTGGGGCAATCGTTGTCAAAGAAACATTAAAAAGAGCGGGCTATGAAGGTCCAGTAGATGATTTAATATTAGGTTGTGCGATGCCAGAAGCAGAGCAAGGGATGAACGTTGCACGGTGCATTGGTGCGCTTGCTGGATTACCAGATACAACACCTGCTCTAACGATTAACCGATTTTGTTCTTCAGGTCTACAAGCAATTGCTTACGCAGCTGAGCGCATTATGCTTGGCCATTCAAAGGCAATCATTGCTGGTGGTGTTGAATCGATGAGTATGGTGCCAATGGTGGGCAATACACCTCGTTTAAATCCCACATTAGCTGAAAGTGCACCACAATATTACATGGGAATGGGGCATACAGCTGAGGAAGTGGCACGTCAATACAATGTGAGTCGTGAAGATCAGGATGCTTTTGCTGTACGTTCACATGAGCTAGCAGAAAAAGCCATTAAAGAAGGTAAGTTCAATGATGAAATCGTGCCTATTGAAGTGGAACAGCATTATGTGGACGACAATAACAAACCACAAGTAAGGAAATTTACTTTCAGTTTGGATGAAGGCATACGTCCCGGCACATCTGTAGACGGTTTAGCGAAGCTTCGCCCAGCCTTTCATGTTAAAGGAAGTGTTACAGCAGGGAACGCTTCTCAAACATCTGATGGAGCAGCGGCTGTCCTAGTTATGGATCGTGAGGAAGCGGAAAAGCAAGGAATGACACCAATGGCAAAGTTTTTAGGCTTTGCAGTTGGCGGTGTGCCACCTGAAGTAATGGGTATTGGTCCAATTGTAGCTGTTCCTAAAGCGCTTGAAATTGCAGGTCTTTCTATTGAAGATATTGATCTGTGGGAAATTAATGAAGCATTTGCCTCACAATCATTACAGGTTGTACGTCATTTAGGTATCGACCAAGATAAGGTCAATGTAAACGGTGGAGCAATTGCAATGGGGCATCCACTTGGCGCAACAGGCGCAATTTTAACATTAAAGTTAATTCATGAGCTAAAACGTCAAGGCAAGAAATATGGTGTCGTAACAATGTGTATCGGTGGCGGTATGGGGGCTGCTGGAGTATTTGAAATAGTATAAGTTTACTAGTTAAGCTCGGGGTTTGGCGTTTTCGGTTGCCTCCGAACAAAGTACTTCGGGCTTTTCTATAGATGGGATTGTAATTGTGTGTAAATTGTGTGAGTGCCAGGCACCAATAATAAGGAGGAATTTAAAATGACAGAAAAAACAACGGATATCATTAAAGGCGGCGGATTTATCATTGAAGACGTGGAATTAGATCGTGTATTTACACCTGAAGATTTCACAGATGAGCATAAAATGATTGCGAAAACGACTGAAGAGTATGTGGCAAACGAAGTATTACCTGTAGTTGAAAACTTAGAGCATCATGAGTTCGAACATTCAGTTCGTTTATTAAAAAGTGCTGGTGAGCTAGGCTTATTAGGTGCTGATGTACCAGAGGAATATGAAGGTCTTGGCTTAGACAAAGTTTCTTCTGCATTAATCGCAGAGAAAATGTCAGTAGCAGGTGGCTTCTCCATTACGCATGGTGCGCACGTTGGAATTGGTTCATTGCCAATTGTACTTTTCGGAAATGAAGAGCAAAAGAATAAGTATTTACCAAAGCTTGCTTCAGGTGAATTGATTGCAGCATACGCATTAACAGAACCTGGTTCAGGTTCGGATGCATTAGGTGCAAAAACGACGGCAAAGTTAAATGCTGCAGGTACACATTATGTATTAAACGGTGAAAAACAATGGATTACCAACGCTGGTTTTGCTGATGTATTTGTTGTTTATGCAAAGATCGATGGCGATAAATTCTCAGCATTTATCGTAGAACGTGCTTATAGTGGCGTTTCGGTTGGCCCAGAAGAGAAGAAAATGGGCATTAAATCTTCATCAACTCGTACCTTAGTACTTGAAGATGCAGAAGTACCTGTTGAGAACTTATTAGGCGAAGTGGGTCGTGGCCACGTGATCGCATTCAATATCTTAAACATCGGTCGTTATAAATTAGGTGTTGGCACAATTGGTGGATCAAAACGAGCTTTGGAGCTTGCCATTCAGTATACGAATCAGCGCCAACAATTCAAAACGAAGTTATCTGACTTCAACTTAACAAAAGAAAAATTATCAACAATGGCATCTCAATTATATGCATCAGAGTCATTAAATTATCGTACAGTGGGATTATTCGAGGATCGTTTAAGCCAGTTAAGTCCTGAAGAACAAAAACAAGGGAAAGTGATTGCAGATGCGATTGCTGAGTATGCAATTGAATGTTCTATTGCAAAAGTTTTCGGTTCAGAAACATTAGATTACATTGCTGATGAAGCGGTGCAATTACATGGTGGCTATGGTTTCATGGCAGAATATGAAGTAGAGCGTATTTACCGTGATTCTCGTATTAACCGTATTTTCGAGGGAACAAACGAAATTAATCGTATGATTGTACCTGGCACATTCATGAAAAAAGCATTGAAAGGTGAGCTTCCTTTGTTGCAAGTGGCACAAAACTTACAACAAGAGCTTCTGATGTTAATGCCGGAGGAAGTGGGTACGGAAGCCTTAGCACAAGAAAAATACCTTGTGAAAAATGCGAAGAAAATTGCTGTGTTAGCTGCTGGTATGGCTGCACAACGCTTTGGCGCAAAACTCGATCAAGAGCAAGAAGTGCTTGTGAATATTGCTAATATCGCTAACCAATTATTCGCAATGGAATCAACTGTATTACGTACAGAAAAGGCTATTGCACGTGCTGGTGTCGATAAAGCACATCAAAAACTTCTTTACACACAAATCTTCTGCCAAGAGGCGTTTGCAGAAATTGAAAAAGAAGCAAAAGATACAATTCTTGCTTCAGCAGATGGAGATGCTGCACGCATGACATTGTCTGCATTACGTAAGCTAACGCGTAACAATCCTTATAACCTCATTGCGAAGAAACGTGAAGCTTCAGTTAAACTAATTGAAGCAGAAAAATTCATCGTATAATTATGAACTAGCTTCCCATTATGGGGAGCTAGTTTTTTGCGTTAGACGGATTAAAATGAAAAAGTAACGGATAGAATCACGAAAGTGACGGATAGGATCACGAAAGTGACGGATAGGATCACGAAAGTGACGGATAGGATCGCGAAAGTGACGGATAGGATCGCGAAAGTAACGGATAGAATCGCGAAAGTGACGGATAGAATCGCGAAAGTGACGGATAGAATCGCGAAAGTGACGGATAGAATCACGAAAGTGACGGATACAAACCTAAAACAAAGGTTTCATTTTGGTTCACGACTAGTATGGTGGTATACTACAGAAAATGACTGTAGAGGAGCCTACATATGATGATTCAATTTATCTATTATCCAAAATGTACGACATGTAAAAAAGCGCAAAAATGGTTAACCGACAATGGCGTTTCATTTGAAGAGGTACACATTGTGGAACAACCACCAACAATAGAACAATTAAAGAACTATTGGCAGGCAAGTGGGCAACCATTGAAGAAGTTTTTTAATACTTCTGGCATGAAATACCGTGAGCTTGGTTTGAAGGATAAACTAGCTGAAATGTCAGAAGAAGAGCAACTTACATTGCTTGCTTCAGATGGTATGCTTATTAAAAGACCCATCGTAACGGATGGGGAAAAAGTGACACTAGGGTTTAAAGAATCGGATTTTGAGCAAGCTTGGAAATAACCGCTTTTATCCTTGTTTTTATGGGAGAAGTATGGCACACTGATAGTGAATATATTACATATTTATGGAGGGGTTTTTTGCATGAGCACACCTAAAGACTTACGATACTCTGAAGAACATGAATGGGTAAAAGTAGAAGATGGTAAAGTACGTATCGGTATTTCACACTTCGCACAATCTGAACTTGGAGATATCGTTTTCGTTGAGCTTCCACAAGTTGGCGATGAAATCAAAATAGACGATCCATTCGGTAGTGTAGAATCAGTAAAAACTGTTTCTGAATTATACGCGCCTATCTCAGGTAAAGTGGTTGAAGTAAATGCTGATTTAGAAGATAGCCCGGAATTCGTAAATGAATCACCATATGAAAAAGCATGGATGATCGTTGTAGAGCCTGCTGACGCATCAGAAATGGAAAAACTTATGACAGCAGAACAATACGAAGAAATGATTGCTGAATAAAGACAAGCCTGTAACACTTAAAACGTCGGAAAACACCGGCGTTTTTTATTATATAATGAGTAATAGGGGTTAGATGTTTAAATGGGGGTGTCGTGATGTTCGAGGGGAAATGTTTAATCGTGGAAGGCCGTTCGGATAAGCTTCAAATTGAACCTATTTTGAGTGAAAATGTACTAATACTTTGTACAAATGGTACAATCGGTGTTCATCAATTAGAAGAGTTACTCGATCCTTATGAGGGCTATGAGCTATTTACATTTTTTGATGCAGATACATCGGGTGATAAGCTACGGGCATTAATGGACAGACATTATCCAGAGGCGGAACATTTACGTACAATGCCAACCTATAAAGAAGTAGAGACGACACCGAGGAAAGTGCTAGCGATGATTTTACTTCGCGCACACTTCTCAATCCATAATGAATATATTTTGTAAGGTTGCGTGAAAAGATGGAAGAATGGTCAAAAGAGCAGTGGGAAGCAGCTATGCAGTCTGGTAAAAAAACTGCCTTATATTTATATACACCCATGTGTGGGACTTGTGCAGTGGCATCTAAAATGATGGCTATTGTTGAGCAGTTGCTGCCGCAGCTACAGCTTGGTAAAGCGAATATAAATTTTATGGAGCAACTGGCTTATGATTACCAAATAGAAAGTGTACCATGTCTATTGATCAGTGATGGCGAAAAAGTTACAGAAAAGGTATATGCTTTTCAATCCGTACCATTTTTATACGAATTGTTAAAAAAACCAATTGACTGAACTTTACTAGCATGGTAAAGTATCAACTATATTAATTTTATTTCAGCATAAGTTTCTAAATAAAAACAAAATATCGAACTCTTATGAAGAGTGGCGGAGGGAAGTGCCCGATGAAGCCCGGCAACCATCACATTTGTGAAAAGGTGCCAAATCACCCAAAGAAATTTTCTTTGAAAGATGAGAGAACGGTTCAACGTATAAAGTACGTGACCCCTTCAACTTGTCTGTGAGTGAAGGGGTTTTCTATATGAGAAAAGGAGTATTCGCTATGATACAGCTTCAAAATATTACGAAAACATACAAAACCGCGAATGGTGAATTAACAGCAGTCAAAGATGTCAACCTTTCCATTAACAAAGGTGAAATTTTTGGCATTATCGGCTATAGTGGCGCCGGTAAAAGTACGATGATCCGTCTATTAAACGGTTTAGAAAAGCCGACATCTGGTACGGTGACGGTTAACAACCAAGAATTTTCAGCTATTAAAGGGCAAAAGCTCCGAAATGCTAGACAAAAGGTAAGTATGATTTTTCAACATTTTAACTTACTATGGTCTCGAACTGTTGCAGAAAATATTGCGTTCCCATTAGAAATTGCAGGTGTACCTAAAGCACAACGAGAGGCACGAGTGAATGAATTGATTGCACTTGTTGGTTTAAAGGGACGTGATAAAGCATATCCATCACAGCTATCAGGCGGACAAAAACAACGTGTTGGTATTGCACGAGCGCTTGCCAATAATCCTGAAGTATTGTTATGTGATGAAGCAACATCAGCACTCGACCCCGAGACAACAGATGCCATTCTTGATTTACTTGTAGACATTAATGAAAGATTGGGGCTAACGATTGTCTTAATCACACATGAAATGCATGTGATCCGCAAAATTTGTCATCGTGTGGCGGTGATGGAGGCTGGAGAAATTGTAGAACGTGGTGAAGTTTTACAGGTCTTCCAAGCACCTCAAGCGGCTATCACGAAAAAATTTGTTTCGCAAATTACGGATACGAAAGAAACGCAGGAAACAGTGGCCCAACTAAAGACAAATTACCCAACCGGTCAACTTGTCAAGCTTGTCTTTGTAGGGGAAAAAACAGAACAGCCTGTTATTTCACATCTAGTAAAGCACTTTGATGTTGAAATTAGTATTGTACATGGTAATATTTCACAAACGAAAAATGGCGCATACGGTACACTTATTGTACAAATTGATGGTTCAGAGACCAATGTTACTGCTGCTTTAAATTATTTAAATACAGTGGAAGTACAAACGGAGGTGATTGCAGATGCTAACTAGTCTCTTTCCGAATGTCGACTGGGAAAAAATGTGGGATGCCACATACGAAACACTGTATATGACTTCTATCTCAACGATTGTAACCTTTATTCTTGGGTTAGCCATCGGTATCATACTATTTCTAACGAGTCCTAACCAACTGTGGGCTAATAAAATCGTTAACTTTTTAACAGGCTCAGTCGTTAATATTTTCCGCTCGATTCCATTTATCGTGTTAATCATCTTATTAATTCCTTTCACGAAATTTTTACTTGGGACAATCCGTGGGGCAGATGCAGCTTTACCAGCGTTAATCATTGGTGCAGCACCGTTCTATGCACGAATGGTATTAATTGCATTACGTGAAATTGATAGAGGTGTTATTGAGGCAGCTCGTTCAATGGGGGCAAAAACCTCAACAATTATTTGGAAAGTTTTAATTCCAGAATCTTTGCCAGCGCTTATTTCAGGTGTCACAGTCACTGCTGTTGCACTGGTTGGTTACACAGCTATGGCAGGTATTATTGGTGCAGGTGGCCTCGGAAACTTAGCCTTTTTAGACGGCTTTCAACGCAATCGTCAAGATGTAACTCTAATGGCAACAATTTTAATTTTAGTAGTAGTTTTCATCATTCAATGGATTGGCGACATGATCACAGCCAAAACAGACAAACGTTAACAAGAAAAATAGACAAGGTTATTCCGGTTTTATACCGCTAACATATTTTTACAAGATAAAAGGGAGTGTAAACAAATGAAGAAGTTTTTAGCAGGTTTATTGTTATCAGTACTTGTACTAGCTCTAGCAGCTTGTGGCGCTGATAAAAAAGAAGACGCAGGTTCTACAACTGGAGATAAAGATAAAGCAGACGAAAATGTAACATTAACTGTAGGTGCTTCTAATACACCACATGCAGTTATCTTAGAAAAAGCAAAACCAATTCTAGCTGAACAAGGTATTGATCTAAAAATTGAAACATACCAAGATTACGTTCTACCTAACCAAGATTTAGAATCTGGTGATCTTAATGCAAACTATTTCCAACATATTCCTTACTTAGATTTACAAATTAAAGATAACGGATATGATTTCGTTAATGCTGGCGGTGTACACATCGAACCAATCGGAATCTACTCTAAAAAATATAAATCGCTTGAAGAACTTCCAGAAGGTGCAACAATCTTACTTTCTAACTCTGTTTCAGACCACGGTCGTATGCTTTCATTATTAGAAGCTAAAAACTTAATCAAATTAAAAGATGGTATCGATAAAACAGCAGCAGAGATTAAAGATATTGCAGAAAATCCTAAAAACTTTAAATTCGATGCTAATACTGCACCAGAAATGCTTGTACAAATGTTCGAAAATGAAGAAGGAGATGCTGTCCTTATCAACTCGAACTACGCGATTGATAACGGTTTAAACCCAACGGAAGATGCTATCTCTCTTGAAGATAAAGAGTCACCATATGTAAATATTATCGCAGTACGTGCTGGCGATGAAACAAAACCAGAAATTAAAAAATTCTTAGAAGTATTAACATCTAAAGAAATCCAAGACTTCATCCTTGAAGAATGGAAAGGTTCAGTTGTACCAGTTAAGTAATTTATTTTAGTAAAGAGTATATGATTAAATAGTACAAACTTTGGTTTGTACTATTTTTTTTGGTGTGCCGGGCATGTCCGTCAACTAGGTGATGAAAGTTCACTGTGGGCGTTGGGATATGCGAACCACTAGCCAAGTGCAAGGGTGTC
>NZ_JBNNLZ010000023.1:0-69705 GCF_050272295.1 Lysinibacillus sp. NPDC048646
GTGATAAGATCTAGTGTCACGGGGACAATTGTTAGTTTGTTCGTTAGCATAAGGAAGCACCTCCTTCAATTGATACGTCTATCGTACCGGAGGTGACTGGTTATTTATATGCGTTATTTGAATACGGGCTTACCAAACAACAAACGAATTGCTAGAAAAAGGCTATACAATCGAGGAGATTAAAGCAGCCTTTGAGGAAGTAATTAATAAAGAAAAACAACCGAAGATAGATGATAAAACAGATAACTAACACAGTTGTCTGTTTTTTATTATGGTAAATAGATTAATTAATGGTTAGAGTTGTTATTGTAGGTTATTAAAAGAAATAACCCTAGACAATTTTAAAGGAGGATACATAAGTGATTAATTTATTTAAAAAAGGTTTTATTTATTTAGCATTAACGTTATTAGTACTAGTTAGTATCAGTTTTGAAAATGCTTCAGCTGCAGAAACTGTGGATTATGAAGAAGGGGTAATTAATTTAAATAATACTCCAGAGAATAGTGCTGTAGTAGGAAGTAAACTATTGAAACCTGAAATAGGTTGGAATAGATATGATGATTCAAACGAAAAAATAATATATGAAGGAAAATGGGATCTTAATACTATCTATGCTTATTCATGGAACGGAACAAGACATATTTCAAATAATACAAATAAAGCACTTAGATTTAATTTTAAAGGTACAAAACTTAGGATTATTGTTAACACATCTAGCAATCGCTCTAAGAATTCTACTATAGTTATTGATGGAAAAAGCTATAATTTTTCATCAAAATTCGAGTCTGCCCTTCATATTTATCCGACCTATTTAGCATTTGAAATAACAAATTTAGAGAATACAATTCACAATGTCATAATAAATGATACAACTAGTAATTATCTTGATATTGATGCAATTGATGTTGACGGAACTTTATTATCAGAAAACGAGAGCCCAAGTGAAGAATCAATTTTATTAGATAAAAACAACCTTGAATTGTTTGAAGGCAGCCAAGATAAATTAACGGCTACAGTTACTCCAGATACAGCATATATTATTTGGTCATCAAGTGATGAATCGATTGCTACTGTAGATCAGAATGGTAATGTAACTGCTATTCACGAAGGTGAAGCAATTATTACTGCTAAGGTAGAAAATACAGAACTAGTTGCGACTGCTACAGTTATTGTTAAGAAAATAAACAATGAATCTTCGAGTGCTATTTTGAGTATTACTTTAGTAAACGGTATTACCAAAGAGTATGATGTTACTAATAAAGTATTAAATGACTATTTGAATTGGTTTGATAACGCCCAAGGTACTTCAACATTCAAATTTTCTAAAATAATATCTCCTTATAAAAAAGTAACGGAATATATTGTTCATGATAAAATCTCTTCATTTGAAGTAAGAGAATATTAAATAAAAAAAGACCAGGTACTCACTATTAAAATGAGCACCTGGTTATTTACATGTTGTATTTTCTATTTAATCTTGTTTAAGACATGAACCATTTCATTTAGCCAGTGCTTGCCACCATAAACGACAAATGTTGTATTATTTTCTTCTCTATCAAAAATATGAATTCTTTGTGTAATAAGAAGATTTAAACCGAGTTCAGTTCGATCTACTCTGCCTAAACTTAATTCCCAATATAAATTAGGATTTATATTAAGAGCATGGGCACAAAAAATTATTCGTTGATTTGTTAATAATAGCCGACCACCATCAGAACGAGTTGCACTGTAATACATGTTTGCAACACCTGAGCGTAAAGGGAATTCATTTTCATTCATTTCAATTTCATGGAAGAAGATTTTTTTATATGTAGGGTTGAAAACGTCTAAATCATACGTGATTTGTTTTGCCTCAGACGTAATAATATAACTACCACAGTATTCACAAATATTTTCCTTTAGATTGAATGCTGCAGCACAGTTGGGACAATTTAAAGCTTTGACCATCGCTTCATCGCTCCTAATATGCGTTTTTATACAGTATACTTTGAATTACTAAATATACCAATAAATCAAAAGAAAAAAAGCCCAGGTACTCACTTTTAAAATGAGCGCCTAGTTATTTGTTGGTATGCGATAAATCCCTAAAAAAATCCTTTTTATTTAACTAAATAATGATTAAAAGCTTAAAGTTAGCTGTTATATTATTGTAGTCCCGGTCGTTACCACTGTCATTAAACCCAACAGTTACACTACCATCGACTAGGGATATAAATAAATAAAACGGTAGCCAAGGGAGTTTTCCACTGGCAACCGTTTTTCATTGTTACATTATTTTCTCTTTAAAAATACAACTACAAAGAGAACACTTAATCCCAAAAATATTAAAACTGGCACGAATTCATGTTGTTTCTTCCAAATAGCCAGATAACCAAAATATGCATCTAATGAAAGTATAATAATTAAAAAAATTATATATATTATATTATTATATTTCATTGCAACACCCCAGTTCTTTTTCTAATTATTGCGGCGTCATGTCATAAATAGTAGCCCAAGTCATATCTACGATAACTCCTCTACCATTATTATTTGCATCTAAACGTGTTGCAAATAACCAAAAATAACCTGATGTTAAACCAGAAATGACTCCACCAGCAAGAAATACAGGGAACCAATAACCAAGACCACCAAGAGCTGCAGCAGTTATAGCTCCCCCTGCTGCTACTGTATTCGAATCAGAAATTGCCTTTTTAGTATCACAACTATTTAAATATGTTTTATATCCCCACCAGTGATATTCAGCTCCTGTAGTTTTACCATTACAAGAAGCCTTTGCTAACATAGCCGAAGTCTTTTGATATTGATTATCTTCAGATAAATTTTGAATAGTTAAGTCTTGCGATACACTTATAGCATTACTTTCGACTTGTTGATTTAAATAGTTTAAATATTCTTGTTGACCTTTAATTAATTCATAATCAATACCAGCTTCACTAGCTGTGTTTTCATTAAGGATAAATAAACCATCCTCAACATGTACGTAAGGTTCTAAAGCTAGAATATCATCAAAAGTATATTCTTCGAAATCATTTACATTTACATTTAAAGAAGGCTCGTAGCTTTGAGCAAATGCTGTTGTTACTGTTGAGAACGAAAAAACTGTTAATAAAGCTGCAATGAATATTTTACGCAATTTTAATTCCTCCATTATGTATTGTCAACTACAACAGAAAATGATGCAGTAACAATTTAGTAATTTTTTGTTTTTCATTATAGCTATAATGTCTATTTCAACTCGAGTCATTAATATCCTATCATTTCCATCATAACCAATTCAATGGTAAATTTACGCCAATTTTTTGGCGGTATTTTTCTAATTTAGGATAAATCACGCCATTTGCCCCGCCACCTTTTGGCGTTACTATCACCTTTTTATATAACAAAAGTAACGTTTTTTATGAACTTTACACTAAACACTTGAAAATTAGAATTATTTAATATTCAGAATTATTATTTAATTTTCACAATTCTGTCAATTTTAATGTTAAGATTTCAACAAGACAAAGATCCTGACGGCAATTAAGCTATCTTGGTTTTTGTTTTTACTTAATACGTCGTTGCTGAATAGTAATATATAAACCTAACAACCTATCACTTGTCATAGTACCATTCTGTAAATCCTTCAAGTGTGAAGCCTGAATAATCCCATCCTTAACCGCCTGTGCAATAAAGTTTTCAGTTTCAGTTTTCATAGCTGGTGAACCTGGACTCCAATTTGTCACTTTGATTTCCTCCTTTTTGTCTTCCACAATTAATTGGACTTTATATTTACTGTTGCTTGGTACAATTACTTGTCCTTCTAACTTGCAACCTTTTGGCATTACCCAATTAGCTTTTACTTCAAAGTGGGGACGGTCAATAGCATTCGTCCATGTACCTCCCCACTCAATGCCTAACTTCTTAGCAATAGCCCCTACTCGATTCAATGTAGTCACATCATATAAAGATTGTGGAGGACCAACGGCAATATCCCATGCTAAACGAGACTTATGATTACTGTTTAATGTCCAAGTAACAATCTGCCCTGGTCGAGTACGCCCCTGAGCATATAGATATTTTTGCCGTTCCTGAGAGCGATATGTTTCAGTGATGAAGATGTTCTTAATGCCTGCCCTATAACACTCCTGAAATAGCAATCTACAGGCTGTTTGTGCAGCTGGTAATAGTTCAGATAAGTCTCGGCATGTTTTTGTTACGCTTGTCATTTCGCATCATCCTTTGGCTTGTTGTATTTTAGTGCCTGTGTGCTATCAGACGCCCCTTGTGTTGTTGGGTCGATGATAATACCAAGTAAGCCTAAAATGCTCAGGACTGTCTCTGAAATGGCTGTAACTTGATCGTTATAAATCGTAATATCGACATGAAAAATGCCCGCTATTTGATTAGCGAGCACGATTAATAATGCGATTAATGACACCCAAAATTGCTTATGTTGTAAACGTACTTTCCAGTTAATTTTCATTCTCAAAACCTCCCTAATTTGTTTTAATGACTAGTGCTAATAATGCTAAAATTACAGCTCCAATAATTGTTGTAGATGCCCACCATACAATTTTATCGATTTTATTTAATCGATGATGTGCGCTTTTCGTACTTGCCAGGGCTTCATCCGCTTTATCTTCAGCTCGGTTTGCTGTATCACGAATATGATTAATACCGTCTAATTTTTCACCAATAGCCCCTAAGCGCTCATATACATCTCTTACTAAATCATCGCCATAGGACACCTTCCCCTTTTGCAATATAAAAACCCACCACAATTATCTGTGGAAGGTAAATTCCCAAACGCTTGCGAATTTAGGCAATAAAAATAACGCTAAGCCAATGCTTGCGTTTCATTTAGCTTTTATTTCCAGATACCCATTCTGAAATAGTTTTGACATCAATCAAATCTTTTTTCTCATAAATATAGTCCAATAGCGTTGAGAAATCATTTCGATTATAGGTAGTTTCCCATTCATCTTGTTCGGTGCCGATTTTATGCAAACAAAAAACCAATGTGCTTTGTGTGGTAATCGCTTGATCCACATAGCTCATTAGTGTTGCAGCTGGAAGTGTGAGCACATTTTTTATTTTGCCTATCAGTGCCTCTAATGGGAAGGTAGGCTCTAATCCTTCGACTAACGTTCTGGCATAACGCAAGTGTGGCTGTAAAGCTTCTACAATTTCTTTATTATGAACACCGTATGGATAGGCTAAGATAGTCGAAGCTCTATTATAACCTCGCTCGTTTAACCAATTCTTGCATGTCAATACTTCGCTCACCGCAGTCTCAACAGTAACGTTTGTAAGATTTTTATGATTAGCAGAGTGGTTGAACATATCCCAGCCATGCCGATGCATTTCTTCGATTTGGCTTTCTGACATGATTTCATCCTCAATACCTATCCAGTTTGATATAACACCTATATTTCCCTTAAAACCTCGCTCAAGCATCATTGCGAAAGCTATTTCATATTGACTTGTCCATGCATCATCAAATGTGAATATCACAGACGGCTTCTTAGTTGTTTCCCCTGCAAAAATCGAATCAAACGTTACTTTAACGATAGAGGATTCTACTTGAATGTTTACATGTCCAAGTTGTTCTTGGATAATTTTAAAATTAACATTTTTACTTACCATAAATGATGCGTAGGTATGCCTTAGGCCATGGAATGTGAGTTTAGGTAATTCGTATCTTTCAACAATTTCGCGTGATCTTCCAGACATATCATCTGGATGGGAGGGAAAACCGTTATTCTTTGTGAATAATAGATTAATTAGCTATCCTTCATTATCCCTCATTGGGGTCCACGCTTCGCCTGATGCAAGCTGCAAATACCTATAGCCACCTAACCATGAAAGATAAAGAAAAAGCAACCGACCTCTTCGTTCCATTTTATAAAATGGTCGGTTTTTGGTCGGTTGCTCTTATTCTTATTGTTTTAGACTTGCTATAAACGTTGTTATATCAACTAGTCTTGAATAGCCGCTTCTAACGCAACAACGATCATATCGTTGAATGTTGTTTGGCGTTCTTCTGAAGTTGTTACTTCGCCAGTAATGATGTGATCACTTACTGTTAAGACAGAAAGTGCTTGACGACCAAATTTCGCTGCTAGTGTGTAAAGCGCTGCTGATTCCATTTCAACTGCCAGTACGCCGTATTGCGCAAGCTTTTCATTTTGGTGTTCATCCGAATAGAATAAATCTGCTGTGAAGATGTTCCCAACTTTTAAGCTTAGGCCAGCTTCTTGACCAGCATTATAAGCTTTTAATAGTAAATCAAAATCTGAAATCGGTGCAAAATCGATTGCCCCACCCCAAATAATTTGATTCATACGCGTATCAGATGTAGCTGCTTGGGCTAAAATTACGTCACGAACTTTTACATCTTTTTGAATTGCACCACAAGTACCTACGCGGATTAATTTTTGAACATCATATTCTTGCATTAACTCTGTTGCATAAATCGAAATAGATGGCACACCCATACCAGTACCTTGTACAGAAATACGTTTACCTTTATACGTACCTGTATAACCAAACATATTACGAACTTCGTTATAACAAGTAACATCCTCTAAAAAAGTTTCTGCGATGTATTTTGCACGTAGCGGATCTCCTGGAAGTAAAATTGTGTCAGCGATCTCGCCTTTTTTTGCATTAATATGAATACTCATACTGCAATCCCTCTTTTCTGTCAGTTATCACTTTAAATGATACTTTGTTTCTCATATTTAAGCAATGATAGACGTCTAGCAACTTAAAAAGAAAGAGTAATCAAAATATTTCGACTTATTGTTCATGCCCCACATATAAATCCCATAATTCATCAAATACTTCTGTTGTTAAATTATCCGTTGCATATGTTTCTATATATGTAGATAGCTCATCGAAATCCGAACTTTGTTTAGGAAAATTATGCTCATGAAACATCTCTTCTGCAAAACGCACCTTTCCATCTGACCAATCTCCACCACGGAATGTTAATACATATAAATAAAAGCTCTTTTTCATAACCGAAAAGTGCCTCCTTTTCTCACATTTTACTTTTCGCTAGTTTATCAAAAAAAATACAATTCGTCATAAAAAAGCATTCACTTTCTTTTAAGTAATTTTTCCTATTAGGAATAATAGAATAATTTTTAATTGTGTCTTATGACTATCGTCATGTAAAGATGACCTGCTTTTTTATCAGAAAAATGAAAATTTTATGAAATTATAATAGAAATATTTAGCAATATACGATAAAATTGAAATCGACTATAAAAATTTAGGAAGGTGATGGCGATGCAAAACTCTAATAATCGAAGTAGTTCAACGAAAAAACGCCCGTCTCTCTTTGGAACAAGCTTTTTCAGCAAACGGAAAAGTTCCACTTCAAAAGATAGTAGGCCTAATCTCCCTCCTACTAAAGAAAAACGACAACGTTTTTATCATTTAATTCGCGGAAAAGTGTTGATTATTTTTGCACTACTCCTCCTTATTAACGCCGTAATGGGTATATTGTCGTACGTCAATATTACGAATCTGCAGCAACAAATGAAAGATTTTACTGAAAAAAATGTCCAAGAACAACTAACTGTCAACCAACTTGCGTATGAAATTGCTAGATTAACTAATCTTGAACAAGCCTATATAATTACAGGAAACGGTAGTTATTCCACTTCCTATAATATGAAGATTGATGCTATCAATAAAAAAATTCAATCTTTACAAGAACAATTTTCAGACCGAGAACTCGAACTCGGCCATATGCAAGCAATCGGTCAATACTACAAAAACTACCTCGAATACTCAAAAAAAGTTATGACAATGCGGGATGAAATTGGCCTTGAACAAGCCCGAAAGCTCATGATAAACGGTACAGGTGAAACCATGAAAATCCATATTGATGATAATATTGAATCTATCAACTCTGTTATGGATGAATCTAATAAAGCGAAATTAAGTAAACTGAACCAACAAATCAAAGTTTCAAATATTACATTTTTTATCATATCGATGATTGGACTCATTGCGCTGATTATTTTTGGGAATATGTTATTTAAATCATTGAGAAACAATACGTCTGCTATTAATCACTCCATTCTAGATATTGCCCAAGCTGGAGGTGATTTGACACGACGCGTTCATGTTCGGAACAATGATGAATTCTCAACTATTGCCGCATCAACAAATACACTGATTATCTCTATTTCAAACTTAATTAAACGGGTTAGCCAACTTGCTGACCATGTTTCAAGTAGTAGCCAAGAGTTAATGGCATTGGCAGAAGATAATTCACGTACCATTCAAAATATTGCAGATACGACAGCAGATATTGCCAGTGATAGCGAAAATACGATTCATAGTATGACCAGTGCCCAACAGAAAATGAGTGATTTGGAACATTCTATGCATCAGCTAACCGAACTGACGAATGGCGTACAACAAGCCTCCCTTGCTATGCAACAAGCCGCCGATGAAGGGAGTCGTTCAGTACAGCAATCTTCTATGGTCATGCAGTCTATTGAAGAAACAATGGCTTCAACTACTACAACTGTTGAGGCACTTGGTCGAAAATCTACAGATATTACATCGATAATCAGTACAATTACAGCTATTTCTGAACAAACAAATCTTCTGGCATTAAATGCTGCAATTGAAGCTGCTCGTGCTGGTGTTCACGGTAGAGGCTTTGCTGTAGTAGCAGACGAAGTTCGAAAGTTAGCTGAGCAGTCTCAATCCGCTGCTAAAGAAGTGACATCCATTGTCCTGTCGATTCAAGATGAAGTAACATCCATTATTGCGCAAAACCATGAAGGGGTTATGTCTGTCATTCGAGGAGTCGAAGTGACAAATGACACGAATCAATCGTTGTCGAATATTTTAGCGCACACCAAAGAAACGACGACAATTATTACCGCTATGGTGGAGAAAATTGCTTTGACAATCGATTATAGTAATGCAGTTGCTAGTGATTTTGTGCATGTAAATGCTTTCACCGAGCAAACAGCTACGAATACTGTTACATCAGCTGCGGCAGCAACACAGGGTTCAGCATCCATGCAAGAAATCAACGCAGCGGCCGCAGAGCTAGCTCACCAAGCAGATAGTCTTCGTCATGTCGTGAGTGAATTTAAAGTGTAAAAAACTATCAGAATGCAAACGCCCAGTACATGGTGTACTAGGCGTTTTTACGTTGTTATTTAAATAATGAGATGTATTCAGCATAGCCTTCTTGTTCAAGATTTTCTTTTGAGATAAAACGAAGAGAAGCAGAGTTAATACAATATCGTAAACCGCCAAGCTCACTTGGTCCATCTGGGAAGACATGTCCTAAATGCGAATCAGCCTCATTGCTACGAACTTCTACACGACGCATACCATGTGTCGTATCAAAATGCTCTGTCACTTCTTCCTTTACCATCGGTTTAGCAAATGCTGGCCAACCACAACCTGCGTCGAATTTATCGAGGGAGCTAAACAATGGCTTGCCCGAAACAATATCGACATAAATACCGTCTTCAAAATGCTTATCATACTCATTGCGAAACGGTGGTTCTGTACCATTTTCCTGTGTGACATAGTACTGCATATCTGTTAGCTCTTTTAAACGTTGTTCTTTGCTCATTTTCTGTGCCCCCAGTGTTGCTCCTGAAACGCTTTGCGACCTGAACCGACTGCATAACGTTCATAGTGCATTGGATTTTTCTTATAATAATATTGATGGGTATCTTCTGCCGCATAAAATTTACTCGCAGGTAAAATTCTTACTGCAATCGGCTTATCAAATTTTCCTGATGCCGCTAAATCAGCCTTTGATTGTTCTGCTATTTCACGTTGTTCGTCATTATGATAAAAAATCGCTGTAGTGTATGACTCTCCACGATCATAAAATTGTCCACCTGCATCAGTAGGGTCGATTAATGTCCAAAATGTCGACAGTAATTGCTCGTATGAATAGAGCTCATCATCGAACATAATTTGAACGGCTTCTAGATGACCCGTCGTTTCAGCGCACACTTGTTGATAGCTCGGATTTTCGACATGGCCTCCTGTGTAGCCAGAGATCACGGATTCTATACCAGGTGTCTCATCGAATGGCTTGACCATGCACCAAAAACAGCCACCCGCAAACGTAGCATATTGCATTGCCATTTCTTCTCACTCCTTATTCACCAGGAACGATAATTTCCAATAAAATTTTATCGTTTGGTAAGTCTAGTTCCTTTGCACGCACACGTGAACCTGAAGCAATATTTAGACGTGATAAATCAATGTAAATTTCTGCTTTATTTGGATTCACTGTAATCCATGAAGGGAATTCCACCGAATCACGCATGATTTTCATCGTCGTTTCCGGTGGAATATTTAATAGTCCGACATTCATTTCCGTTTGCTTTAAAATAATATTGCCTTTTTCATCGACAATCGGTTCAAAATTCATCGTAATTGGAATTTCTGTATAAAATACAGTCAATTTACTTTTCAGTTGAATGTCGTCACCTATTGTGAAATCAATCGGTAACGGCGAACCCTTAGCCGCATCTTTTAAATACTGCTTCGATATTGATTCAAATTCCTTCGTAGTTGTTTGGACTACAAGTACATTGCCTTTTATTTCTTCACTTTCTGAACTCTTCGCTAAATTTACTTCATCTACTGGTTTCGTAGCTAAATAAACGACGAGGAGGATCGCAAAAAGCACCGTTCCCGCTAACGCGAAAAATGCAAATTTCCATTTATTCATTTTGTCACTCCTCGAAGCCTATTTCCTTGTTAATCTTCTTTTCCATACCGCATTGCCCCATCGCTTCTAAAATTCGCTCTTTCATTTTTTCATAACCTTTTGCATTTGGATGAAAGAAATCCGTATGATAAACGAGTTCTTCGTTCGAATCGAACAAATCTTCCACTGATACATAGCATGCATTTGTATCCTTACTAGCTACCCTTTCAATCACGTTATTCCATTCGGTAATAATCGTGTCAAACTCATTGGCCTCATTTGTGACGATTGAGAATGGATTATAAAAGCCAATTAGTAGTAGTGGTACTGTTGGATTTTTTGCACGAATACCATCAATAATTTTACTATAACGTTTTTCATAGGTCTGTAATTCAGCATCAAAAGCATCCCGCTTTAAATTAAATAGATCCTGTCTGACAACCTTCATTACATCATTTCCACCCATAGTCAATGAAATGAGCTGTGCTTGTTGTAACTCTTCATCATAATGCCCTTTTTTCACTAATTTTAATAGCTGATCACTACGTCTTCCCCTTTTTCCTCGATTATCAACTTCAACTTCTGAAATCGAAGGCCAAGTGAGCAAAGAATCTGCTAATCTTCCTACATAACCGTCTTGACTATACTCATCACCAACACCATCCGTTAAAGAATCTCCTAGTGCCAAGTAATGTAGTTGCTTCGCGTTTTCATCATCAATTTGCCGTAAATCCTCTGGTGATGGTTCAAAAAAATGTTCAAAAATTTGCGTCAACATATTTCTAGAGGGTTCACCCTCGTCTTCTGTTTGTTGCTCATCCTGTCTCATATCTTGCTCCGTCGCTGCCTGATCACCTACTGGTTCAGCCTGCGGATTCGGTTCATCTATTGAAATAGCACAACCACTTAGTACTAAGACGATCAAACATGACAAAAATACTCGCCAAATGTCCATTTGACCACCTTCCATCTTTTACTGTTACTACTATTATAGATAGTTCACGCTACAATGAAAAGCGACTATACTTCGGTTTATTAATAAATTCTCCTTATTCATTTCACTCACCCTGCTTTTATCCTTTGATCAACCACTTAGGCCTCGACGTCATCGCTACTTCCAAATAGAAGAAATCCTAGAAAAATGGCACACCAACATCATAGTGGAGAGTAATGCGTTGTATTTATCTATTAATTGCTAAGGACGACAAAATCCCACACTTCTGTAGCAGTTAAACGCCTAGTAAAAGTAAATAAAAAGCCACTACACTTATTTATGTAGCAGCTCTTGACTATTATTCTGAAAAATAAATAAATCCAATCGCACCTGGACCTGTATGTGTAGAAATAATCGGTGATGTAAAGGCAATTTCCACGTCATCGAAGCCTGTACTTTCTACTAATTCTTTTAAAGGTCCACCCATAGTTGTCAACCCATCTGCATGGGAAATTCCAACAGCCTTCACGGTTTTACCAGCAGTATCTGCTTGGAATTGCTTAAATAGGAAATTCACCACTTGTTTATGACTACGTACTTTTGACACTGGGTTATAAGCCCCGCCTTCTAAGTTCGCAATAACTTTAATATTGAGCAGTGAACCAATAAAGCCCGTACCTTTACCGATACGTCCACCTTTAATAAGATTCTCGAGTGTATCCACAATGACATATAAATGAGTATTTTCACGTACTCGGTCAAGGCGTTCGACGATTTGTTCAACTGTAGCACCCGCATCGCGCATTTTTATCGCTTCACGTAATTGGATAGCAAGCCCAATTGCGATAAATCGCGAATCGATTACCGTGACATCCGCATCTGTCATTTGAGCAGCTTGTCGAGCAGACTCTACAGTACCACTCATGCCACCTGTCATATGAATCGAGATGATTTGGTCGCCATCTTTACCGAGCTCATCATATAATTCTTTAAATTTTCCTGGTGCAGGTTGTGAACTTTTCGGTAAATTTTTGGCTTCCTTCATTAAACCTAAAAATGGTTGGGGTGCTAGATCTACACCGTCTATATACGTTTTACCATCAATTTGGATCGTTAACGGCACAATATGTATACCGTGTTGCGCTACTTCTTCTTTTGTTAAATCGCAAGTTGAGTCCGTTACAATATGAATTCGTCCCACTTTGACACATCCTTTTACTTCATTAAAATTAATTATATAGACTAATGTTTCAATATGTAAACATGACATTTGTCATTTGACGTGTCAGTTCTTAGTCTTTTTCGTGGACTTTACCTTTGATACTATAGCTTTTTTTAGTAGAATTTGTCTAATAAATGCCTTTAAAAGTGCAAGAAAACCCATATGACACTTTTGACATGAAAGATATGACAAATGTAAATAGTCGAATGCAAGCTATCGGGGTATAGTAAAAGTAACGAAAGGACGTGTTTAAAATGATAAATTCATTTGACTATAAAACGTTGAAGGAAGAGCTTTGGAATGCCATTACACACGGCGTCGGTTTTATAGCAAGTATTCCAGCACTTATTGTCCTAATCTTAACAGGTATACAACATGGCAGTGCGATGCATATTGTAACCTTCAGTGTATTTGGCGCTTCCGTCATCATCTTATTTTTAATGTCGACACTACTTCATAGCATGCCTGAAAAATACAAGTACTTTTTCGCCATCCTCGACCATTCCTCTATCTATATTTTAATTGCCGGTACCTATACACCGTTTCTATTACTAGCTATTGGTGGAACATTAGGCGTTACGTTACTTTGTATTATATGGACCCTTGCTATTCTTGGCGTGCTCTTTAAATGCTTTTTTATTAATCGCTTTGAAATTCTCTCTCTAGTCTTTTACATTGGTATGGGCTGGCTCATTATATTTGCGATTAAGCCCATTTATCTATACTTAGGGAATCATGGCTTTTCACTATTGTTAGCTGGCGGTCTTTTTTATACAATCGGTGCCATTTTTTACGCATGGCGCTCCCTTCCCTACAACCATACAATCTGGCATCTCTTTGTTCTAGCTGGGTGTGGTTCGATGTATGCTTGTATCTACCTGTACTTATGAAAAAATGAGAAAAGAGGCTGGGACAAAAGAGAAAAAGTGTTAGATCGACATCAGTCAATCTAACACTTTTTTGCTGTAAGCGTTGATATCCGCTACGGCGGACGCTTTCCGGGGGCGTGGCCTGAGCCTGTAGTCTCAGGCGTCACGCTAATCCCCCAGGAGTCGCCGCTTCGCTACCATCAACTAGTGCTCTCTTCTAAATTTTATTTATTCCAAAAGGAAGAACGTCTAAATTTTTCTTCATTTTAGATAGCGAAAATTTAATAACGTCTTTGCTCCTCTTTCTTAAAATTTAAAGTTTTGTCCCAGCCTCATCTTTTATGCTGATTGAATTTACGTTGAAAAGTAATTAAATTTAACGGATGCTGTTTACGAGTGATTTAACGAAGCTGATTTTTGCGTTCAAAAATTTGATATTGAAAAGTGTATCCCTCAGGTGCTGTCTCAGGTTCTAGTGTCGAAACTTTCTTAAAATCCTCTTCATATTTTGGGAAAAATGTATCCCCATTAAACGCATGATTAATTTTTGTAATATATAATCGATCTGCAATATCCATAGATAAACGGAATATTTGTTCGCCTCCGATTATCATAATTTCTGGGACACCTCCTGCAAGGTCGAGTGCCGCCTCTAAACTCGTAACCGCTTCAATGCCATCAGCATGGTAGCTTTCGTCACGAGTAATGACAATATTGCGACGCCCTGGAAGCGGTCTACCGATCGATTCAAATGTTTTACGTCCCATAATCATTGGCTTGCCCATCGTTTTTTCCTTAAAGTATTGTAAATCTCCTGGGAGATGCCACGGCATACCGTTTTCGTAACCAATTACGTAATTTTCATCATGTGCTACAATTAAAGAAATCATTTTGTCCCTCCTAGTTCACTAGTTCATTATATTATAAACATATTTTTGCTTTACAATCGGAATATTTCTGCTCATTCATAAATTTATTTTCTATTTCGCCATTAAATCCTAGTAAAATTATATGAATAGTTTATAATAAGATTAACAAACGCAAAATAAAGGACTGATGAAAAATGACACAGTTAACGAATGAAGCTGTAAGCTATATAAATGCAACGGATTCGGGTAAGCATTATTATGAAGTAACGCCACAAGAAGCAAGAGCCATTCGAGCAGTGCCAAAATGGCAATCTCCTCGTGTTCCACACCTTGCTTCGATTGTCGATAAACGAATTACAGTGCGCGATGGAGCAGAAATTACTGTACGTATTTATACACCTGTTCATGATGAAGTATTACCCGTTATCGTGTATTACCACGGTGGTGGTTGGGTATTTGGCGATTTGGAGTCAGCTGATGCAGGCTGTCAGTTACTAGCCGAAAAAGCACAAGCAATCGTCGTATCAGTAGATTACCGCTTAGCCCCTGAATATTCTTTCCCAACACCGCTGCTTGATGCTTATGATGGCTTACTTTGGGTATATGAACACATAGTAACTTTTGGTGGTGATGCTTCGCGTATAATTGTTGCTGGAGATAGTGCTGGTGGTAATTTAGCAACTGTTGTCGCCTATTTAGCCACAATTTTAAATGGACCCAAAATTTCTGCACAGGCACTTATTTATCCTGTCACAAATGTCGATTTCACTGCAACTTCCTACACAACTTATGGTGAACACTTTGGCTTAGACAAACAAGGCATGAAATGGTTTGCTCGTCATTATACAGATGTCGATAACTATACAAATCCACTCGTATCCCCCCTGCATATTGAGTATGTTAGCGTCTTACCAAAAACAATCATCATCGCGGCAGAAGCAGATGTACTCTATGACGAAGGCCTTGCCTATGCACAAAAATTAGCTGATGCAGGTGTCATTGTCGAACATGTACGCATGGCTGGACTCATCCATAGTTATTTCAGCAAAATGGATTATTTCGAGCAAGCGACCATTGATACAGTTGAAAAAATCGCTGCATTTTTGAAATAAGTTTGTCTTACCCTACCAAACAATGAGATAATAGAGCAAAATGTTTTTTAAAGGATGACAACATGACACAAACTATTGCATTACAAATTAACAATCAATTTGCCGGACCATTAAAAAAAGGCTATCCGCTTATTTCAAAAGATGCGGTCGACGTACGTAAACTTCCGCAAGAGGAAGGAGCCTTACTCCGACTCACGGATATCCATAATCGTTTTATTTGTACAGGCTATTATGGTTTACAAAATAAAGGCATTGGCTGGGTACTAACGCCGGATGCCAATGAAGAAATTGATACAGCGTTTTTTGCCAAAAAAATTAAAAAGGCCATACAAAATCGTGAAGCGTTCTTTAACAATGCTCATACCACAGCCTTCCGTGCCTTTAATGGTGAGGGTGACGGCATTGGGGGTATGACAATTGACTTCTTTGATGGCTATTATATGGTGAGTTGGTATAGCGCAGGTATTTATTCATTTAAAGAGGCAGTCTATGAGGCACTTGCCGAGACAGTAAACTATAAAGCCATTTATGAGAAAAAGCGTTTTGATAGTAAAGGCCAATATATGGAACAGGACGATTTCGTCATGGGTACGCCCGGCGAGTTTCCAATCATCGTAAAAGAAAACGGCATGAATTACGCCGTTAATTTAAACGACGGTGCGATGACAGGTATTTTCCTCGATCAACGCGAAGTACGTCTCGCTATTCGTGAGCGCTATTCTCAACATAAAAGTATGCTAAACACATTCTCCTATACGGGTGCATTTTCTGTAGCAGCATCTCTTGGTGGAGCAATGAAAACAACAAGTGTAGATGTAGCCAAGCGCAGTGTAGCGAAAACCATCGAGCAATTTAGTGTCAATAACATAGACTACGAAGCACAAGACATTAAAGTGATGGATGTCTTTCATTATTTCAAATATGCACAGCGACACAATTTAAAATTCGACCTTGTAGTAGTAGACCCACCTAGCTTTGCACGTACGAAGCAAATGACATTCTCAACTGCTAAGGACTATCCAAAATTACTAATGGATGCAATCGATATTACCGAAAAAAATGGCATCATTGTAGCTTCAACGAATAATGCAAGCTTTGGCATCAAAAAGTTTAAAGGCTTTATCGACCAAGCATTCAAGGCAACAAATACGCGCTATAAAATTGTAGAGGAATTCGGCTTGCCTAAGGATTTCCGCGTACCACGTGAATATCCTGAATTTAATTATTTAAAAGTTGTTTTTATTCAAAAGCTTAACTAAAAAAACGAGTGGCTCCTTTCGAGTCACTCGTTTTTTAGCGCTTGCCAAAATTCAGCGGTTTTTGTTCTACGATAAAATCTATAAAACGGTTCTTCCTGACGTCTATTTTCTTTATACAGAGTAATAATTTGCTGGAGAAAGCCTTCTATATGTTGAATCGGCACACGTTTAGCAAATAATGTACCCGCCTGCGCATGAGCCCCCATTGGTACTGCACCTAAATAGATGTCAAAGCTGTCCTTCTGATAAACAAGGCCAATATCGTCATAAACCGCATTATAGCAGGCAGATGCACATCCGTTTACATTTAAACGTACTCTTTTAGGTACGTCCATACCTGCCAATGCTTTGTATAATTGTTCTGTAATGGCAGCAGCCTCCATTTTATCGCCATCACAAAAATCACAGGCCTTCATCGCAACTACCGAACCTTGTTTTGCAATATACAAGCCAGCTTCTTGTAATGACTTTATTGTTTGCGCTACTTCATTGGTAGGTACAGACAAAAGGATACTGTACGATGCAGAATATTTAATTGCCCCACTCTCACCAACCACTTCCGCCATTTTTTGAAATTGTGCTGCTGTATAGTGCTTATTAATCATACCGGGACTTACGGCTAGACGTGTATATCCTCCGTGCTCATTGAGTGTTGCAAATGTTTTCTCCGGAATATTATTACGAAATGCGTTCACCAATCTCTCCTCCTATAAAAAAGAGCTAGCAAATTGCTAGCCCTCTTAAATTACAAATTTACTTTTTGGATTTCTGTGCTTAAGAGTTAGAAATTCTCCGGATAGAATCCTTGCGCTAAAATTTGAATCGCCTCTGCAGCACGTACCCCTTCTGATGCTGCTGAAAGCGGTAAAATAACAAAGCGCTCATTGCTCACGGCTGCTGTTTCTTTTAACGCTGGATCTTTTTTTAGGAAGTTGATTTTTTGCTCGGCTGTTGTTGCACCGTAATCAATGACAACAATCACTTCAGGATTACGTTCTACTGCGTCTTCTTTAGATACAGTTGTCCACCCGGACTCAACATCGCCAAAGATATTCTTACCACCGGCTACTGATACAAGCTCATTCATAAAATTTTGTGCAGCCGTAAAGACTTCCTTTTCTCCACTATCATAGACAAGAACACGTAGCGCTTCATCATCTTGTGGTAACTTTTCACGAACAGACGCTACCTCCTTCGTCATCTGTTCAATTAAATCTTTCCCTCGGTCCACTACTCGAAAAATAGATGCGATATTCCGAATATCGGTAAAAATATCGTCCAGCGTTGGATTCGTAATACTTGAAGATGTATGTAAATATGTGTGGATACCAAGTGCCTCTAATTCTTCTGGCGTACCAATACCCTTGTCACCAAAACCGCTTTTCCAACCTGCATATAAAAAATCGGCTTCTGTATCAATGACTTGTTCTTTCGACGGATACTGTTCAGCTAATACCGGTACTTTATTGTATGCAGCTTGTAATGGTTCATAAATTTTGTCATCTAAATAAGCCGTACCTACCATCGAATCTTCTAAACCTAGTGCCAGCATGATTTCAGTGACATGCTGATTTAAGCTAATTGCCTTTTTTGGTGCTTCCGTATAAATTTGTGTCGTACCATTATTGTCAATCGTTAGTGCCGTGGTTTCAGCTTGTGCTGGTTCTACCTTTTCACCTTGTGCAGCTGATTCTTGTCCTTCCTTACTGTTGCAAGCACCTAAAATGCTTAACATCGCAATAGCAACCATCAGCCATATACCCTTCCACTTGTTCATGTCGGTGTTCTCCTTTGTTGTGTAATTTGTATAGTAAGAAATCAAAGACTTCTTGGCTAATTAGTTTCCTATATTACGAAAAGGAATTTACTTTGTTAAAAAGGCATAAAAAAACCCTCTTGTTTACCAAGAGGATATCATAGTGAATTAACCAAGGTTCTGCAACCAATCACTACAACCATCCTCGTGGTCCTAAGTAAGTTATGTACATATTGGCAGGTATCCTGGCTCAGGCTCATCATCTATACACCTTCCCATAGTTTCCTACAGTGGCATGTTGTACAGACTCCCCATTTACAGTTGCGGGACAGCATCGGATTTACACCGATTTCCCTTTTAAGCAAATGACCTAAGTCATTTGCACCAATCTATTTTTTATATTTTGTTCTACCTGAAAGACTAGCAGAAGTGAAATTTGATAGCAATCACACAAAAATATCCAATAATAAAAAAAGTTAAAAACCTAGCACTATTCAAACATAAACACGAACTATTTTACCTGAAATCTTTTTATATTAATTCTGTTACAATAAAGAGAAATGAACGATGGAAATGAGGATTTATATGTACAAAACGATTGGCGTACTGGCTCACGTGGATGCAGGGAAAACGACATTCTCGGAGCAGTTACTTTATCATACAAATAGCATTCAAGCTCGTGGACGTGTCGATCACCAGGATACTTTTTTAGATAATCATGCGATTGAACGTGCTCGTGGCATTACTATATTTGCTGAACAAGCGCGCATGCAAATAGGAGACGATATTTATACACTTATTGATACACCCGGACATATTGATTTTTCCCCTGAAATGGAACGTGCAATTCGTGTCATGGACTATGCCATTATTGTCGTTAGTGCAGTCGAGGGCATACAAGGCCATACCGAAACAGTATGGCAGCTACTACGCCAATACCATGTACCAACCATGTTCTTTATCAATAAAATAGATCGTGAAGGAGCCGATGCCGATGCAGTAATGGCACAGCTTCAAAAGGAATGCTCAGCTGACGTGTTGTTAATAGATGAACCTCTCCGTACAGACTTTATACCAAGTCATATGAAGGAGTGGCTCGCTGAACGTGATGAACAGCTACTCGATGCTTTCCTTGCTGACACGTTGGAGAACCATACTTGTGTCACTCGCTTGCAAACAATGATGAAGGAGGAGTTAGCCTTTCCATGCTTTATCGGGTCCGCCTTAAAAGATATTGGCATAAAGGAATTTTTGATACAGCTGCCCCTCCTTACTGAAACGCATTATAATCATGAGGAACCTTTTCATGGTGAGGTATTTAAAATTCGTCATGATGGACAACAGCGCTTAACTTTTATGAAAGCATTACAAGGTACGCTACATGTGCGTGATGATTTTACTTTTGGTGAGACTTCTGAAAAAGTGACGGAAATACGCTTATATAATGGGAATCGCTTTGAAACGGCACAAGAAGTAAGTGCTGGAGAAATATTTGCTGTGAAGGGTCTTAGTCAGACAAAGATTGGTGACATATTAGGCAGTTCGATGAGTCCTCAGCCCTATGAACTAGTGCCAACATTACAAGCAAAGGTGCACTATTTAGGACAACAGCATATAAAGGACGTATTGAAAACCTTCCGTTTGCTTGAAGCCGAGGAGCCCTCGTTACGTGTTGTGTGGCACGAGAAATTCCAGGAAATTCACGTACATATTATGGGCGTTATTCAACTTGAGGTACTGAGCGAAGTGTTAAAAGATCGCTTTACACTGACAGTTACATTTGGCGCACCAAAAATTTTATATATGGAAACAATTGCAACGACTGTAACAGGCTATGGCCATTTTGAACCTTTAAAGCATTATGCTGAAGTGCATTTACGTATGGCGCCAACTACACGTGGTACTGGCAATACGTTTGCCAATGCATGTCACGCCGATGATCTATCTGTCGGGCATCAACGGCTTATTGAAAAGCATTTATTTGAGCGCGAACATCATGGTCTACTAACAGGTTACCCTGTAACAGATATCCATTTCACCCTTCTAACAGGAAGTGCACATATAAAACATACCGAAGGCGGTGATTTTCGAGAAGCGACATTGCGCGCACTACGTCAAGGTCTTGAACAAGCTGAAAATATACTGCTTGAACCCTATTACCGCTTCAAGCTAAAGGCGCCCAACGATTTTATCGGCCGCATGATGACCGATATTCAACAAGCAGCAGGTACATTCGATGCACCACTTTTGACAGAAGAGCAAGTAATATTAACGGGGCGTGCACCTGTCGCTACATTCATGAGCTATAGTACAATCTTTGCTGCCTACACAAATGGCAAGGGCTCACTGTCGCTACAATTTGGTGGCTATGATGTTTGTCATAATACAGAGGAAATCATTGCCCAAATAGCCTACGATAAAAATGCCGATCCTGCGTATAGTTCGTCTAGTATATTTTGTGCCAAAGGAAAAGGCTACTCAGTACCATGGCAGGAAGCACAAGCTGCCATGCATTGCATAAAATAAAGTGAAACTTCAATTAGTGGGGGTTTTCTTCATCTCCCACTGATTGTATGTTGAAACCATCAGGCTTTTACGGTTAGTTGATCGTTCACCTCGTTATCTGTTTCTCATTTTTCAAGAAGAAGGGGGTATATTGTTGAAATCATCGATGTGGCTAGTTTATGGCAGGAAATTTTTTTGGCTAATCGGCTTAATCTTATTAGTAATGTTATGTTCGAATATCGAAAAGATAATCCAACAAACGGTAAGTGAAACATTCAATTTTATGCCGGTCATATGGTCTAATCCGATTATTGCTGTTATTATAGGTTTCTATATTTCTCTTATTATTGTAAAAAAATGGTCATTCAACATAAATCCATCATTATTATGGTGCGTAGCTATTCCTTGTATGTTACTTACGTTTGCCTACCCGGTATTTGCTTCACTCGCATCTATTGAATCATACCAATTAGATATAAAAAATCCTATCATTATCAATTGGCTACTACAAATATATTCTACGGATGTATTCGGTATAATAGCTGGTATGACAGTCATCCTTAGTATCTTTAGCGCGCCTAAGAAATGATTGAAAACTGGACTCGGTTTTTAACATCACCAAACCAGGTCCAGTTTTATGCTTTTCGATTCATGCCTTGCGATCAATTATTTATATAAACTCAATTTACTTCAAAATAGCTGAACCAATGCCAAATACACAACCTGAAGATAAAAAAAATGCATGAAATAATAATGCTTCAGATGTAAATGGGTTAAAGCTGCCAAAAAGCACAAAAATGAACATAGTGGGGATAAAGAAAACACACATACAGCCTAATGGGAAAATAAATAAGCGGTATTTCTTACATTTTGTTTCCATCCAATTAATCAGACGTAAGTAAATAGGCGTTGCCACTAACATAAAGGCTAAAGCCCCACAAAATAAAACAGAATAAATATCATTTCCTAATGATTGATCCCACACTATATTTAATATTTTCTCATACGCATAAAATCCACATAAATAGGCGATTAATGATGTCAAAACATACTGTCCAAGATTCTTAAATAGATGCATTATACACCTCCTTTTTTAACTTTTAGTGCGCGAATGGCATTCTAGAAATTTTCCATCTGATTTAATTATAATAAAGAAAAATTTGGTATTTAAGGATAATATTTAAAGCATATAGTAAAAAGTAGCGACGTGTCCTGGGCAAGGCACGAGCATCGCTCTGCTTATGTATCCTGCTGTGGCTCGTCTTTTGCTTTTTTGAGGATCTGGCTGCCGTTTCAAAACATTTGCAGTTTCTTTCACGCTTTCATCGCCAATGCGATTCGCAGGAATCTACATGAATTTTTCCTTTATATCAAAAAAATAGCATACTAGGCGTACTCCTAGCATACTATTTTCACTTTCGAGATAAGCCCCCTACTATTACAAAGCTTGCGCGGTACTATTTGTCTCTTCAACGAGTAAATAAGCAGGTTCCACAATGACATAACCATGATTATTTGAAAAATCAACTAACACGGTGCCAGGCTGACTCTTTAATAATTGTAAATTATCGATAATTTGGAGCAATAGTTCATGACCATTGCCACGTGGGTGCCAATTTAAATGGTAATCGTTCAGTGCTTTTACAGCTTGCATAAATTGCGAGTAATCGTGCTCTACGTATCTTTTTAGATTCGTATATTTATTGGACTCACGTTTTTTTGCAACTACTAACGCTAAATCAGCCAAATACGTCTCATAAAAACGCATGACCATCGAGCACAATAGATCATTCACACGTGCAGCGCTTAAAATCGGATTTGGGTCAAAATGAAGTCTCTCTAAATTTGGTTTTGCACGAACCGAATCGATACGTGTAATTAATTGATAAGCTTCTCCATTCACTTCATAAACAATCGGATTTGTCGGCATATACATCATAAAGCCATTCTTTCTTGTTTTTAACTCATTAGCCACACTTGCCTTGGCGAATAGATGTCCATCATACCCTTCATTTTGAATCCAAATAATTTCTTTGTTATATAAAATGCGGTCAAATAATCGTTCGTTGCGAATAAGTCCTGTTGCTAAAAACTGATCGACAAGTGATTCAATGACGATTCTTGTCTTCGTCTGCTTGCCTACCTCTGTGCGTGGATGCTTACAAATTTTCATAGCTGATTGCTGTTTTTCCTGTGCTGTACATACATGAATATTCGTCATACGTGCATTCCTCTTTTCGTACATATTTTCAAAACGGCAGGTGTACGTCCACTAAAAAACGGATTTCTCCAGTAAGAGGAAATCCGTCATTCAATGGCTATAACACCTTATACATATCATTCATCACGTAACGTCAAACATTGCCCACATAGGAAAGAATCGGTTCGGTACCGAAGACTTTCATTTACTATTATGGGCGTTTGACGTACTGTGACGAACAGCATATTCTGTTTTGTCAACATGCCACCTCCTATTCCTCGTAGGGTTATGGTGTGTACTCGTAATAGGCAGGTCTCCTGACTTATGGTCAACGCATCTTTCCCCTTCCCGTCTAATGACAGTGGTATTGCAAAGACGCTCACATTTTACAGTTGCGGGACAGTGTCGGACTTACACCGACTTCCCTTTTAAGTAAATTGCACGCAATTTACACCTATTACTACACGCTATTCAGTTGTGAAGGAAAATGAACTAAGTCACATTCCTTATAGAATTACTACTATTAATTGTAAAGAACTCTATTTCCAATGTCAATTATAACAAAATATTCCATCTATTAATACTTTTCGTGTGATGTAGAGTAAAGAGGCTTGAATTTTAACTAAAGCTCCAGTTCGTTCAAAAAAGCAGTTTTTCAGCAAAAAAGAATATCTTATAGTTTGGTTAATTTACTTTCTCTCAATAAACTAATCGTTTAATCCTTTTCCATCGAGAATTTGCTGCATATATTTTTCAACCCTTGACTGTCGTGTTTTGGCTTGTTTGGGTTGAGAAAAATAAAGAATGTAAGCCCTTTGCCGACCCGGTGTCAATACTTCAAAAGCAGTTTCCAATGCAGGGACCTCATTGAATTTATTTTGAAGTTCTTCAGGAATGATGATTTCTGTATTCTTTTTATAATTCACTTCCAAACCGGCCTTTTCAACTTCAATGGCTTCATAAATATAATCTTTCAAGATAGTTTCCATTTCAACGATTTCTAGAACATTGGTAAACCGAATCTGGCGTGCCGCCTGTACATTTTCTGTTTGTTGGATTAGAATCCTATGGGGATCCTGTAACAAGGCACCTTTATGAAACAAAAGTGCACAATAGTCTTTAAATCCATGTATTAAAACGATGTTTTTATTGTCAAACATGTAACAAGGATGCTTCCACTTTATTTCTTCAGCCAGCTCACAGTCAAGAACGATATCTCTCAACTTCTCATATTCTTCCTTCCACTTTTTTGCTTTACTTAAAAATTCATCAACCTTCGGATTCATTCTACTATTTGTCATCAAGGAACACCCCGCTTCAGTTTTTCGATCAGTCGTAAGCCTAACCGTTATAGTGAAAAGTCTCCGTTGAAGCCCCGATTTCTTCACTTGAAATGCCTTCAAGCGTAAGTGAGGCACTGAATGATTGTGCAACATTGAAACATTGTACATCTTTGTTACGTTTGTAATGGCAATATCCAGATTTCCTCATCTTTCGTGTGTGAAACTTCTTGAACTATCATTAATCGCTAAGTAACTTAGCTCGAATCGTCTCAATAGGAATATGAGAAGTACCTAGCTGTTCAAGATTTTCAAGTTGATCGCGTGTCATATAGTACATGCTCATACTTCCGTTAATGCCAAGTCGAACTTCGAATAAATTATCATCTAGCTGCGTTATTTCTAACGAGTTATTGTGGTCAAGTTGTAAGTTTACACTTTTCATATGCTATCTCCCCTTTTAAATTATAACGTCAATACTGATAGAAGATATATTTAAGTACTTTGACAACGTGTTGTTGTAGCATATGAGGGAGTCTTCAATCGGCTCTCAGTTAATTTATCGAAATCTAGTTGTTTAACAATCGCGAATGTGTGTTAAATTTTACATTTAATAATATTTTGGAGCTTTTCAACAAGTCATCTCATTGCTTGAAATAGCTTTTGGGCGTAGTTGTCTGTCAATTGAAAAACACCTTTTTCTTTTTTACTTTCATCGACAATGACGCCATCCTTCATGACGTATACACGCTCACATAAATAGGAAACAGCCTTTAAATCATGGGAAATAAATAAGATCGCCATGTTTTGTTCTTTATTGAGGGAGATCAATAAATCAATAATCTCCCGCTGAATTAATCGGTCTAAGCTAGAAACAATTTCGTCGCACACTAACAATTTGGGCTCCACTAAAATGGATCTTAACAAATTAACTCGTTGCCTTTCTCCCCCACTTAGCTCATTGGGCAAACAACTTAACACAGTGATTGGTAGCTTGACCTTTTCGAGCATGACCAGTAAATAGTCGTTTGTCACTGATTGTTTATGCTGTAATGGTTCCAATAATGATTCCTTCACTGTCCACATGGGGTTTAAAGCAGCAGTTGCATTTTGGAAGATCAACTGACAGTGTTCATAAAATGACTGGCAATTTTTCTTCGTAATGGGCTTTCCATTAAAATGAATGTGACCTTGGTTGGCCTTCTCCAATTGCATAATGATTTTGGCAAGCGTGCTTTTCCCGCTGCCACTCTCGCCTACTAGCCCAACGACTTCACCATGTCCAATGCATACATTCACATGCTGTAGTACTTGCTGCCCTCTAGGAAAGCTTTTACTAACATTTTCAACTTGCAGCAACAATGACATTCCCCCTAAAAATGATTCGCTAATAGTAACTTTGTATATGGATGTGTCGGCATTTCAAATACATCGCTTACCTGTCCCGTTTCAACGACCTCACCTTTTTTCATGACAACTACTGAATGTGCGGCCGAAACAGCAATGTCCAAATCATGCGTTATCAGTAAAATGGTAGTTCTTTTTTCGTTATTGAGTTTTTTCAGCAAATCCATAAAATCCTTTTGAATCAGCATATCGAGTGCAGATGTTGGTTCATCAGCTATTAACAATTCAGGCTCAATATATAATGCACAAGCGATCATACACCGTTGCAACATCCCTCCAGAGAGTTCAAAGGGATAGCGTTCCATTATTTCTTCCGTTAAATCTAAGTCCTGTAAAATTAAAAGCATTTTTTGATAAAATGCTACTTTCGTATGACCTTTTTTCTGCCCTGTCAATAGAAATAATTGATGCTTCATTTTTTTTGAGGGTGAAAAGCTGTTGGCAGCATCCTGAAAGATTGTAAAGAAATGCATTTTCCGCAACTCTACTCTTTCTTTTAGGGACATTTCCAGTAAATTCTTTTCATTTAAAAAGATGCCCCCCGACGCATATGCATGCGCAGGTAATAAGCCCAGAATTGCAGATACAGTCATACTTTTCCCACTACCACTCTCACCAATAATCGAAGTAATACGGCCCTTCGGCACTGTAAACGTGACATATTTGATAAGTTGCTTACCATTAAGTACTACTGATAATTTATCAATATTAAGCATGTGAACGCGCACCTCCTTGCTGCTTCAATGCCTCCCCGATAAATTGAATACATAAAATTGTAACAAAAATTAAAAGTCCCGGAAATAGCCCAATCCACCATGCACCAACAAGTAAATCTGTTTGAGCGGCATACAACATCGTTCCCCAAGACGGCGTTGCGGGTGGCACACCTATTCCTAAGAAACTTAGTGATACTTCTGTGAAAATAGCACCCGCAAAGTTAAATAACGTCACAACAAAAATGGCCGGGAAACTATTGCGCAACAAGTGTCTAAACAAGATTTTCCATGTAGGTGTACGGAACATTACCGCCATTTGGACAAATTCAGATTCCTTTAGTCGCATAAATTCAGAGCGCACAATACGTGCAGTGACAAACCATCCTGTCAGGCCTATAATGACAGCCATAGTCCAAACACTTCCTCGCATTATGGCTTGAAAAGCAAGCACCAAGACAAGCGATGGAATGGTTAAAAATGCCTCTAGCATACGCATCATGATGACATCTACCATTCCTCCGAAATAGCCACTAATTCCGCCATATATGATCCCAATAACTGTGGAAATCACAACAGATACTACTGCTATCAAAAGAGTCACCTGCCCACCAACAAGCAAGCGCGAGAGCACATCACGACCTAGCTGATCCGTTCCAAGCACATGACTAACATTAGGGGAAGCATAAATATTATTCATATCCATCGTATTTGGCTCGAAAGGGGCTAGAAACGATGAAAAAGCAGTCGAAGCAAAAATGATGGAAAGTAAGATTAACCAAAAAAAGAGCATTTTTCGCGATTTCATCAGCGTAGCACACCCCTTCTTAGCTTAGGATTGATAACAATCATCATAACATCAATGACAATAAGACTAACAACAACGACAACACCAATAATCAGTACCCCACCCATTAATAATGGGAAATCTTTCACCATTACCGATTTGACGAGTAGCTGCCCTAAGCCTGACCACCCAAAAAGTGATTCTACAACAATCGAACCCCCAAAGAATGATGGAATCGTAACCCCTATGTAATTGACATAAGGAATGAATGAATTACGCAAAATATATTTTCTAATTTCCCGTTCGGCTACCCCATTTGCACGAGCAACCTGAACATAATAACTTTTACTTTCACGCTTTACGCAGTCCTGTAAAAATCGAGCAAATAGGCCGACATGAGAAAGTACAAGAACTGTCACTGGGAGGATGATATGGTGCAGTCTATCAGCAATTCCCCCTCCCCCTCGTACATCACTCATGCCTGATGAAGGCAGCCAGCCTAACTGTACTGAAAAGATCATCATGAATAATATCCCTAACCAAAACGAAGGCACAGCCGAGCTCGCTATACTAAAGATCGTCAATCCTCGATCCAGTAATGAATCTTCTTTCATCCCAGCCAATAACCCTAGCCAAGTAGATGTTATTGTGACGATCAATAAAGTAATCGCAACAAGCTGTAATGTATTCGGGAGCTTTTCTAATAAAATCGTTAAGACCGCCCTGCCTTCTTTTGCAGAATAACCTAAATTTCCTTGGACCGCCTCACGGAGCCAAATCCCGTATTGAGACAGGATAGGTTTATCTAATCCGAAAGCTTGTGCAATCCTTTCTTTTTCAGCTGTCGTTAATGTTTGTGAATTTCCACCATAATAAGCCGTGGCTGGATCTCCTGGTGCTGCATGCATGATGAAAAAAGACAGGAAGCTCACGATAACGAGGACAATTGTCCCCATTATCACGCGCTTCCCAATCCACTTAGCGGTCATGCCATTTCCACTCCTCGACATTCCATAAGAAACCTGCACCATGATGACCCAATATGCGTTCTTTCACGCCGCTTATATTTTTATCGATACCATATACTGCATCAACATATGCAAAATAAGCAAACGGTGGATCTTCTGCTAATTCCTGTTGTAATGCCCTATAAATTTCTTGTCGTTTTGTAGGGTCAACTGTTATACGCCCCTGCTCTAATAAAGCATCCACTTTTGCGTTTGAATAGCTACCATAATTGTAGCCAGCACTCGTTAAACTTGATTGGTTCGTATGGAATAAGCTATACGTATGATGGTCTGCATCATATGGACTGCCCCAGCCAACCATAAACGTTTCTGCTTCTTCAATAACAATACTACTCCAATCTAATGCATCTACGTCGACATCTGCGCCTACTGCTTTATAGCCCTCAGCAACATAGTTGGCCATATTGACACGTACACTATCTGTCACAGGCACTGTAATGGTAAAGCCTAGCTTTTGACCATCTTTATAGCGGAAACCATCCTTTGCTAATTTCCAATCTGATTGTTCAAGTAAGTCATTTGCTTTGTCTAAATTATACGCATAATGCTCAATATCCTCATTGACGAATGCATGCTTTTGTAATGGCGAGTATGCCTCTGTACCAAAGTCTTGTAAAATCCCCTTGACAATTCCTGCACGATCAATTGCAAAGCTCATTGCTTTTCGGATATTGACATCTTGCCATAGGTCAAATTGCATGTTAAATAAAATACCGCGGTAATCCGCTGAATCTACCTCATACATTTTTAAATGCGGTGCTTTTGACAGCTCAGCAATTTGCGTAGGATCCAGTAATGCAATGTCAACTTCTCCTGATTTAAGTTGTAACGCTCGAACATTGCTATCTGGTATAAACTTAAATATCACGTTATCTAAAGAAGCTTTTGTCCCAAAAAAGAAAGGATAGGCCTTCAATGTTAAACTCGTGCCGCGATCCCATTTGTCGAACATAAAAGGGCCTGCACCAATTGGTTGTTCATTAAAAGAAGCTGTGCGCATATCTTGTCCTTCAAATGCATGCTTCGGCAAAATTGGTACTGTTAGCTTATCCAGCATCGGTGTAAACGGCTCATCTAACATGATCTTCATCGTTGTTTCATCCACTTTTTCCATAGCGGCTACGTGAATAAAATCAGATTTTAAAAACGACGCATTGTGATCGTCTAAAATACTTTCTATTGTAAAGATGACATCGTCCACCGTTAAAACTTGACCATCATGGAACGTAACATCATTTTTTATTTTCACTGTGTACGTCAGCTGATTATCAGAGACTTGCACATCCTCTGCAATATCATTGATTGGTAAATTATTTTCATCAAAACGCATTAATCCACGAAATAAAAAGGCATCTAAATTAGTTTCCTCTAAAATTGGGTTTAAGCCATCGAATTCAGACTCTGAGGCATAAATAAGTTCATTCGCATGTGATGATGACTCAGCAGTCTTTTGTTTTTCTTGTTGATTAGACTCTTCCCCACATCCAACTAAAGTAATAACAAGAGTTGTAAGCAATATAAATAATGAAAACTTTTTCAATTCTCTCTATCTCCCTCAAAAATCAACATATATTCTTATATTAGATTCGATACATGTAAAAACATTCGGTTAATCTCTTTATGTAGTGTCCGTTGCTCTTTCGATAGCCATCTACAATGAATTGCATAATCGTTAAGCTTCGTTACACTCGCTTGTGTATCACTTTCGGCGTGCATCAATTCCTGTAAATCTCTTACATTTAGTTCCCTAACATTCGGCGATACAATCCATAGTGTACCGATGTACAACGCTTTTTCAAGTAAGCCAATTAATGAAAAATCCATTTCTTCAGGTTTGAAATGTAATGTATCAAAGGCAATTAAAGAATCTTCTACATATAATTTGTAGTGCGAACGAAACGATTGAAAATTAAAAATTTCCCCTCGCATTTCCCGGCCAGGGGCAAGTATTTCTCCCCAAATCAACGTAGAGCTTGCCATCATTCGAATCGTTGTATCCACCTGGAATTTTGCTCGTTCGAATGGAATTATTACTTCAGGCATCCATTCTAATCGAGCATTTTCTTCCAATTCCACGTGAATGGATTGTGTACAAAGTTCCCCTGTATGGGATGGATAGATTTTTAATGCTGATTGTTGCTTTAGTCTTACTTGGCTATCGGGCGCAAGTTTTATATCCATTTCATTTCTGTCTCCCGCTACCATGCCACCTGAAGATTCCATGATAAAAACAGTTGCTGTTGGCTTTTGCCCTTCATATAACTCTCGACTTGCCTTCAATGGTGGTTGTTGGTACACACGAACAAGTCGTGTGTACCCTCTTCTTGGCTCAAATGCCATTTCTAATTTGCCAAAATGATTTACTTTTCTTTGCTCAAACATTTGCGTCAACTGCTTCAGCACCTTCTAGTAACATCTGGTGCTGTATCCACGCTACCACCTTATCAACATTTGTTTGTGAGCGTACATCCGCAAAGATGTAAGGACGCCCAGCTCTCATTTTTTTCACATCTTCATCCATTAGGTCTAAATCCACGCCAACATGAGGTGCTAATGATGTTTTATTGATCAGTAATAGATCAGAACGCGTTAAGGCTGGACCACCTTTACGTGGAATATCTTGACCTTCTGCCACATCAATGACATAAATATACCCATCAACAAGTTCTGGACTAAATGTTGCCGATAAATTATCGCCGCCACTTTCTAAGAAAATAATGTCTAAATCAGCGAAACGTTTGTTGAGTTCATCAATGGCTGTAAAGTTCATCGATGCATCTTCTCGGATGGCTGTATGCGGACAGCCACCTGTTTCAACACCAACGATACGATCCTCATTGAGTACCCCATTTGTTATTAAATATTGCGCATCTTCTCGTGTATAAATGTCATTTGTAATAACAGCCACATTATATTGTTCATGCATAACACGTGTTAATTGGTCCACTAACGATGTTTTTCCTGAACCTACTGGTCCACCGATGCCAATTCGTATTGGTTTCATAAAAAATTCCAACTCCCTGCTTAAGAAATAAATAATCTTGAAAATAAAAATTCATGCTTCATCGATGCAAGTTCAATGCCTAATGCATTATTTGATAAATCATCAATCGTCAAATTCATTACTTTTTGTGCTGCTTCCTCTACATGAACGAGCAGTTCATTTAACGCTTGTACGCCGGTATTTTGTCCGAATGGCACAGCCCGCACTGCATTTTGTACTAAACCACTTATTGATGCGTACATAAATGTCATGACTGCGTGATAAACATTCACCCCAAGTGCCTCACTATAAATACCGTAAAGGACTGCATAATGGCCCTTCACATCTTCTTTATCTATCTTGTGCTCCCACTGCTCTACTAATGGACTGTCAATGAGTGGAGCTACAGTTCGCACAAATTGTTTGCCAACGTTCACGCTAGCATCTCTAGATTCTTTCGCTAGCTTAATAGCTCCACAAAGCTCATCAAGCTCTGCAAGACGTTTTTCATTTCTCTCTTTTGCTGCATGGAAGGCATCTTGAATGATTAGGGCATCTCCACATACTAAGTTGTGAAATAAATAGCTTTTACAAAATGCGATTAATTGCTGTTTCGTTCGAATCAACTCTTCCTGAATATACGTTTCCATGCCGTATGAATGGGTATATGAGCCGATAGGAAAGGCTGAGTCATGAATTTGTAATAAACGCAGCAAGGAGAAATCAGTGAGCGTGTCCACGGTATTTGAACGGTTGTTTGAAGCGTCGCTCTGTCGTTTCATAGTTGACTCCTACTTCGTCTAATAATAGGTTAATCGTATGATCGGCACGTACAATAATTTCATCATTTTCAATCAAACATGGTGTATGACGATTTCCTAATTCAAACGCCGCTTTCCCCATCTCTACCATATTTTCAGGATAGATAACAATAACAGGTTCTAATTTCGTACGGATTGCGATACGTCGATCACCGTCTTCGAATAATAAATCACCATACTTTAGTGGTTCTTCTCCGCTTAAACGTAAAGCGACGTCTGTCCCTTGATCTGTTACTGTACGAAGAATGCGTTTACTTAACTCTTCCCAGTCAAGTTCGATCCATTCTGTTAACTTACTGTCGATTTCTTCTTCTTGACCGATATTTCCGATAATTTTTTCAATTAACATATTGTTTGCACCCCTAATTAAATAATGGATTTCTAAAAACAGCTCACGCTATATTTCCTGCAATATTCTAACAATTCATCGCCGTAAAATACCTACAATGCGTTTAGAATAAGAAGTATCTTTGTGCCATTGGCAATACATCTACTGGCTCGCAAGTCGCTAATTCACCATCGATTTTCACTTCATATGTTTCAGGATTCACATCAATGTGCGGTGTAGCGTTGTTATGTTTCATATCTGCTTTACCAATATTCCGACAATTTTTCACTGTACCGATTTTTCGTTTTAAGCCTAATTTCGCCGGTAAACCTTCTTCTACAGCAATCTGTGGTAAAAATGTCATCGCACAATTTTGAGGACCTTGTCCATAGAAGCCAAACGTCTGACGACCTTTCGTAGGTTGCGGTGTAGGAATGGACGCATTGGGATCACCTGTGATGGCATAAACCGCAATCCCGCCTTTAATGACAACTTCTGCTTTAACTCCGAAAAATGCTGGGTCCCACAGCACAATATCTGCTAGTTTACCTTCTTCCAACGAGCCAACCTCATGGCTAATACCGTGAGCAATTGCTGGATTTATGTTCAGTTTTGCCATATAGCGTTTTACGCGGTAATTATCATTGTCTTTCCCTTCATCCTGTGGCAATGGACCCCGTTGTTTTTTCATTTTGTCTGCCGTTTGGAACGTACGTAATGTTACTTCTCCTACCCGCCCCATCGCTTGAGAATCGGAAGACATAATACTTAAAATACCTAAATCCTGCATAATATCCTCAGCCGCAATGGTTTCTGGACGTATTCGAGAATCCGCAAACGCTACATCTTCCGGAACATCATGCTTTAAGTGATGACAGACCATGAGCATATCTAAATGTTCATCAATCGTATTTGTAGTAAACGGTTTTGTTGGATTTGTCGATGCTGGCAAAATATTAGGTAATGATGCCATCACTAACTGGTCTGGCGCATGCCCTCCACCAGCACCCTCGGTATGGAATATGTGAATAACACGACCATCTATAGCATTAATCGTATCTTCTACAAAGCCGGCTTCATTCAATGTATCTGAGTGTAAGGCAACTTGGATATCATAGTCATCCGCTACAGTTAAACTTTGGTCAAGAGCTGCTGGTGTTGCACCCCAATCTTCATGTATTTTCATACCAATTGCCCCAGCACGGACTTGCTCAATAATCGGTTCAGGGTCGGAAGCACTCCCTTTTCCTAGAAGTCCAACGTTTATTGGTAAACTTTCGACAGCTTGAAGCATTCTATGTAAATGCCATTCTCCAGCTGTTAAGCTCGTCGCTTTAGAGCCAGCAGCGGGTCCTGTTCCACCACCAATAAATGTTGTTGTCCCTGCTAATAACGCTGTTTCCACCTGATCTGGACTGATGAAATGTATATGTGTGTCGATAGCACCAGCAGTTGCGATTAAGCCCTCTCCTGCATAAACCTCCGTACCAACACCAATGATCATATCTTGATCAACACCGTCCATGCCATTTGGGTTTCCAGCTTTCCCAATACCGATAATTCGACCGTCTTTAATGCCAATATCTGCTTTGACAATACCTGTATGATCAATCATTACTACATTTGTAATAACCGTGTCTAGCACGCCGTCACTTCTTTTATTTTTACCATTTTGCCCCATAGAAACACGAAGTGATTTTCCACCTCCGAAAACGCCCTCGTCACCGTAAGTTGTATAGTCCTTCTCTATTTCAATCCACAGTTCAGTATCTGCTAAACGAACCTTATCTCCAACAGTAGGTCCAAACATTTTTGCATACGCTTCGTGTGTCACCTTCATTTTTCTTCAGCTCCTTTAAAGCCACCTTCAATCGCTTTGTCTAAAATTTCGTCCTTATTATGCGTTGAACCTTCTGTTAATTTATTCAATCCAAAAATATGTCGTTTGCCGCCAAACTCCACGATTTCCACTTCTTTTTCCTCACCTGGTTCAAAACGAACCGCTGTACCTGAAGGAATATTTAAATGCATGCCAATTGCTTCTTGTCTATCAAACTCTAAGAATCTATTCACTTCTATAAAATGAAAATGTGAACCAACCTGAATCGGACGATCTCCTGTATTCGCTACAATAACTGTTTTAGTGGCCCGTCCTACATTCATTTCAATCTCACCTTGTGCTGGTCTAATTTCTCCAGGAATCATTCACAAATACCCCCTTTACAGTATTGGACGGTGAACTGTTACAAGTTTCGTACCATCTGGGAATGTACACTCAACTTGAACATCCGAAATCATGTCACCGACGCCTTCCATTACATCTGCTGCTGTGAGCACTTGTTTCGCATCACTCATCAGCTGAGCAACAGTTTTTCCATCTCTTGCACCCTCCATAATATAACTACTTATAAGCGCTACAGATTCAGGGTAATTTAACTTTAATCCACGTGCTTTTCTTTTCAGCGCAAGTTCTCCTGCCAAATGGAGAAGTAGCTTTTCTTGTTCCACAGGTGATAGCTTCAATCCAATCTCTCTCTTTCTTTATTCTGAATTTTTCCGCAGTATAAAACTACTTTCAACTTTCTGACGCTATTTACTTTTAGTTTGGTCCAACAGTTTATGATTTCGCAAGGACAAGCGAATAAGACAAAGAATTGACGATTTGACCCGGCAGACGCGGGTTGCAAAGTGTGAGGTGAATGATAAGAGGTAACAGCTAACCTATTATAAAAAACTAATTCAAAAAATTCAACATTTATATTACTCTGTCAATTCACAAGTTTGGCGAATGAAAAATAATAAAAGGACTATTTTGTAGAAGATTTATCTTCTTTCAAAATAGTCCCTATCATTCCTGTAAACAAAACTCCTCTGAAACCAACATGAGATGTCAATATTAACCAAGAAGTTACAGCGCTCAATCCCTCTAAATAATCTTACCTTTTTTGTTCCCACCAGCTTCTCTTCGTTAACACAATTTCAATTATCTGCCTGCACACTTATGCATCAGTAATCCGTTCAACCCCTTTAGCAGTTTCCTGCATAGAAATAGCACTTTCATTGGCAGATTGTGCAACTCTTCAGAGCGTCTGTAGTTTTTTCCATTTGTTGGTCAACTTCATCTACTGCCAGCGTAATTTCATTTGTACTTGCAGCTAGTTCCTCCATGCTCGCAGATAGATCTGTAGAACTATGCGTAATTTTCTGTGTCATTGTACGTATCTGCTCTTTCATCAAAAAAATGCCGTTGCCAATTCTGCAATTTCATCATTCGTTTTTACCTCCAAAGGCTTCACTTGTAAGTTACCCTCTGCTATCGTTCGAACAGCAACGGACAAATGTTTAAGAGGTGTAATAATTTTGTGTTTTACATAAAAAATGTCAGACAACGTAATCGCTATACCAACAAAGGTTAATGCCGTTGCAAGCGATTCTAATGAAGTTAAATTTGTTAAATCTATTATTAAAAACACGATCATCACTACATTTAAAACAGAAAAGCCAAGCATACTTTTTTTGCCTAAACTCATATTAAATCACTCCATCAACATCTTATTTTAATGGAGTCATTTTAGTTTAATTTTCCTAAAAAGCACAGCAAAAAGCCTGACTTTTGTATGATTACAACTATAAAAGGCTGTTTTCTCAAAGATTTTTGCGAAACGAAAGCACTCGTTATGAAAACATAAACGTTTGTAATATTTTGGATTACAGGGAGCCTGAATGAAATTGTATAATGAAGCGTAATTTGAATTATTTCGTTTGAGGTGTTAGTTTGTTTAAAAGGAAAATATTGATTGGAAAATCAGAAGATGCCGTCTTGACAATTATCGAACACTTAGAGGAAAATAATGTTCCGTATGAAATAGGAATCAAAGACATTTTAAAGCAATCGTCTGAAAGATTCCGCTCGAAAAAAAATGATGAAATATACAAGGTGTTTTATACGATCGAAGTTCGAAAAAAATATGCGGAACAAGTAGAAGCTATTGTTGCGCAGTATGTGTCGCAAGAAGATATGAAGCATTGGTATAAAATGGCGAAAAAGAAAAGTAGAAATTTAGAGAAGAAAGAACATGCTCTTTATTCATTTGTGATTTTTATCCACTGTATAACGATACAAGCCATCGAAACAGGTAAAAGTGTAGGAGCAAACATCGTTTCTTATATCGCTTGTGCCGTGTTATTAATGTGTGGTGTGTATATGACGACTAAATATTACAAAGAGCTGAAAAAAGAATCGAGCGATTTAAAAGTAAGCAATAGGCTATTGATGTTCTTAGGTATTACTGTGATATTTTATGCCGTTGCTTCTTTTTTAGTTTTACTGCGATAACATTAATTTTTTATAAGCTGAAATAAGCATTTGCTTTACTCGATTCCTTCTGGGACCTGTATTTAATAGGAGTATTCCCGGTATGCTATTTTTTGATATAAAGATAAAAATCCGCGTAGACTCCTGCGGGAAAGCAAGAGCACGAGACCCAGCAGGGAGCGTAAGCGAGCAATGCGGCTCGAGCCTTGCCCGCTGGAAAGCGTAGCGGATTTTCACCATATAGGAAGATAGCTATTATTGTTTGAAGGGCTTCTTAGACAGCCCCTTTCCACAGCTATTATTTTAATTTCATGATGCTGGCACCAGCAATACCTGGATGTGTCATTTCATACGGATCTAAAATCAAATCTAATTGTTCCGTCGTTAAAACACCTGCCTCAATGCAAAGCTCACGAATGGAACGTCCAGATAAAATTGCCTCACGTGCAAGGCGCGCAGCAATCTCATAACCGATATGAGGGTTTACCGCTGTTAATACACCTACACTCTTCTCAACGTATTCTTTCATGCGTTCTTCGTTCGCTTCAATATCCTTCAAGCAGTTTTCCGTAAATGCTCGGAACACATTATTCATAATACTAATTGATTGGATCAGGTTAAAGACTAACACAGGTTCCATAACATTTAACTCTAACTGACCCGCTTCAGACGCAAGGCAAATCGTTTGGTCATTACCGATAACTTGGAATGCTACCTGATTAAGCACCTCTGGCATAACTGGATTTACTTTACCAGGCATAATCGAAGACCCAGGTTGACGAGCAGGTAAAATAATTTCCCCTAAACCAGCACGTGGTCCAGATGCCATTAAACGAAGGTCATTGGAAATTTTAGATATATTAATCATACAAATTTTTAGTGCGCCTGACACTTCTGTATACGCATCTGTATTTTGCGTAGCATCCACTAAATGTGTTGCACCTTGAAGTGGTAAACCAGAAATTTCAGCAAGATGCTGGTCAACTGACTTAATATAATCAGGGAATGCATTTAATCCTGTTCCTACAGCAGTTGCTCCCATATTCACATCATAAAGATTTGGACGTGTTTGACGAATTCGATTAATATCGCGATTGATCACACGGCAATATGCTTCAAATTCTTGACCTAAACGGATCGGCACAGCATCTTGTAAATGCGTACGGCCCATTTTAATAACATGTGCAAATTGCTCAGCTTTTTGGTGGAACACCGCTTGCATGTTCTCCATTGTAACTAAAAGCTCATCAACTAAATGTAATACGGCAATATGAATCGCTGTTGGGAATGCATCATTTGTCGATTGTGACATATTGACATGGCTGTTCGGGCTAATCGATTGATAGTCCCCTTTTTCTTTCCCCATAATCTCTAATGCACGATTCGCAATCACTTCATTCGCATTCATATTAATCGATGTACCCGCACCACCTTGGATCGGATCGACGATAAATTCACTATTCCATTTACCATCAATTACTTCTTGTGCTGCTTCGACAATTGCTTCACCAATGTCCTTTGATAGCAGGTGTACCTCCATATTGCCTAATGCAGCTGCTTTTTTCACAATTCCCATTGCTTTAATTAGTGATGGATGAATTGTATAGCCTGTTATCGGGAAGTTTTCTGTTGCTCGAAGTGTTTGAATCCCGTAATAGACACTGCTTGGTAAGGTACGTTCACCTAAAAAATCTTTTTCAATACGTACTGTGGACATTATTGTCGACTCCTTTTATGTATACTCACACTGATAGTAGCTAATTAATGCCGGATTGTAAACAGTCAATTTTCTGTAAAATAAAGAATTTTTTGTTGATGGACAAGAAAAACAAAAAAAAACGAGCGCATTTCACACACGCTCGCTTAAAACATTATTTATTTGAAGTCACTGTAAAGCGACTATTTACATGTTGTGGGCTTTCTATTTCATCCACTACTGCAATCGCATAATCGCCATAGCTGACATAGCTTTCTCCTGCAGCATTCACTAATAGATGGTCGGTACCGGCTGTATAGCTACCTGTACGTGGACCTTCTGGGTCGAAAAATGCTGACGGACTTAAGAATGTCCATGTAACTTTCGAAGTTTGTAAATCTTTTAGGTTTTCACCTTGATTTTTTGCAGTTGCAAAGAACATTTCTGGGAAATCAGGTGTATCCATTACACGTACTGTTTTCTCTGGATTTACAAATAGGCTTCCTGCACCACCGACAACAAATAATTTTGTATCAATGCCCGTGAAAATAGCAATTAAATGACGCCCCACTTTTACATGTAATTCTTCTTGTCCAAAAGGAGCGCCAAACGCATTTACAACAACGTCAAAAACTTTGACATCTTCTTGTGATAGCGCAAGAACCTCTTTTTCAATGACAGCGATATCAGCTGTCACTTTTGCAGCAGAGCGTACAATTGCAGTCACATCATGACCACGTTGCAATGCTTCCTCAACAATTTTTTGTCCTGCTTTCCCTGAAGCTCCAATTACCGCGATTTTCATAGTTAAATTCCTCCTAAAAATTAGTTGTAACAAATTTAGTTACAGGTTAGATACAGTAAGATCGACCTCGTTTATATTAACGAAGCTGATCTAGTACATCCTGTAGAGTCTGTGCTTGTAACTGTTCTTCCATTGCATCCCAAACAGAAGTATAAACACCCTCCAAAGTACGTTGAATTTTTCGACCAACGCTACAATCTGGATTCGGCTCATCATGAATAGCAAAAAGTTGCTCGGGTCCATCGATCGCATGGTAAATCGTTAATAGTGACAAATCCTTAGGTTCAACTAAAAGGTCGTAGCCTGCTAAACCTGATTGTGACGAAAGCAAACCTGCTTTTTTCAGTACACCAATCATACGACGTACGACAACCGGATTGGTATTAACACTACCTGCCATATAATCAGATGTAAGCTGACTTTTATCTGATGTTGTTGCAATGAGCGAAAGTATATGGATCGCTACCGAAAAACGACTGTTCACCATATGTATCACCACCTGTTGTAACTATTATAGTTACAGGTTTAGAAAATAGCAAATACTTTGCTTACTAAGCCTGTACAAAATAAAACTTATATATACTGCAAACTAGCCATTTATGAGTGGACATGGGGAAATTTTATGGTTTGTCCAATTATATTTTCGAAACATAAATAACTAGTTCTTGTCTTATTTCACCATTTTCTTCATAAAAATCCAAGTTATGAAATTCATATTTAAAATGTCCAAGTGGAAACGTCACGCTCTCCCCTTGTGCCGCAGCCAATATTCCAGCTACATCATGCGACACCATTTGTAAAAGCTCTGTACCTGATAACGTTTCAACAAATACCACATTCATCAAAAAACACCTCCTTAGCCATTATAGCTTAGAAGGCGCTTACACTTATAGCGTTATTTTTGGCGATTAAGGCGAATCTCTTCAATTACCTGCATCATTTTATGTACTTGCTCCTGCGTTAACTCGTCTGAGATGCGTGATAAGTCATATTGTTTTTGTGAAATAGCCAATTTTTCAGGAGATGGTTCTTCGAGAGTCTTTTCCCTCAGTTTCTGTCCCCCTCCGACCCCTTCTATCTGGAACTTTACAATTTTACTCACCACAATCACCCCTGCAATTTTAGTTGGAAAATTAACCTTTATATACCATATACAATATTAAGGTCAATCGGTCTGCATAGCATCGGCCAACTAGCCTATTTTAGAAAAAGATTATTTCGACCTAAGTGGAAGGCATTTGAGTTTTATTATGAAAAAATGATGGTGTAAATGAAAAAACTAGTCCGGTTTCAGGACTAGTCTTTGGCGTAATTTATTTATTCTTCATTTGTTGCGATTAAACGTGGTTCCGTCGTACTATTTGATGCATCCGTAACAATAACTGCATTTCGTTCTTTGCCTTTATTTGTTGCGATTACATGTGGTTCCGTCATACTATTTGATACATCAGTAACAATAACTGCATTTCGTTCTTTGCCTTTATTTGTTGCGATTACATGTGGTTCGGTCGTACTATTTGATACATCAGTTACAATAACTGCATTTCGTTCTTTGCCTTCTTTCAGCGTTGGTGGCTCTTGGCCAGTTGCCGCAAAGACGGTCATCCCTCCAATGACTAATGTACATGCTAATGCTGTTCCTAAAACCGACTTTTTCTTTAAGGTCATAATGGACACTATCCTTTCTTCAATCCCGTTTTTACTAAAATGATTACAAAGCGGTGTAACTTTATAGGTTTCATCTGCCATATTGATGAGAGATAGTGCATATGCTGACTTTGCCTTATCTCCAAGCTGTCTAATAACCCTTTCGTCGCAAGACAATTCAATGTCTCTGTTTACTAAAAAATACATAAGCCAAACTAATGGATTAAACCAATGCAAAGCTACCATAATCGTTAAAATTACTTTCCATAAAACGTCAAAGCGTTTAATATGAATTAATTCATGCGTAAGAATAAACTGAATACTTGCAGCGTCTTCCCAATTTGTTGATTTCGGCAATAAGATGACTGGTTTAAAGAATCCATATGTTAACGGGGTTGTAATTCTATCTGATACAGCAATTTGAATTGTTCTTTTTAACTGATGATCGTTTAGCCATTGATCGAGATACTCATTATTCTTCACTGGAATGGCTGTTTGAAATTCTTTATAAAACCTAACATAGGCCACTATAAAGAATAGCAAAACCCCGATACCCCCACATGCCCATAGGTACTGAACGAAATCGTTTGTCATCACAAGCAAAAGCTGATGATAGAACGTGTTTGATGTTTGTGCGATTTCGATTGTATTGTGCATTCTTTCCGAATCATTTGAGTGAGTGAGCGTAACAAATAAGTTTTTCAGCATAGGCTGTATGCTCAACTTTGAATAAAAAGAGTAGGGGATGAGTAGTTTACATGCAACGAATCCCCAAAGAATTAAAAATGTTTGCTTTGGCACTTTATTTCTTACTAACATCCTCATCAATAGCACAATGATGAGGAGGAGAGATGCGTCTACACTCATGTTGAGAATACTCATATCATAATTCCTCACTCAAGATCTTTAACAATTTGCTTTAATTTATCAATCTCACTCGCGGACATTTTTTTCTTGTCTAGTAAGGATGCAAATAGTAAAGATTTAGAACCATTAAATATTTTATCAATCAATTCCGTCGTTTCTTGTTCTTGAATCTGTTCTTTTCTGATGATTGGATGACACATAAAGTTAGGTTCAATTCTTTCAATAGCCTCTTTTTTTATACATTTTTTTATGACTGTATAGGTGGTATTTTTATTCCAACCTATTCGTTCGTTTAACATTTGTGAGAGCTGTTTTGCTGTCAAATCGCCTTCTTCCCATAAAATATTCATGACTTGTAATTCTGAATCAAACAATTTAACTTGCATACGCGCATGCTCCTTTTCTTAAGTGGACTATTGCAATAGTTTGCCACACCCTAATACTACTGTGATAGTCTGTAGTTGTCAAGACTATTGAGATAGTCTGTTGGAGAGAAACCATTTTAAGGGCATAATAATACGGATAAATTAACCTTTGGTACTGTGTCTAAACCCATTTCAAATTCAATAAAAGCTTAATAAAGTCTCCTTCGATGATGACTCTTTTAATTTGTCTCGGCTTCACTTCACAGTTGACATCAATCTGAATTTTACGTGCAGGTACTAAAGCAAATCTGAATTCAATTTAAACGTTTCTATGGTGCTGCATTTAAACCTCTTCTTGTGAATTTCTTAAAAGAAGAAAAGCTGTCTTCAGAAGATATTAACGAACTTAAACGTATATTGGATGAAAAGACTGAGGAAAATCAGAGGAAGGATAGCTAAATAAATAAAAAAGTACACCACTATAAGTGATGTACTTAATTTTTATTTAATTGTGTGACATCTAAGACAAATATATACTCCGCCTATAAAAAGGTACATTCACTTGTCCTTAATTTTACAAAGCAGCTGCTGCTTTAAATTATACGGCAATTGGTGCTTTAATCGCTGGATGTGGGTCATAGCCTTCGATAGAAAGATCTTCAAGTTCTATTTCAAAAATTGACGTTATATTTGGATTTATTTTTAAGGTTGGTAGGTCCTTAGGCTCGCGTGAAAGCTGTTCTTTCACTTGCTCCACATGATTTGCATAAATATGTGCATCGCCAATACTATGAATAAATTCGCCAACTTCAAGCCCACATTCATGCGCAATTAAATGCGTAAGTAATGCGTAGGAAGCAATATTAAACGGACATCCTAGTAATGTATCAAGGCTTCGTTGCATTAACTGACAGCTCAGTTTTCCATTTGCAACATAAAATTGGAACATGACATGACAAGGAGGTAGCGCAGCTTTACTGCCCTTCGCTCCAGCATTAATGACATCCTCAGGGTTCCAAGCATTCACAATAATACGACGCGAATCTGGATTATGCTTAATCTGATGAATAACATCCTGCAGTTGGTCTAGTTTTTCACCAGTTGACGTTGTCCAATGACGCCACTGCTTGCCATAAACATTGCCAAGCTCCCCATATTTGCTAGAAAATTCGTCATCCGTTAGTACACGTTCACAAAACAATGCTAACTCTGCTTGGTAACTAGCGTTAAAAGCATCATCTACTAAGCAACGACGACCGAAATCTGTCATATCAGGACCCGAATATTCATCTGATTGCACCCATTTTTTAAAGGCCCATTCATCCCAAATATGATTGTTATTTTGCAATAGATAGCGGATATTAGTATCCCCTTTAATGAACCAAAGAAGCTCACTTGCTACAAGTTTAAACGGCACACGCTTTGTCGTTAATAGTGGAAAACCCTTACTTAAATCAAAGCGCATTTGATAGCCAAATACACTGTATGTACCGGTTCCCGTACGATCTTCCTTTTTTACACCGTTCTCTAATATATGTTGTAATAAATCTAAATACGCAGTTTCTGGATGCGTCATTACTGTCAACAGCTCCTTCAAGTTTGCTGTTGACCATTATACCATCAAAAAACGACAATTGAACGCCAAAAGGGAAAAACAATGCGCATCTTATAACTGGTTAATTGGGGAAAATCAGTGCTCGAAACTACATATTTTCACACGAATAGTTTTGTCACTATCCGTTAAAATTACATATCCAGGTCCAACGAATTATTGCGCAGTTCCTTGGAAATTTCATATTCTGTTGTCACAAAGAACATCGGTAAGACAATAATATTAAGTAAAACGGGTCCAACAATAAATAACAAGTCAATACCTGGGTTAAAATAGAGCCCAAATGCTGTTAGTAGTCCAGACATCACAAGAAATATAATTTGAGCAGTTATGATCATTAGCGGAATTATCTGATACATATAATTAAACTTTCTAAAATGATGCATATCCTCTGGATGTTGGAGGATTCGATTTTTTAAGCGCTTTGCTAAAAACAGACAAGTAGCCACTTGCACTAAAATGAAACTAAAATAGATGACACTATAGAGAATCATTTGTCCCTTAACGATAGATCCATCAAAATGACCCACACGTTGTTGTAATAGTTCATTGACAGCTCCCTCAAAGACATACTCTCGTTCACTTAAAAATGTAAATGGCTGCGCAAATCCGAGCGTTGCCCATTCCTTTGCATTGACCTTCCAATTTGTTAATTTACTTGCCATAATTCGTAATTGTATGCCTTCATCTTCACCAAACATTCCCACTAAGATACTGTAGGGTATGGCTATCTTTAGTTGACCATTTTGCTTCTTCTGAAATAAATCCTCAATGAAAAATGTATAGGCCACATTCGATTGATTTGTTTCATAATGGGCTTTCTCTACCTTCCAATGGCTGGATAAGGAATTTTCTATGTAATCCTTCATTTCAAAATAAGTAGTATCATTATGTAGATGCTTTGGAATCGTATAAACAAAATGATTGTCACCACCAATAATACAAATATCCACCTCTACAGCATCTGTCTGCAATGTTTCGGCTGTTGTCGTCATAGGATACACGATTATAGCAACTAGGAAAAACAGGATAAATGACATTTGGCATTTTTTCACACAATGCCCCCCTTCCCGTCACGCTTAATAAGTTCACACTAGCATAGACTTAACCGAAAAGACTATTTCGTTTTTCCGAAAAACTATTAGTGGTTTTCCGAAAGTCTCCTTTTCGGTCTTCCAAAATCACCAAAAGTTACGCATAATATAGAGCATACATTTTAAAGAAAAGAGACATTCACATGATTTTATTAAACATTAAAGAGAGATGTATATGAGCAAAATAACATACAGCGTTTTTATCACATACTTACTTCTGGGTATATATGTGCTTGGCGTTGCTATCCAGACCCCTTACATCGGGATTACTGTAAATACAGCTAATGGGCAACCAGTCATTGTAAAAACTTATTATACAGATTGGGGACGACAACAAAACATCGAAAAAGGCGACATCTTACTTACCATCGACCGCCAGCCTGCTGAAGAAAAAATAACGATGGGAAAACCACATGTTTTTAGAAGCGCGAAGGAACTCACCATTTTAAAGCCTGATGGCGTCGTTAGAGCTATTACAGTCAAGCATAAAGATATACCAGAAGAGCTTTTCATACAAATTGTTTTCCCTCTGTTATATTTTGTGCTTTCCTTTGTCGTGGCTATCTACTTATGGAAACGTACGAAAGAAAATCGAATCACTAACCTACTTACACTATTTTTATTAACGTGTTCTTTAGCCTATACAAGTGCTGGAGCCTCAGGCAGAGGAGATTTAGTTGGCATGATGGTTATTGGTCTCTGTTTAGTATTATGCTTAGTACTTTTCATCCATTTTTTACAACATTATTTCTACTTTTTACACATAAAGTGGCCATCTTTTCATACGAAATGGCTTTATCTACTACCTTTAATCATCTCATGCTTTTTACTTATGGAAATAGATAATTCTCGTTTCAGTCACATCACTACCATTCTGATACTCGGTTCGTTTGGTATCCTTGTTCTTTATGCCACTTATCTATTAATAATTACCTATTTACGAACAAAATCAGCAAAAATACGCTTGATAGCCATCGCATTAATCGTGCCTTTCCTACCATTTTTACTGTTATTTGTTGTGCCAGAAATTTTGCGCTTTACACCGATTATAGCAGCCGAATACAGCGCATTATTTTTATTGTTTATCCCTTTTTCATTTATTTTCATTCAAGTGAATGAGCGTTTATTTGATATTGAATACCAATTATCTCGATTGCGCTATTACTGTGCACTTGCGTTTTTCAGTGCCTCTGTCATAACAATTGGTATAGCCATATTTTTAGTGGGAAAACAGCTTTCTATCATCTTGCTCACAGCTATTTTTACCCTTGTTTTTTTAGTAAATATTGCGAGCTTCTATGTAAAAGAGCAACTTGATTTTAAGCATCGAAAAGTTATATTTTCTTCCAATGGAGATTATATACATAATTTATATGCAGCGGTCAATAGAATGGGCAAGACAAAAAATCAGCAGGAATTACTGGCCCGCTTCACGTATGAAATTACAGAAAAACTTGGCACAACAGCATTTACAATTGAAACCATTTCAGAAGATGTTCCTTTATCACGTGGTGAAATTATCTCAAAAAATCAAATGACACAGCTACTTTTATATGATAATACAGATGAGAAAATCGTGTTATTGATTAGCCATACATTACAAAAAGAAGAGCTTCTATGGTTAGAATTACTTGCCCTCTACGTCTCTATGTTTATCGAAAGTTTAAAACTCATAGAGGATTTAGTGCTTGAAATACAGCATATGAAAGTTACCCATGATACACCGCTACCTTGGCTTGATAAGTTATTATGGAATATTATCGAGAAAGAAAAGAGCATATTAGCGCAGGAATTACATGACACGATTTTACAAGAGCAGCTCCATTTGGCCAGAGAGCTTGATGTACTCGCGGGCGCACCAACCATTAAAGAGGATAAGGTACGAGCTATTCGAGAGCAACTTCTTGATGCCACCAAAGATTTACGAGAGTATTGTGAAAATTTAAGCCCCCCCCTACTTGATACCTTTGGTTTACAGATTGCTTTGAAAAAACTTGTACAAAAAGTAAATATCCGGGCGAATTTTTTACTGAATACACAAATAGAACCTGTTCATTTTCAAGATTTATCGTTACATTTAGTCGTATATCGTCTTGTTCAGGAGCTTTTCAATAATGCTATTAAACACGCTGAAGCTACAGAAGTTACTTTGAAACTTCTTGCAATAGATCGTGGCTTTGTGTTGCAATATGATGATAACGGTATTGGCTGTAATATCGAGGATTTAATGCAATCTTCTGCTTCCATGGGCATTAATGGTATTCGTGAACGTGTTCGCGCCTTTAACGGTGACATGACCATAACCTCCAAACAAAATGAAGGCATGCATATATATATCAAAGTACAAGAGGAAGGCGAACCTATAAATGATTAAAATACTGATTGTAGATGATCATCCTGTCGTTTTAGATGGCACAAAAACATTATTACAAGACCTAGTAAATGTACAAATCGAAACAGAGCAAGACAGTGCTGCCGTACATTCAAGAATGGACATGCAAACATTCCAACTCTTTTTAATTGATATTAATATGAAGCCACTGAATGGCATCCAACTTTCAGAGATGATTAAGAAAAAGCAACCAGAAGCGATTATTTTGCTCTATACAGGCTATGAACTGTCTGATTATTACGAGCTACTGGTCGAAAAAAAAGTAGATGGGCTATTATCGAAGCTTGCTACAAAAGAACAAGTTATTCAAACCATACAAGCAGCACTTCGCGGAGAAATTTTACTGTCAATCGACTTTTTAGACTTCGTGCAACGTCGCTCACATCATCAAAATAAGCAGCAAGAGGTTTTACTAAGTGACAAAGAACAAGAGATCTTACAACTTGTAGCACAAGGATGCACCAATAAAGCAATTGCCTCAGCACTTGGCGTCACACAACGTACGGTTGAAAATTATTTATCCAAACTTTTTGTTAGACTCCATGTAGAATCACGTGCCGAAGCAGTAATTGTCGCCAAAGAAAAGGCATGGATAGACTAATTAACAATTTATAATGAGATTTTTCACCTTCGTAAGTGATACTACTCGGCTTTAATGATGAGACTTATGAAATTGTTGTGAGGGACAAAGAAAAAAATGATTTATATCGAAATAAATTTTTTTAAGCAAATTTTTACTGATTAATCATTTTTAACTTAGGATTAGTTTATTAAAAAAGGCACAATCCTCACTTTTTTATTTATTTTACTTGTAAACATACCCATGTAATTTTTTCATACTAAAAAACGGAATATGCTGGATAAATGTATAAATCTGTTATATAATAAAGACAATAATTAAATTGCTTCATCGTAAACAATGAAATCACGCATTCAAAAGTGTCGTGTTCATGCGATCTTCTAGCTATGTGTTTTTTTATACTGAGTGAAGGAATATGATTGTTGAATTTAATTTTTGGAGGTTTTTCTAATGACACAAGGTACAGTAAAATGGTTTAACGCAGAAAAAGGTTTTGGCTTCATCGAAGTAGAAGGTGGAAACGATGTATTCGTACACTTCTCTGCTATCCAATCTGAAGGTTTCAAAACACTAGAAGAAGGTCAAAAAGTTGAATTCGGCGTTGAAGAAGGCAACCGTGGCCCTCAAGCTACAAACGTTGTGAAACTTTAATTCTCAATATAGAATTAACAGTTCAAAATCCAAGAGACATCCACATGTGGATGTCTCTTTTATTGTTATTATATCTGTACTATATCACTATTTTGTACATGGTACAGTAAATTCAAAAAACCAATACAGAAGGGGTAGCTAATAAGTTGCGCTAATAGTATTAAACCTTGTACAGGTGCTGGCATGTCGCCCTGATTTGTAATCGGAAAAGCAATGGCGAATAGGATAAGAAATAATACTGCGTAAGGTAACCAAAAAAGCATTGTCCAATAATTTGCACGCCTACACCCCAGCCATTTACAGGTCAATTTATACAGTAGCAAGCTGGCAGTAACGAAAGCAATTAGGTGTACGACCAACAATAAAGTATCTATAGTTTTGCTTTCCCAGCCCGTTAAACGCACAATACGATAATAATTCAATTGTAATTCTAGTAACGTAAAAAACAAAAATCCATAGAGAGCGCTTACTGCATTTAGCTTAAAAAAATAGTTCATACCCCATTCCTCCTGCAACTAGTTACGCATAGGAATGCAAGCCAGCAATAACTAAATTGACAAATACTTGGTTAAAGACGATGATGCCAAAGCCAACGATGGACAACCATGCCGTCTTCTCCCCTTCCCAGCCTTTAGAAAGTCTAAAATGCAAAAAGGCTGCGTAATATAAAAATGTGATAAGCGCCCAGACCTCTTTCGGGTCCCACCCCCAATATCGACTCCACGCAATTTGCGCCCAAATCATTGCGAATAATAATCCGCCAAGCGCAAACAAGGGAAAACCGATGACAACCGCTCTATAAGAAATTTCATCCATCAGTGCCGGCTGTACTCGGTTTGTTAAAGGCTTTAATAATACAGTAATTGGTTTTCTCATTATGAGTCGAATTAAACTATATAAAACAGTGCCTACAATAAATGCCCAAACGATTGAATTCAGCTTTTTCGCATCAACAGCATTTGTTATCTTCAAAAAGCCAATCGATTCCCCGCCATCTGTCACAGCACCTTTATTAACAATAAGCGGCATCATTGTATAAACTGTCTTTTCTTCCCTCCCCTGCGCATTTTCAAATTGGACCTTTACTTCATCGGTCGTTACGTTAAAAACCGTAGAAACGCCAATAAAACCGATGACAACAATTAAACAATACATAACAAACTCTAACGCAAAAGTACTAATTGACTTCTTAGAAAAATCTAAAGTTCTCAATAAGTAAATAATGCCTGTCGCAAACGAGATCGATAAAATCGCACTCGACATTGCTACAGTTATAACATGAATTGTTAACCAATTACTTTGTAGCGAAGGAACAAGTGGTGCAACCTCTTTTGCAAACACACTACCATAGCCAATAATGATTAATGAAACGGGTATCGCAAACAAGCCAACAACAATTTGCTTATACAAATAATGTATAATCAGGAAGCTCCCTGTTAACATAATGCCAAAAAACGTCATAAACTCATACATATTACTTACGGGTGCATGCTCAACAGCAATCCATCTTAAAACGAAGTAACTCAATTGTAATATAAATGCTGAATATGTAAGCAGTAGTCCTAGGCGCTTAAACATTTTTCCTTTAGATTTCACAGCAAGCCCTAGCGGTAAAATAGCAATTAATAGCAAGATAAATGCGATAAACAATGAATTACTACTTAAACTTAAAATCTCTTCTGTACTCAAATCAATTTCCCCCAACGTCCTTTTTTAGGAGAAGTTGTAAATTCACTTCTCTTATAAATGAACGTATCCTCGCAAATTAAGTGCCATTTTTTACGACAAATGCATTTATTTTCTTGAAAATTGTTACAAATTTATGGCGTATCAATAAAGTGCAGACTATTAGAGCCAACAGCATGCCGATAGCTTTTAACATTTCTTGACCATCAATGGCCACTGACAATTGCCCTTCACTTAAATAAAAGACATTTATCATTCCCTACATGATTGCTACCGGAACAATTGATTTTCCATATTCTCTTATCATCGTTAGAAGTATTGATAAAATAAAAAGCAACAATAAATAGATGATTGAAGTGATTTCTGGTGTTGCATAAGGTTTGTATAATAGAGCAATCGGTAAATGCCATATTGACCAAATAACGGCTGTTATGTAAGCGGTCGTCCACATACCGTACTTTTTACGGAAATAGTAATGAAAATTACCACGCCAAACCACTTCTTCTAATAATGCTGAAAAAGAGCTTATGGTAAGACCCATAAAAAGTAATAGTAGAAATTCTGTAAAATCAGTAAAAAGAAAAGATTCGGAATAAGTTATACGGATGTATGTATGATAACTGAAGCCCATAAAAATTGGTAGAAATATGCTGACAAGCAACCACTTCCAGGAGGGTTTTATGACTGAAAATGTATGTATGATTGGTTGCTTCATCATGATTTTTTGAAGTAGAAAAACTGAAAAAAGTGGAATCAACATTGTCAATCCTACTAAACTTCGTCCATTTTCACACTGATACAAAAAAAGATGGCTTATTATTGTAATGATATAGATATAAATTGTTGTAAACAGTACGATATGCTTTTTCAAAAGGTTGGTTCTCCCCCGCCCTTGACATGGTCGAAATTCATTTCGTAGCTAAAATTAAACCACCTATCCCCAAAAGGAAAAGATGGTAATCATAAAAAGTTTAAAGTTGACATGCCTCTATCTACATCCTACCAAAAATTGAATTATAAGTCTATTTCTTTTTATTTAGTTATGGGAGAATGAATATGCGCAAATGTTACATAACGTTATGTAAAACAACTGGAGGTTTCACATGAAGCAAAATATTTATGATGACCCTAATTTTTTCACACATTATCGGCAACTAAGAAAATCAAAGTACAACTTTAATAACTTGCTTGAACAACCAGCATTAAAATCATTATTACCTGATCTTTTCAATTTAAAGATGCTTGACATCGGTTGCGGTATGGGTGAATTTGCGAAATATTGTATTGAAAACGGAGCACAACATGTAACGGCTATTGATGTATCCACAAATATGCTTTCGATAGCGCAGAGCGAGCATGCCCATCCAAAGATTGATTTTTATCAAAAATCGTTTGAGGATTTTGAGGCAAATCCAAGCAACTTTGATTGTATTACGAGCTCTCTAGTGTTGCATTATATGGAAGATTTCCATACGACGATTGGCAAAATCACGACGATGCTACGTCCAAACGGTATAATAATTTTCTCGGTAGAGCATCCGATCGCTACAGCACGGCAGGAAATGGAAAATTGGATTTACTATCAAGATGGCAACAGGTGTCATTATGCCATTGATGATTATCAAGATGAAGGCTTGCGTAAGCAAACTTGGTATGTTGATGGTGTCATAAAATATCACCGTACCCTGTCATCCATTATCAACACACTTCTTTCGCACGGCCTTGCCATTGAAAAAGTTGTCGAGCCGATTCCCGACAAGGAAGCCATTGAAAAACTACCTTCCCTAGAAAAAGAACAGCGGCGTCCATCCTTTTTATTAGTTAAAGCAAGAAAAAGAATGACCTAATTTTTGTTGGTGCTTTATAATTTACGATAAGCCACTGAGTAGCGAGCCAAGCAGGTCCCACAGATGCTTTTAGCACCTGTGAGGCTTGTGGTTCACCTTTAGGTTTACTATTCAACGCTAAAAGACCGCTTACTATCTTAATTTAAAATAGATAATTTCTGGATCACCCTCATCTAAATTCTCTATAAATCCACTCCTTATAAACCCTGCTGTATCAAAAACTTTTTGCATATTGGTGTTCGATTGATTAGTCGAAGAAAATATTTTTGGGGTCGATGCTAACTCAACGAAATGTGCTAATAAGGACGTCGCTATACCTTTTCGCCGCTCTGTGGGTTTCACAATAACCAAAGAAATAAAACTACATTCAAAAAAATCAGTCGTGAAAATTAGAAATCCAGCGATACCATTTTGCGTTTTACGAATGATGCATCGTTCTTCTACAATCGCTTTTTCTATTAAATCGAGTCTCGTAGAACTACCAATCACCTGTTGATCGATGGTGATTAGTTCATGTAAATCCTCTATACAAGCGTACATCAAATAGTCCATTGTCCATCTCTTCCAATCGTAATCATATTATTTCGCTATTGATTTTTTACTGACCAACTAAATGCTTTAGCAAAAACAATCGAATGCTAATTTTTCTTAGTCTAATTTATTCCTCTCAAGGTCATAACTCATCACGATAAGCTCATCATCGAATCCTGTTACACGCACACCTTCATCCACGAAACCGCATTTCTTATACAATTCCTGTGCTGCTCTATTCGGCATGTCTACGCTTAATACAAGCTCATTGATAGCAGGAAAATACCTTTGAACAAAAGATGGTATTAATTGTAATGCCTTTTTCGCATAGCCCTTCCCTTGTTCATGAAAGTCTGTCGAAAATGAACGGATTAAAATAGCTTGTTCATTCGCTGAATAAGGGATTACGCCTTCCTTTTCATGGAGCACGAAAAAGGTAACGAACCTTCCTTCTTTCATCGCTAAAATCGGATGGCGACTTGCTTCGCTTTTTGCTAATTCGATGCTAGCCTGAGGGGATTTCGTATAACGAAGCTGTTGTTCTGTTATCGTGTACTGCTCAATCAATTGCTTATCGGTTTCTTCATAAAATTTCAGTTGCACTATACCCCTACTTTCTAATGATGATTTGAGTGAAAATTATCCATTTGTTGCCGCAATGCATATAAACGATTGTTCATAATAGCACTAAAAAAATATACGCCTACTCTTCCTCATAAATGGCGGTAAATTCATATTCACCGTCCACCAGTTGCTGTAAATACACATCAAAAGAAGGTGCAATGACTTCATAACTATCCGGGTCATGTACATAGCGAATTATTTGGCCAATTTCCCCTCGTTCATTTGGTGTAAAATCAATGTATAAGCTCGACGTACCACCATTATTCATACAATCTGAAAAACATAAGCGCTCTCTTAGTGGCACATGGACATTGATACGTTCATCAATTGCAATCTGCTCCAAAAACTCTCCATATCGATCTAAAATGCTGTCCTGATTATCCACATGGTAATCATCCGTGATTTGCTCAATTGACTTTAAATAATATGGATACTCATATAAATCGGAACCCAGGACTAGCACACAAATCGTATGCTCACCGTGCTTGCAATAATACGTTCCATTGACATCTTTTAATAGATTTATAAGTGCGTGTGGACATTGCGGAAATACTGCCAGTAAGGCTTGGATTTGGTTTTCAGTTGCCCCTGTAGTGAGTTGTAATTGAAGCCGTTCATCTTCAGGTAAGTATTCCATTAATTCACTAAAATATCGATCGAACTGTCGCATTCTTTATACCCTTCTTTCTGTTTGGTCAGCTTCTAAATTATAAGTGTCGAATCTATACAATTTTCAAAATCATTCCTCCAATGTGATTAGTCAGTTACTAACAACAATCTCTATTAAAATACAATCTGCTTCTTAATTATATGAAGTGTTGAATTACACTTACAAATATCACTAAAATTGTAAGAATCATAAATCCTTTAAAGGTAAAACCTGTTACAGTTCTTTGATTATTCGAATGCTAAAAATCTTTATGATTCCTATCACATGTCATCATAATCCCCCTTTTTCGTTGTCCTAACATTCAAACTATCGATTTGGAAATACATCTTCTTATGTGTAATACGCAGCAAAAAGAAAATAGTTCCATTTTTTAAAAATCTTCCGCTTCAATTAAATTTTTATTTTTAAAAAAATCTATATATGCTATTATTTGGATATTCTATTTTAAGGGGTTGCGAATATGATTGTGAAAAGTGCAGTAGACGTTTTATTTGTAAAACAAATAATCCAAGGGATGTAATACATACTGCAGCTCTTGAACGAGGGAGAATAAAAATTAAATGGAACGATATTTTAAAGAATTTCTTCATGGTCAATTGATTACTTTAAAACAAATGACTTCTATTGATTTAGATGCATTTGTAAAAATTGAGAGCGAGAAGCAATCATTATTACTCGCCAATGATGATATACCGTTTCCACATACATTCGAAGACCATTCTTCATTTTTTCAAACCATTAGTGGCAAAAAAGAAGAATTTATCTTTGGTATTTTTGAAAAAACTTCTCAACAACTTATTGGCTCCTGCAGCGTCTATTCGATTAACTGGAAAAACAGCACTTGCTCTGTGGGAATTTCAGTGGGAGAAGAGTGGCGAGGGAGAGGATTGGGGACAGATGCTATGCGGACCCTCATCACATTTATCTTTGATTATATCGCGATAAACAAAATTAAACTCCAAGTATTCAGCTTTAATGGACCAGCCATTCGTTCCTACGAAAAATGTGGCTTTACAAAAGAAGGCATTTTACGTAATGAAATTTTTCGCTTCGGCAAATTTCATGACATTGTTTTATTTGGTCTATTACGTGAAGAGTGGTCTGCATTGAATTAACGAAAATAACAACGCACGCATTCAAAATTAGCAGAATGCGTGCGTTAGCTATTTAAGAATTATAACCAACCCTCCACGTACGCAACAAGCCCTAAAACTGCCCCAATGGCTGCTCCAAAAAATACAAAATATCCTGTCTTAATCGCTGCAATGCTCCCTTTGTTTTTTGTATCAGTCATCATTATCGTCTCCCTTTTTTGTTTATATAGTCGGCGTCCCTTGATGAAAATACATTTTCCATGCCGTTTCATGTAACTGCCAAACGGAACTTCTTAATGATTTTTTACCATTTGCAATGGTCGTCGTACAATATGTGGAATGGATAATATTCGGTGCTAATTGTTTAATTGTAAAATCTGTCATTACATACGGTATTTTATGTAAGCCTGCTTCATCATCTAAAGAGCTTAATTGCATGGTCTTATCATATTTTAACCCTGAACTACCAAACTCCACATAATCATCTGCTAATATTTTTTCAAAATCGTCTTTTCTAGCATACATTAATTGTGTTTCTAACATTAAAATTTGTTCTTTTAGATCTATGTCCACTTCAAACTCCCTCCCTTCCAAATTCTTATGACATGTATCAACGATAGTTGTTGAAAGGTTAATTGATATATATCAGGCATTGATCGTTCTTTCCAAAAATCATAATCATAGTGCGAATCAAAATATTGCATCATCAGAATCATAATATTGCCATGAGTTCCTATCACAATGTGCTCATTTGGATGCGTAAAAATTATTTGTTTCAAACATTCTATCGCTCGTCCTTGTGCCATATTATTCGACTCCCCCCCTGCAAATGCATATGCAGGATAGCTATATAACTGAAGAATGGCATCGTCGAAATCACTAATTTTTCCTCTCGCCAGTATACGTTCTTTTAAACGATCATCTACATGTATCTCTAAATTATGCTCTTTTGCTATTTCTTCAACAGTCTGAATGGCTCTTTTATAGGGGCTTGCGTAAACAGCATGAATCGTTTTATCGCGAAATAGTTGTGTTAGATTGTCTCTATCTACAAGCCCTTTGTCGGAAAGTGGACGATTATATTCATCGTTCGAGTAGAAAGAATGTTCATGTCGTACAAAGTAAACTACAGTCATTTTGGCCTCCCTTTTTAAATCGATAAAATAAGATCAACGTGCTAACCTATTTTTTCATCTTTGGATCGTTATAAAATCAGCTATTCCCTATTGTTTTCCAACATTTTTTTATTCAACTTCTCGCCAAGTCTACAGTGATATAAAGTTTTCGGCTAGCTATTGTCAACATCATCATCAAACGTCCATCCGTGTAAAATAATTCTAAATCAATTATTCTATTTATTACAAAAATATACAACAAGATATTTATTTTTTTAATTTACGCTCAAAGTTGCAGAAACTATTCAATAAATAAACAACATAAAAGGTTATTTGATAAATTATGACAAGATGTGTAGTTGAATAAGTTTTATTGAATTCTATTACAATTCTAATAGATTCTTTACATAGTAAAAAAGACACCGGAAATAAATGCACTATTCTTAATGTTTTCTAAAATTCAATGTAAAAAAATAGCTATAAATCGATCGAATCAGCTATAATAGAACACAATAATTACATTAATAGTAAAATATATAGATACTAAAGCACCAAACGTGCAGATAAGGCATTTTATTCCCTTTTAAGATTTAAGCCACTTATATGTGACTAATTTACGAATTTCTATTCCTATACACAATATGACATATTTTTTAATTTAAGTGATATACAATGAAAAAGTTGAATCGAGGCCACTAGAATTTATTTCATGAATATGGAGAAAGTCATAGGAGGAAATTATGTTTGTGAATTTTTTACTTAAACAATTCTTGAAGGTTGAAATTGAAATTAAAAGAAGAATTATGTACAAAAAAGCAAAAGATTTAGGATTTACGCATCCCAAGGTAGTTGATTGTAGTCAAGAATTAGATGTCTTACTGAATAGATATTTAAAGCAAGCATCGTAAGTCGAAGGAGGAATTTCTATAAATAACTTTCATTTTGCATACTTATTTACAATAAAACCAGTCATAACGAAACGCCCACATGGCTGGTTTTATCATCAATTAAATCCTTATACGGCTACCACTTATAGCCTTCTAGCTAACAACTTCCCTCATATACAAGTATGTAAATCAATGTATACATAACAAGAATTAGGGAAACCTACTGTTAACGCTAAAACAGGAGGTACAATCATGCAGGTATTATTTCTAACATTGGTTGTCGTTTCGACCTTGTTTTTTCAACCTCAAACTACGCCAGAAGTTTCAACAGACAATATTTGCGCACCCGTTGAAACCTCTAGCCCAGCTTTTCAATACCCTGTCAATCAAACTAAATCATTTCTTGATGTAGACGATTTTTATAACCAAATAGATAGAACAAACTACGAGGAATATAACAATGCTGCGTTCAGCATTCGTCAAAAAATACTATTTAAAGACGTACCGGAAGTTAAGCATACGTTTAATGTGAAAACGAATCATATTGATGAGAAATTGGACCTTTCCAATCACACATTTATACATCCGAATCGACAAGTATATTTTTTAGCATCTTTTTTTCAAAATGACCAAGAAGAGTTCCATAAATTCGTTGTCATAGATGCCGAAACTAAAACCATACTTCTTGGTGGAAGTCATTATCATCATTATGATAATCCCTATCAACAAAATGATCGTCCATGAATGAGGTTTCTCTTGTGACCTCCATAGTTTATAGTATGCATTTAATAGCGTATCTAGAAGTATTACGGTTGAAATAGATTGTCAACTTCTTTATGCATTACTACCAGGTAGCTCCTTTTGCCGAATTTCTTGTTTTATTTCCTCTATAAACTGCTGAAGTGGGATATTAATCAATTCCGATTGACCGTATTTTCGAACTGTCACACTTTGATTGTCACATTCTTTGTCACCGAGCACTAAAATGTACGGTATCTTTTTCATCTGAGCATCACGTATTTTTTTCCCAAGTTTCTCTTGACGATAATCTTCACTAACGCGTATTTGTTCCTGTTGTAAGACTTGCATCACTTGTTGTACATATATTTGATGCGAAGCCGCTACACCAATTACTTTTACTTGTTGAGGTGCTAACCAAGTTGGGAAGGCACCTCCAAAATGTTCAATTAAAATGCCTAAAAAACGGTCAATCGAGCCAAAGACAGCACGATGAATGACGACTGGCCGTACTTTTTCATTTTGCTCATTCATGTATGTTAGATTGAACTTCTCTGGCAATTGGAAATCGAGTTGGACTGTTGCACACTGATGGCTTCGCTTAATGGCATCTTTTATATGAATATCAATTTTGGGTCCATAGAATGCCCCATCCCCTTCATTTATTTTATAAGGATAGCCTACATGATTTAATACGTTTTTTAACGCCGCCTCGGCTTGATTCCAAAGCTTAATATCCCCCATAAAATCGTCAGGACGTGTCGACAATTCAATTTCGTAGTGAAAGCCAAATACTTGATACACCTCATCAATAATTTTTAGCGCCAACACTATTTCATCCTCTATTTGTTGAGGTGTAACAAAAATATGCGCATCATCTTGGCAGAACGAACGTACACGTAGAAGTCCATGTAAAGCGCCGCTAAATTCATGTCGATGAACTTGCCCAAATTCTGCCATACGAATGGGTAATTCTCTATAGGAATGCCGTTCATTTTTGAAAATCAGCATATGCCCAGGGCAATTCATTGGCTTTAAGGCAAAGCTTTGATCATCTACCTGTGTAAAATACATATTGTCTTTATAGTGATGCCAATGTCCTGATTGTTCCCATAAACGTCGATTCATCATCAACGGTGTACGCACTTCTTTGTAGTCATATTTCGTTTGTAGATTACGTAAAAAGGACTCCAATTCATTGCGAATGATTTGACCATTTGCTAAGTAAAAGGGCATTCCAGGTGCTTCTTCCGAAAACATAAACAAGTCGAGTTCTTTTCCTAATTTTCGGTGATTGCGCTTTTCTGCTTCTTCTAGGAAAACAAAGTAATCATTCATTTCCTCTTTGGTAGCAAATGCTACGCCATAAATACGTTGTAACATTTGATTTTGGCTATCGCCACGCCAGTACGCGCCGGAAACCTGCATTAATTTGAAGTGTTGTAATTTACCCGTTGCAGTCACATGAGGTCCACGACATAAATCATAAAACTCTCCCTGTTCATAAACCGTTACAATGTCGTTTTCAGGAATATCCTCCAGAAGCTCTAACTTCAACTTATCGTTTGCAAATAGACGTTTCGCCTCTTCTCGCGATACCTCTTTTCGACGTATTGGCATATTTTCTTGGACAATTTGTTTCATCATTTTTTCAATTTGTTGTAAATCACTTGGTACAAGCGAATGGGCAATGCTGATATCATAATAAAACCCATTTTCGATTACTGGACCTACACCAAATTGAGCTGCTGGAAATAAACGCTTAAAAGCTTGTGCTACTAAATGGGCAGTTGAGTGACGAATAACTTCTATTCCTTCTTTTGAGCTAGCATCGTATAGTGCGATTTGGGCATCTTCCAATATTGGGCGCGTCAAATCAACGATGGTTCCGTTCACACTCCCTGCAATTGCTTTCTTACGTAGCCCTGGACTAATCGCTTGTGCAATGTCGGTTAGTGTAACACCTTTAGTAAATATTTGTTGTTTACCATCTGGAAATTGAATGTTAATTGCTTGATTTGACATGTTCACTTCTCCTTTTCTATAAAAATAAAAAAACACATAGCCGTCCCATAAAGGGACGAGTATGTGTTGATTACCCGTGGTTCCACCCAAATTCCCACTAAATGCTCTAGTGGCTCATTGACTCTGCTGTAACGTCGCATAACACGGTGCAAGTTTCCAAGCACTGCTCCAAGGTAGTAAGAGTTTGATGCTGCATTAGGAAGTTCTCAGCCAAGACTTCCTTCTCTGTGAATCGGTCATCAAATCTCGTGTCCTTATCATCGCTGTTTTCATTGTTTCATGAAATTGATATTTACTATATCTGACACGCCATTACTTGTCAATATTTGAAAATTTTATTTATTTCATAATGGATTCTCCATTTTTGTTGATATAGCAATGTTCTTTTGAATTTACTTTTCCCATAAAAAAAATTTTTTTGATCAAGGCTTCGTTACGGTTTAGCGCACCTAAAAAGTAATCAATCTTGTCCTTGCATCATTGTCATCTGTGATATATTCAATATTTTTATAATTTTTCTCATGTGCTTGTTTATGTAATTGACGAATCACATCATCTTGTTTGGCATATATGGTGACATAACAACTATCTACAAGCAACAGGACAAATTGACAATCACATTCCAAGAATTCCTGATATGTAGCCACTTCCTTTACACTAGCGTAAGACGGAAAAGCCTTTAAATCTGTGAATATTAAGTAATAGTCTTCCTCAGAAATTATTTTTAAAAACGCATGGCTATCTAGCACACATACTGTTGGAAACAGATCTCTCCCTAACGTACCCTCTTCGATGATGTATGATTCTTCACCACCAATGCGCCAATGCCAATTTTCGATGGGCAACTTTCCTAACAGATCGTATAATTGCCGACCATATTTATTTGGGATTTCAAAGTGAATACCTCTCATACTTTACTTCCACCTTCAGTAGTTCATATTATTTGGCAATGGAAATTCAGGCCTTTGGACACAAAAATAACAATGTGGATCATTACAACTTTTTTCTTTCCATTCATTACACTTTGCACAAAAATAAGCATCAAATGATTCATCCTAAATGCAATGGCAATGGCATTTGGAGCAACTATTTTCTTTATCGATAAAGTGAAACTTCAATCAGTGTGGGATTTCTCCCCCCTCTGAGGAAGTGCAAAGTAGTTAGTCCACTTGAATGACGATCTCTAATCCCGTAGGTGTTTCTCGAAAGACGTCGCTGTATTCTTTAAAGACAAATTCTTGCCCTGCAATATTGTCAGGTAACGGTGGTGTGACAATGAAGTTGGAACTGTCATGTCCTGTTGAACCCCCACTGCGATCCCTCTGACATTCATATTGTTCCCCTAACAACAACTCAAAATGATTGCGAGAAGATTTTTGCATAAGATGAATTGGGGAATCATTCGTAGCATCCCAGTCCACAAGAAGCTGTACAACGCTAGCATTTTCATATTGACGGATAAAACTTACCGTGTAATTACGTTCAGCAATTTCAATCGATTTTAAAACTGGGACGTGCTTCCTAAAACCAGTTGGTTCAACACGAGGTTTATAATAATCTTCCATTCTTATCATTTGAAATAACGAAGCAAGATAGACCTCATAAAAATCATACTTTTTAGCCCATTTGGAGATTGCTTCATCTGGTGGAAGGCCAGGATTATTACTAGAAAGGTCTTTACGCTCTTTTAATAACGCACAAATTTGTTCATCAATAGGGTAAAGGTCTTCCTCATAATGATCTGTTGGGCGATCATAAGATTCTCTGTTCATGTGAATCCTCCTCTATCAAATATTTTCCAGCCATTCATGTCATAAATTGGGTGAACCATGCAATATACTTGGCACCTGGAATAAATAAAACTTGTGCTAATACGGTTCCTAACAAGCGTGACCCCATCATCATTACCGATGCACGTTTTAGATTCAGATAGCTACCTCTTTGATTGATTACATCATCTGCAAGGATTGAAATTTTAGGGTCAATGAAAACTATCAATAACATAGTGGCCACACCATTGATAAGCCCTGAAGCCATTACAGCGGTTGTCGCTCTTTCCGGGACCAATAAAGTGGCATAAAGTGCTGATAGAACGCCAATTGTATAAATCGCGGTAATCACTACATTAATGATAAATAATTTAAGTGGGATATCGCGCCAACTGATTCCCTTTAAATATGAAAAGCTTGGCAGATGAAAATGCTTGATGCCTCGCTTCATATATTCAAGCGTAAAGCCTTTTTTTAGTAACGCAGGAATAGATCCTCTTTCCTCTGTCAAATAGATTATCGCCCTTGAAAAAATGGCTACAAACGTTGGCAACAAAAGAATACCTAGTAGTGTTCCGAGTGAAGCAAAGCCTATAATAATGCGAAATTGCTGCTCAACAAACGCGAATGCATTTTCCTTTGGTGCTGTATCTATTAAACTCCCAGTAAAGGGTTGTTGCATCATATTCGCGAGCCTTGATACCATTACCATTATATTAAACAGGGAAAGTGCGGAAGCTAATAATTTCACACGCGCTCCCGATAAACGCACTGCATATGCTAGCGTCTCAATGGCATGTATGATGAGGATGAATAAAGATATTATGATTAGCTTTTCTGTCAACATGTCCAAATACTATTACCTTTTTTCAGCAAGCGCATTTTTCGAAGCACTCACTTATATCTTTCTTAAAATTTGTTAAACTATTATCACACATAAATGTTTTCAATTTTCCGATTATTTCCCTTGAAGTATAGAAATGAATTTAAGATACACACTCCTTCGTTATTATATTCTACGAAATTGGTGTTAATAAGTTCCGATTAAAACTATTTTTTACAGTAAATTTCCATAAAAAAAATGCTATTCATAAGATTTCTTCTGTGAATAGCATTTTATAGTCTATTAATGATTGACGACAAATTCATTGTTCCAACTTGTAGAATCAGAAAGTTGATAGGTCACCATATTGGCGGTTACAGCGAGTACGATGCCTGCTCTAAAGCTCGTATCATTTGTTGGATTCTCTAATACTAAAACGACATAGCCCTCACCTTGCCCCTGTGCGTCTACTGCGTTTGTAGCATCAAATTCAAAAGTTGCATACGTATCTTCATCCTTCAAAACGAGTAAACGCTCCTCTTCATATACACCCTGCTCTTTCAAATTATAGCTGACTGGCATCCATCCTTCTGACCAATCAACACTGCCGATTATTTCCTTTTTACGACTGGCAAGTTTGCCAATTGAAAACGTAAAGTATATCTTTATAATTGCCTGTTCCAACTCATTTTTTCCTTCACATGTAGCAGCTACTTGAAGTTTAATATCCTCTTTAGAGAGCTTTAATACAATAACTAGAATCGCAACAAAAATACAAATGACAAGCATCACGCCAATAATTATTAATCCCATTAGACCCCTCCGATCATTCCAAGTACTATTACTATTAGATTACCATGTTTTGGGAAGAATAGTATTTTTTCATCAAACAATCTTAGGATATGACATAGGCATAAATGATGTGACAAAAAACGAGATACCTTACTTAAGAAGTAATTAAAAGGCATCCCATTAGATTGTGAAATCGGGGAGTAAGAAGCATGAATGACAGCGCTCACTCAGGACCTACTAACTATTTTGTTGCTTGTAATTCAGCAGTTAATGTAAACGGCATTTTTAAATATTCGTACTGTATGGTAATTTTCCTTGCTTCGGAAGCATTCACCTTCAAAGCATAGTGCTGTGGCTGCTTGCCAACTGCCTGTCTATCTATGTATTGACTAGGGAAAATATTCACTTGCTTTATTTTATGAAATGTAAAGTTTGGGTTGCCTTCTATTTTAGTTTCCGCTTCAAATGGCTCAGACTTACTCACAACCAATTCAACACTTTCAGGGGGCTTTTCATTTACGACAATACTTTGTAACTGTATCTCCCGCAGTCCCTTATTTTCAATTTCAATAAATCGAACAGCTGGATTATCGTCAAAGCTTGTATAAGCATTGATGACAAGTGGTGGATTACTTTTTAGATAAATAATAAAAACAGCACCCACCACAAACAAACTAAAAAACAAAACAAATAGTAATCTTTTCATACAATTCCTCTCTTTCCGGCTTCACAACAAGTATAGCGGGAAATCATTGCCAGTGGAATTGCTATTTTTCTTGTCAAATCATTTTATAGTTATAGCAGTGCAACACATTCTGTTGAGGCAACTGCTGAATAACAACGATTGTCATAGATAAAATCTCCTACTCTAAATTGAAATATGAAATATACCCGCAACAGCTTTTTGAATTCCTAAAAATAGCGCCCATGAAACGATGCCAAGTCCAATAGCAAAAACAATATGGACAGATGATTTCATGGCCATGTAGATAACAAACAGCATGACCATTGTCGCAGGTAGACCGACCAAAACGCCAACTGTAAATCGCTGGATATGGTCACTTGACTCACTTTGAACCGTGAGCCAAATAATACTTAAAATACTTACAAGAGGTAATGCTGCAATAATGCCACCGTATGTAGGAAACCTCCTGGCAACCTCTGTCACGATGCCAATGATTGCTGCTGAACTAAGAATTTTTAACAGTGTATACATTACTTCGCCACCCCACTTAAGAGACGGAACGCCTGTAAGATTGTTTGCTGTTCACTAGTGGATAAATGATTTAGCGCATGCTGTAGTTTCTTATCATCTAATTCAGTGTTTTTCTTCACGACATTTAGTCCCTCTGCCGTTAGGTGAAGATTCACCTTGCGCTGATCTTCAATAGCCCGCTCCTTTTTTACCCAGCCGTTGCGTTCTAATTTTTTTATATGCTCAGACGCTGTATTTTGTGAAATATTCAACAACTCTGCAATTTGTCGGACAGTCACTTCATCTTCCTTTTGAATCATTTGCAATATGCGAACACTTTGATGGGAAATAACATCCTCATGCGTTGTGTGAAGATGATAGAAAATAGTTGTAAAATAATTATTGATATCCTGAATCATGACTATTACTCCTTTGATATATCGTTAAAAGCGATTATATCGTATTGTACGATATATTAAAAGATTTTTTTTAATAATATTTTGAGGAGGCATCGCATTATCCCTTAATTTTTTGGATTTATCACCTATCTTTTGTGATTTATCACCCAAACTCATTTTTATGAATTTTACAAAGTTAACTTGAAACAACTTTTACAAAGGAACCTATTTTCGATTGTCCATAAATAACATCTGTAATAAACATTAAAACCCTCCACAAATTCAGTTATAAAACTTTTTAGTATGACTTCACCTATGACTTATCTGATTTTTTATAATCCTTACTATCCCATGCCCAATTTACAAAGGCAAAGACTACCGTAAACCACAGAGCTTTTCCTGCACTCGCAAACACAACAATTTCCTGAGAATAATAATAACTAGTGCCTATATTACAAACGAAAAATGCGATAAATGATACCATATAAATATTTCTTCGTATAAATTGCATGTGAATTCGCTCCTTTTCTTTATTTCGATTTCTTAAAATGCTAAGATAATAGTAGTTTTCTTTACAAGGAGGAATCGAAATGGTCGCATTCTTTTGTAATGCTTGCTCTAGAACGACATCTTTGCAGGTCAAAGAGATCTAGATTAAGTGAACCCAGGTGAAACAACATGGATGATCTCTTTAGGCCACAACCAAAAGCCTATACTAAATGGAGTGATTTCAAATGGAAAAACAAACAATCCAGCCGTTTTTAACGGTTGCCAACTATCATTTACTCGAGCAACAAATGAATAAAATCTTACACACACTTGCTACAACAATAGATAATAATGTCATTCTCGCTGTACGCGGTCTTGTTGAAACAGAAATTACAACGAAGGTTACAATGACTGCTACTGAAGCTCAACTTATTGAGCAGCTCTTTACCGTAACAGATCGCACACAAGGAGAGAATTATTTAGAAAGTTTAAAGCCCTATGTCATCCCTTTCAAAGCAGTTACAGTAAGTTCGATTAAAAGCTTGTTCAAAAAGGAAAAAAAGTTAAAGATACCAAATTTGGATGATATGGATTTTCAACAAATTTGCTATTTTGCTTGGGATGATCCTGGTACGCATCGTAAATATGTTATTATCGAGCAGGAAGAACAGCTAAAAGCTATTAAAGGCCTCTTCGCAAATAGTACTATTAAAGGTATTTGCGCTATCTGCAACCGTCACGCTGATGTTGGTCTATTTACAACTTCCGTTAAAGGGCAAGTCGTGGGAACATTTACGAATCATAGCAATTACATTTGTGCGGACAGTGCTAAATGTAACCACCATGTATCTGATATGCACAAAGTGAATGAGTTTTTCAATCGCATCACACAATAATAAATGGACCTTCTCCACAATTTGGAGAAGGCTTTTTTTTCAGATTGAGAACGAAGTACCTCCCCCCAATGTTCATAAATAATTTAATTTTAAATTCCACCTTGATAGAAGAAACGTACCTAGGTTTTCTCTTTGGCTATGCTAATATGTAGAATTGCTAAACTTATTGATAATCTCACTATACTGTAAGCTCTCTATTAAATCCTCCGTTGTTGATGATTTGCTGTGATCTTAATGCTGAAAATAGTATAAAGTTTCAATTATTTACAAATTATTAAATATTCACTATTTTTAACTTTATTACTCTATAAAAAAAGGCTCGTCACCAAAAGTAAGTGTTACCCTACATTTGGGACAGCCTATTGTCATCAATATGAAAGTTTTCGTTCATCCGTTTTAATGATGGAGGATGCGATAATAACGAAGCCTAACATAAGAATAAAGATTAAATCCAGTAAACCTGTATGCATCGATACGGTAAACAACGTAATTGTAAATGCGTATGCTACAGAGTGGAAACTGCGAATGCCTTCCTGCTTCACTTTATTATAGATTAATGAAATTAACACACCATACAACAGGAAGCCGATTGCTACTAATAAATAGCCACCATCTAAGAACAATTGTCCAATAAAGGTTGGTGTTGTTGTTCGTCCTTCACGCGTAATAAATATACCACCTTTTACACTAAGAGAGTTTACGACCTCTGTTACCTTCATGCGAGGTGAGGTTTGTTCACCTGGTAAAATCGTATTGAAAATCCCCTGATGAATTTCTCCTTTTAAGTATCCTTCATCTTGTGTATATTCAATAATCTTACTCAAAACGATATGACTTGTGACACTTTCCGCGTTTATGGCACGCATCCAACTTGGTGTCATGTTTACCTTTTGTTCAGCTGTTAATAGCTTCTCTTCCTCTTCTGCTGACAATTCCACATCTGGCTGTTCACGACTATTAAAATCCTTTGATAAATCCTCTGTTAGGACACGAATAAATCCAAACATAGAGAAAGCTACCCCAATAACGACTAATGCCGTTAAGAACCACGTCAACTTCACCCGTTTAACCACATAGTGTAAAACAATGATGCAGGTGAACAGCATTATAATTAAAGGTGTACGATAGGCCACTAATAAAAATAAGAACATCACAATTGCGAAAATCGAACCATAAACTAATGCCTTTTTCCATGTCATTTTCTTTTCTAAAATCATTTTATACGATAGTAATAATAAAATCCCGAACCATAATAATTGGCTAAAGAAGTTTAACTTAGGGCTGAGGTTACGACGATTTGATTCATCAGAAATACCTAAGCCACCACCAAAAATCATCATTAAATAGGAGACTAATCCGAGTAATGTTAATAGTACAATAAAGTGAATTACATATTTCCCCAAGAGCGACAGTCCGAATGAAGGAATTGTCCATTGTAGTTTATCGATAATATACACACCTATGTAATAGCAGACAAGCGCTAAAATAACGACTGGCCATATGGATACACGGACACTATACTGTTCAAATTTATGCCAATCAAATAAGCTCGTAAAGAAATATAGCACTAAAATAAACGGTAAAAAGAAATACGGTGAAAACATATCAATCTTATTTAACTTTCCTAACAAACCTTTTAGTTTACTCATACAGATCACACCTTAGTAAGATGTTCCTTCTCCTCCTTTTTAACAAACAGACAGATTTTTACTAATTTCTATGTAAAACAAAAATAGTATATCATAAGTAAAAAAGTATTTATAGAAAAATTTACTATTTTTTATTTAATATTAATAATTTACCATTTAAAACTAATACGCGAACGAACGCGAATGGATTTTTTGTTTTTTCATCATTATCCATACATTAAAAAGAACCCCTTTTGGATTAATGCGCTTGTAAGAGAAACATAAACATATATTTAAGATACATCTATCTCACAATGTAATAAAATCAATATTAACTGGTTCAATTCCGGCTGCCTATTTTTGTGTTAATTTCTGTTCAAAATAATAACTTCTGATTTGCCGTTCCATTCTATCGTTGCTTCCATCTGCTCATCTTCTTCAATAATTACCTCACAACTTTTATTGTTTGATGGATAACCAGTACACTCACGATTACCAGAAATTATATTTTTACCTCGATGGTTGAATTTTTCTTGTTTGCTTCCAAATTCAAACCATAACTCTCTATGTTATATCCAAGTATCGATGGTGCAGGATCTTTTCCGATATATTCAATTGAAAAATCCGCCAATTCTTTCTTTACTTATTTCAGTTTAGTACTTAACAATCCAGTTGTTACTTTTTCCATAAAAATTATATTCTTTCCCGCCGTCTGAACAAGCACTTAAAATCAAGGATATCATCACGAGAGCTAATATTTGATAAGGTTTCACAATTCTCCTCTCTCCCTATAAATGTTTTACACATTGTTTATTAATATAATTTTATCTACCTTATTGCAATAGAACATTTAGTCTCATTGTATGAATACTGGTGGTTCTTGAGAAATGGAATTTATTTAATATTTTATACTTTGTTTATTCCAATAGCAGAAAAGGAAAATTTGATTTTACAAAAAAAATAAAAAATAATGCGTATGAAAAATAATAATTAACCTATACTATTAAAGATTTCACTTCAAATCCAAGTGACTAGGAGGGTTAACCCGATGAGTAAGGTTGATCAATAGCTCTGAAGGACCATCAATACTGAATAAAGCTAAAGTACGGTTGTCTTAGGTAAATCTTAAGATCGAATGCGGAAGCGAGGCAGTGTGTCATGGAGGAATTAAAGTAAGTGGTAATCAAACCCGGGAATATTATTTCCGGGTTTTTTGTTTTAACACTACTGAAAATAAATCGAGTATTTTAAAAAAAGTCTTTTATTTTTTACACTCGAAAGAATATTCACTTGTGAAATTATTATGGATTTCTAATATGACTTCTCCACCCAATTCATAGCAGCGAGTACTAACCAAATTTATTTGTTTAGTATTGAAATAACTCGTTGAAATCGTTAAAAAAGCGACACCAAATAAAGCGATAACTAAAATCCATAAAACTTCTCCAAAATACTTATTTCTAAATATAGTCATTTTCAGAACACCCCTTATTTAGATTGAACTAAACTACCCATTTACTTTAATACGCTCGAAACAATTATTAGTTCTAAATATTTATAAATTTACCATTTAAAATTAACGAAAATCAATCTATGCTTATTGATACAGATAGGTAAGCCTTTGAAGTTATCGCTGGCTTTTCCCCCTGTTCACACCGTACGTGCGACTTTCACCGCATACGGCGTTCCAACTAATCC
>NZ_JBNNLZ010000024.1:0-64550 GCF_050272295.1 Lysinibacillus sp. NPDC048646
AAAATAAAATAGCCGTATATCTGATAAAAAAATCAATGATATACGGCTATTCGTGATGCGTACCGAAAAGGTGCGCCTATTTTTTTATAATTCGGGCTTACGCGATATCCATTGCTTCTATTTCTTCATACAAAAGTATTATTTATTTCTGCATATCCCGATTCAAAAATAGATTTCCGCAGGGCATTAACTATAAAAGGCTTTTTACGGTTGGTGATTTTGATCTTCATATGAGCATTATTACAGACATGTTGAATTACTTTGGATAAATCTTTATAAATGTATTCTGCATCCTGCTTTGGTACACAAGAAGGAATTTTAGTTATATCGAAAACGAATTTCTTCTCCTTATCATACTTTATTTTGTCATAAGCATGAATCATATTTTTACAATCTTTTTTTTCAAACAGTACGACTTTATTTCAAAGACACAACGATCTTACTACCCACTTTTTATTTATCCCACACTCTCATCTGCTAGTACTACTATTTTTTATTACCAAATTAGCCGTTTCACTCGGATGGTTAATAGGAAAATGATGACCATATGGAACAAAATCAACCTTACCAAGATGCGAAGGAGCAGAATAGCCTCTGTCATAATCCCCCCAAATAATGCGAAGATTATACTTTGTTACTTCATTGAAATCACCTTGAACGTTTTTCAATAGTAAACTGTTAAGCTGAACCGTAGTATTTAAAATTCTAGGAGAAGTAAAACTGTTGCTTATTTTTTCAATATAATGTTCAGGGATGCTCTCCGTACTTTCAAATAAACCATTACTTAATAAATAACGCTCTATCAAATTAGTAGTTGCCAATTTCAATGTCCATTTGTTCATAAATTGAGGAACATTTATCGATTTAGCATTTCTTTTAGCAACAGGTGGCTGAAGTAAAGTAATTGTATACTTCTTATCTATGTACTTTTGTACTAATGCTTCCAAAAGAATATACGCACCAAATGAATGGCCAATTAGATGGGCACCATTAGTAGCTTTCTCCAATAACTTTTTCAATTCATTCAAATAGATATTTAAAAGATTTTTCTCTCGTTTAAAAGGAGAACGTCCCAAACCTGGAAGGTCCATGATCCATACAGGTCGACCCGTTTTTTCATGAAGCTCTTTCCCTAAAGGAAATAAATCCTCTCCATCACTCAATAAACCATGTAATAAAATAAACGGTTTACCCTCTCCTTGTGATTGGTAAATGGTAGTATTATTACATAATGTTCGTTTAAATAAATGACTGTGCTGGCCATTTTGATACATCATGCGATAATCCAGATCAGCTATTACGGCTGGGAAAAATTTCATTACATTTGTCTCCTTAAACCAATCTTCTCCCATAATCTTTTTCGCTGAACCATTTGAAAATGTTCGATTTGTAATAAAGTTTAGCCCATCAGCAGGAATTTGGGTTATTTTGCTTACGCCACTATTCATAAGTGCTTTCATAAATGGCAATGGGGCAGAAATTTTAGGTGCTGTCATATTCATACTTTCTGACATAGCATCTAATAATTCTGAAATATTCTGATCATGTTGTTTATCTTCAACAAGTGTATATGTTTGTATAGTTGGTTGCTCCAATCTGAAAACCTGCACAATAAACTTTGCTAGTTCATCGTTTGCAATAAGTGGTAATCTATATTCCTTACCTCCAGGAATCACTGGCATGAGCCCTTTTCGCATACTCATCACAAGCAAGCCTAAGCCTCCTGTTTGCTCCGTACTCCCTGTTTTACTACTACCAACTACAGTTGGTGGATTAATTACTGAAAGCGGATAACCTACTGTTGATGCCTGCTGACGGATATAAAGATCTGCTAAAAACTTTGTTCTCTCATATGGATTTTTTATTTTCAAAAAATTTTTTCCTTCTTTAAACACATCTATCGCAATCTTGCTATTTTTATCATCAAAGGGACTCATATAGCCTACAACATGAATAAATTGTTGCAATCCCTTCAATTGATGAATATTTTTAGCGAATTCACTAATATGTTGGGCACCATTCAAAAATACGGAAGCTGCCTCTTTGCTTGTCGCTTGAATATCCATGGGGCCTCCTGCGTGAATAATCACATCCGTTTTCAATACCCTCTCCTTATCTTCAGCACTTAGACCTAAGCCTATTTTCGTCAAATCACCTTCAATAAAGTGCATAACTGCCTCTTTTAAGATGCCTCTTTCTTGATAAATGCGTGTTGCTTTACTTTTCGATCTCACTAATAGAAGAATTGTAACATGCTCTTTGGCTAATTTCTTCACTAATTGCTTTCCAATAAAACCTGTTCCACCAGTTAAAAATACTGTTCTCATATAAATCCTCCTTTTAGTACTATTCAGTACTAATTTGATGTAAAAAAAATGCTTCTTTTATCGAAGCAAGTTAAAAAAATGATCTGCTGTTTTCATGATTACAGTTGCATCCTTCAGTGTTTCTGAAATAAATAGCGCTCCTTCAAGATTTGTAATAAAAAGAGATGCAACCTCGTCAATATTAATTGTCTTTCTAAATTCACCATTCTCTACCCCTTGTTTAAGTAATAGAGAAACTTTCGTTTGTAATCCTGCAAAAAAAAGACCTATTTTTTCTTTTACTTTTGTGGCATTTGTAGGGCTTTGAATATAAAGCGTAATAAATGGACAGCTCCCCTTATATTCTCTCGTCTGAACTCCTTGTGATAATTGCTTTAAAAACAGTTGGATACGATCTTCAACTAATAATTGGTTTTGAGATAGTAAGCCATCAATTGCAGATTGATACATTTCAATCCAATAATCAACGACCCCTTCCAACAATTCTTCCTTATTAGAGAAGTGATAATACACATTAGACTTTGAAACTTTGCTTACACGAACTAATTCATCCATGCTTGTATAAGCAAACCCTTTTTCTAAAAATAATGTTGCAGCTACTTCAATCACACGTTTTTGATTCATTAATTTTCCCCTTGTCATAATTAGTACTGTACAGTACTATAATAGGTGTTGCAAGTATTTTTTTTAGTTTAATAAAAAAATTGATCAAAAAAGCTATACTTTAATTGATTTTACTGCTAAAAATTAATCTCATTTTGAACAAAGTTGAACTGAATATACCCGACATAAAAATATCCAAGAAACTTATCATCTACTTGTAAATTATTAATAAAAGCCGAGAGTTGTTCAATCTCATCATCTCTTATAGTAAAATTGAACAAACGTAATAGCTCTTTAAAAGTATCTTCTGACAAATTTTTATAACTGCTCACTAAAGAGTTTAAATCAACTGGTTTTTTCAAAAAATCACCTTCACTTATATGATCTATAATGGTCCGATTGCTGAACTTAGGATTTCGGCATATCAAGTAAATAAATTGTATCAAACTTTTTTATAAATAATTATCTGACTTTATACAAAATGATCAATCATTAATTCAAAGCCAAATCTAGACTTTTATATCTTAATTAAAGCTCTATTCTTCGTATGTATTAAATATTTCATTAGCTATATTTAATACTAAGCGAACTTGGGCTGCACTTCTGTCTTCTAATAGATTTTGCAAGATCCAACTTCTACTTCAGTAAGTAATTGGATTCTATTTTGTGTCTCAATTTCTATACTTAAACGAGCACCTTAAAACTAATGCCTTTTCAGTCCGTAAATGCTTTGACGGTCTGTTTACAAACGCTATAAGAAAAAAACAGCCATACTAGATGTAACATAACACCTAATCCGGCTATCTTATTATTTCAATTTATTAGAAATTTATATTCTACAATTATATTTCAACCTCTGTTTCAGACAAATTCAATGCTTTTCCGCCCACCTTTACCTCAATAATTTCTTTCCCTTGAGTGGTTAACGCTATAACTATTTCTGAAGGTTTTTTCATAGAGTAACCTTGCTCAACAGATATATTAATAACACGTTCAGGTTTAAATTTACCATATTTATACAGATAACATGAAAGAGCACCATTGGATGTACCAGTTGCTGATTCTTCTGGAATTCCATATAAAGGTGCCAAATTTCTACAGTGAGCATTTGAATCCTTTAGTGATTCAAGGGTAAAAATATGATAACCAATGGTATTATATTTACTGCTGATATTTGTTACTTTTTCAAAATCTGGCTTTATAGAATTTAATATATCTAAGTTTCTAATCGGTACAAGAATATCCCTAAGACCAGTAGATACAATTTGCACTGGTAGATCCCCCAACATTTCATCTATAGTAATATTTAAGGAATCTGCAATTTCCTCCTTGTCTATTATTTCATAATAGCTTGGAGCATTTTGATCCATCATAATTGATAGGTCTTCCATTACTTCTACATTTAAAATTCCAGCCTTTGTTTCTTGAGAATATTTTCCTGGTTTAATATATCCTTGGCTTGAAAGTGTATAGAACGCTGCTATCGTTGCATGGCCGCAAAGATCAACCTCTTCATTAGGTGTAAAGAATCTAACCTTGAAGTCAGCAAGGTCTGACTTCATGACAAAAGCAGTCTCACTAAAACCGATGATACCTGCTATTTTTTTCATGTCCTCATCTGATAGATAATCAGCGCTAAGTACCACTCCGGCAGGATTCCCTCCCTCAATGGATTTTGCAAATGAATTTAATGTATAAACTTTTAACTTCATAATATGATCCCTCCAAATTGTATATCGATTTTATATTTGAACGAAATTCCATTTTAATCCTCCTGCTTATGTAAAAATTTATTTAAACTAATATTAACATTAAATCAAATTTTAAATTATTCATTATGTAACTAAACTGCTCTGTTAGTTTAAGTACATTCCTCCAAAATATTTAAAGTGATATTAACGTACCGGGTAGGCTGTCAAAGGCTCTTTTCACTTTGACTGGCTACCCGGTATGTGGAACACTCCAAAACGGACGTTGCGCAAAACAAAAAGTTAACTTGAAAATGTCTAAAGTCTTGACGTAGATCCATACTATCTTTCCCATAAATCTTTAGGATTTTATTATATGCACCTATACTATTTTCCTATTAAAAACAGAAAATGGATTTATAAAACTGATTCTATTAATAAATTCTTTGAACTTTTAACTAGAAAATCACTTATTAAATTAACACTATAAAGCATAATAGAACAAGAATATTTGATACGAATCATACATATATTGATTTTAGTATTTCATTAAAGCAGAAATCTATAATTATCCTAATGATGGAATTATAATATAAGCGAAAATTATCTATAAAGATAGGATGATGACAATTATTGAAAAATCGCTTCTTGCTATGGTTATTTTACGCGTATTGTCTGGAAGTATTGAAGTAAGTGCTGGATTGTTGATGCTAAAGTTTAATAGTTTAGAAAAAGCATTCTATATTAATACAATGCTTGCTTTGGTTGGTCCAACAGTTTTAATCGTAACGACTGCAATTGCATTATTTGGACTAGCTGATAAAATTCCTGTGACGAGAATCATTTGCCTATTTACGGGAATCACACTTATTTTTATTAGCTCACATGTTAAGTAATAATAAAGTATTCCTAAAAAAATAATAAAGTTAACGTGGGACAAATTTACTTAAAAATCTAACGGCTGCTTAATTACAACGTACATATCTATTTGTACTGCCCCTTACTTCACAAATCCAATTTACTTCTTTTGTTCACTTATATTCAATTCTGGGAAGTATTTCTCAACAAGAATTAGTACCTCTTCAATTACTACTTCCAATTCAAAAACACTGTGTTCTGGTTTTCTTAACAAAATATTGGTCATTCGATCATAGAGATTTTTAGGTTTGATTCTCATTTGTTCAATATTATACTGCATCCACTTAAATGCAGGATGATGCACATACCTGGATGATTCCTGTCTACATTATAGTCATTCCTGTTTTGCTTATATTTTTAATTGGACAGTTTACACCTGTAGTTAATACCTTTGAGTGCTATTAATTGTTACACTGAATATTTTATTCGTCTTAAGGAGAATCTAGATTAAACGATAATCAGTATTATTTAAACAAATAATTCCCTTTTGAACGATAAATTATGGGAAGAATCCGATAATTAGAAAGTTGTGACCAAGGTATTTATATTATGTAAACTAAAATTTTTTGGCGAAGTGGAGGGCTTGATTTCATTGCATTTGCGAGTGCATTATCCCTGGATAAAGTTTGAATGAATATATCTTTCCCATAAATATTTAGGATTTTATTATATGCATCTACGCTATTTCCTGCAAATAAGTCAGTCCCAATCCCACAAATCAGCTTTTTACAATAAATGTGAAGAATCCATTTTGAAAAAAGATTGATCAAATGGATTCTTTATCAGCAGATATTAGTTTCGTTTTTAAAAAAGTTTGATCATTTCGTAATGGTGTTGCTCAACAATCGCGCCCGATTGCTTAACAAGCACTTTAAATCCTCCTTGGAAATGCATTTCCATATTAGAAGACTTCAAAAAAAGATACTATAAAAAGGGGTATCTCTAGAAAAATATGGATTTACAACATTAAGAAATATACTGGATTTTATGCACACTAAACGGTACGCTATAATCGTGTAAATATTGATGTATCAAGTGTTTACGCTGCCTGCATAAAAAGTGGTATAAATAATGATCATAGAAAAAGCCGCGAAACGTTGATTTAACAACACTCGCTGCTTTTTGGTGTATTTCCAAACTTTCATTTGGGAACGTTTATTGAATTTATAATGTATATAGAAGTATAGACATTACAGTAATACTTCAAACAATTAATACAAAAGTACCTGTTTTTTTAAGCACATTTGAAGCCAACAGTTATCCAAAGTGATTATGAAAACACCAAACAACAAGAAACATACTCACTATCCCCCAAGCAGTGGTACTCCATATCCACCAAATTACGGATTTAGCTTTTGATGAATTTTCCTCGTCTTCCATATTTGCTTTTATAAAAGCGACCTTACTTTCCATATCTTTTTTCATAGAAGTGAGAACAACAAATCCAATTATTATGAAACCAATAGTTATCCAAAGTAATAGGTCCACCTTTGCACTCCCTTTATATAATTGAATTTCACAGCAATTTATTATAGTAATTAGATTCTACAAAGATAACAATAAAAATTGTGTTAATTCAAGTGTGTTTTAGTATATATAATACCCTGTGAAAGTAATGGTTATTCCAAAATTTTACATAATTACGTATTGAAATGATGAAACTTAAAGTTCCCAAAAGCGTCGTTTGGAAAGCTTTCTTCGTAGAGTCACCAAAGTCTGATTCGGGAACGTTATTAGGTTTATTTATGTATAAGTTATAAAACCTTGTTGCACTAAAGCCTCCGTTACTTTAAGTACATTGCTTTACAATCTTTAAGGAAGACTTAGCTTTTTTTGTGTTTCAAAACTACCCATGATACGACTTATGTAGTATTTTATATTTAAATAATTTTTACAAGTACAAATATTATGCGTATTTCATGTCAAATTCTTGTCTTGTCATTCCAAGCAAATACCATCATAATAGAATCCTTTGGTGAAAATGATACTTCTTAGTTGTCCCTCTTTTAGGAAACCTAACTTCTCATGCAAGTGCATCGATGGAGTATTAAAAGAATAAACAGTCGTATTCACTTTTTGATAAGAAAGCTCTAAAAAGAAGAAACGAAGAACCATAAGGATCATTTCTTTAGCGTACCCATTACGTCTGTATGGTTCAAATACAGCTAAATAATAATCGAAGGTTCCATTTTTTCGATCACAATCAAATGTTTCAATTATACCAACAATATTATTGTCTCTATCAACTGCAATAAAACGGAAATCATCGTTCTCTTCCAATTGTCCTTCTACCCATTCTCTCATTTTTTCAGCTGAACGAGGAAAATAAAGTGAGTCCATATTTCGTAGAATCTCATCATCTAATGATTCAAATATTATGATATCTTCAGGTTGAATAGCTCGTATTTTTTCCTGTCCAATAAGTAACTGCCATTATAACTTCCCCCCCGTTATTTTCTAGATATGTAAAGGTAGCGAGTTTGAAATACCCCCCTTTTTAACAGCATCTTTATTTTGTCCCCATTTATTTTCGAAAATAAGATGTTCTAAAGAACGTCTTTTTTCCCAATTAGCTAACTCTAAAATGGGCTTTTCTGGGTAATTTTCAGTATAACCGATTGATATAAGCGCAATGGGATCGATGTGTGGTGGTATTTCTAAAATGTCTCTAATATCATTCTTTTTATAAAAACTTACCCACCCCATCGCAAGTCCTTCAGCACAAGCTGCTAACCACATATTTTGAATAGCACAGGCTGTTGATAAAATATCTGTTTCAGGAATTGAATTTCGTCCTAATACATGGGAACCTCCTCTTGTAGGGTCACATGTAACACAAATAGTTATAGGAGCTTCTTTTAAACCCTCAATTTTTAAATCAAGGAATTTCATTTTTTTCTCCCCATCATAATGAATAGCTAATGCTCGGCTTTCTTTTTCTGCTGCCCAAGCCAATTTTTCTTTAATTTCGTCAGTGGAAATCAAAATAAAGTTCCAAGGTTGCATAAATCCTACTGAAGGTGCATGATGAGCTGCATTTAATATTCTATGTATAATGTTTTCAGGGATAGGAGTCGATAAAAAACTTCGAATATCTCTCCTATTATAAATAACTTTATAAATAGACTCTCTTTCTTCATTAGAAAACATAAATTTCTCTCCTTTTTCTTTATAAAAATGTTTATTTTTAATATTAAATGATTTTTCATTATTCTGCCACGTAAGTTGAAGTAATAATGCACCAAAGCGTGATTTGGGTGTGTTTGTACTTATCGTTGTATATCCGCATAAATCTGACTCCACCCCTTCTTACTTCGGATTAACATTCGTCAAACCGATTACCACATTTCCGTTCAGTTTCAAATATGGATGATTGCCCCATTCATAATAGACCGGTTTAAAGACACCTTTTGCAGATTTCACAATTGCCTTTGGCTTTTGAATCGATAGTCCTTCTAATAGCCAACGAAGCTCTTGCTGTGAAAGAGTTCATACTTCAGCGTGTTATCAATTTAATGTATTAAAAATGAACAAAGGATATAATTCATTAAATATCTCTAATGGGATAGGAATAATTGATTGGGATGAATTATTTATTTTACGGATTTGATTAGGGCTTAATTCAGATGTAACGAAGTTTATTCGTGGAAAATGTAACAGTTTTTCAATTACATCTAACGCCGAATCTAAATCTTCATCAAAATGCGCTTTTTATACTAGAAATTCAGATTCCATCTATAGCACCTCTTCTTTCCTTACATACCGTTAGAGCATTCTGAATAGTAATTAGTTGCATAAAATTAAAATATTTTTATTATTTTATTTTAACGTAGGTCTAGCTACAAAGCCGAGGTGCATCGCAAAAAGCCACAATCTATCGCTATTTGAAACAAGAGCAAACACAACACCTAATAAGGTTGTGCTTGCTCTTGTTTATTCATATTTGCCTTAACGTTGTAAATCCACATTTTTCTAAAGGGACCCCGTTTAAATCTAAACGCTTCAGCAATATTTTAAAACAGATTTATCAATTGTTCTAAATATTATGTAACTCAATTAAGAAGAGTCGAGCATACAAATTTGCACGTTCGACTCTTCAGGTATTCCCGTTCTAAAATCAATAATATATGCATTTATTCTTCAACCAACATGTATCTTGATTCTGTAACAACCAGCTAAATTTGTCACTCTAATGAATATTGGACAAATCTACATTAAACGATAATTAGCATTATTTAAACGAATAATCCCCTTATGAATGATAAATTATAGGAAGCTTTCGATAATATGAAAGTTGTGACCAAGGTATATATATTATGTAAACTAAAATTAATTGGCGTAGACAAGGGCTTAAATTAGTCAATTCCCCATAATATCTGTACTTTTTGTATATGGACAAGAATGTCCAGACAACTAAAATTACTATTGAGGAGAGGATAAAAGAAATCAATAAATATCAAAAAGCATAAGCTTTTTACGCCTATGCTTTTTAAAATTAATGCATCGTTATTCTTTTACAAGCTATTTTTGCTGCTGGAGTTCCAACACCAGCATCAAGTGCTGCATCTACTGATTCTCCCCAAGAACCACTGCTAGCCTTTATTTCGTTCCCTGCTGTAAAAACTCCCTCTGCTACAATTTTAACACAATCATAATAGTCTGGTTTAGGATTACTTTCAAGATACTGTGCAGCTAATTCGTCTGCTTTCTTTTGTATTGAAACTCGACCTTGTTCAGCCAATGAACTAAAAACACTCTCAGCTTGCCCACCAAAATGTACTATATCGTCGTTAATGTCTCGACCAGTACGATGTATATCTCCCATTTCAGATGACATATTTAGTCCTCCCAATCCTTGAAATTTGAACATGTTTTTAAGTTCACAAATATTTTCTCCAACTGAGATGAGTCTTATCCATCAACAACTATTTCTTTTTGGTTTATATAAAAAATTTAACATGTTTGTCCAGACATATTCTAAAGAATTCTTATTTCATGACTTTTCGGGTGTCCGTAGATTCATGTCCACAGACATTTTTATACTAACTCCAACCACGCAACACCTATGTGTTGTTACTGTTATCAGTAGTTTTTGATGTTGTCGTTGAAGAACAGCCTATAATTAGTAGCTGCACTTATTGTCACACATACAATTTTAAAAATTATAGGATTATAAAGCACCCTATCTACTATCAATCACTTCATTATGCTCCTGTAGTGCAGCTGGTTCACTAGTCCAGAAAACAAGAGAATTTTTATCAGTATCGACTGCTAACTACTGTGCTCAATAAACCAAATAGGCTTATATCCTTTTTTATGAAATCCTGTTCCCTGGCTTTGATAGTTTTTGCACCTGTCCTGTCAGTTGTGCGAGTAATTTCTGTTAAAACCGATAGAGCATATTTATGATTTTGTATCGTCACAACTAAATCAGGGATATGGTGTTGGACTACTGTGAGCGTCTATACCAATTTACTCGCCACTTTAAAGATGATGCGACGTGGAACTGACCAAGAGGACGCTTGTACATTCGAAAAAGTCCAGAATACGCTTCATTTAATCTTCCATCGTTTCTAAATAGCCTTGCTGTAAACATGTATCCGTCAGAAACTGCTTAATCCCCGTAGCAAATGACAATTCAATCGTGGTACTCGTAATGGCTAATATTTCACCTTCTCCAAAAATCACATGCTTTACTTTTGAGCCAACGATTAACGCTGACTCGGTTGTAATCGTCCGCTCATTACGGTATTGCTTCAGTGCTTTCCTCGGACTTTTCGGTGCTTTCTTTGGCAATTCCTGCGGGGAGACGATTTGTTTTAACGCCTTCATGAAAATCGATGGCACCACACTTGTTTTAAAGCGCTTACTATACGAAATTAATTCCAAATGGCGAATCGCACGCGTGATACCGACATAAAAGAGTCGTGTTTCTTCCTCGATTTCTTCTTCTGCCTCACTAGGTAAAATCCCCTCAATTAAGTCAATCAAATACACACGGTCAAATTCCAAGCCTTTTGAACCGTGCAATGTTGTCAGTGTAATTGCATTCAATTCATTTTTTATATGAGACGAACGTGCTAAATTTTCAAGTTGCTTCAAACGACCCGCAAATTCGGTCATCGTGGCCGTATGACGAGCAATTAAACCAAGTATATTCACAATATCTAATAAATTTTCATAATTAAAACCGAGTTTCTCACTCATTTTCTTTAAGGTACGCTCATAACCAAAGTCATAACGGATATGTTCTAGCATGGCTGTTGGCGTCGTTTTATCAAATTGAATGCTATCATACGTTTTGCGAATCCGCTTAATATATTCAGGCTGATAATCCTTTAACTCAACATGTTCTAACAACTGTGTGAATACACAGCCATCCTCCTGCACTTTCTGTAGCACCTTCAATTGCGTTGGTGTAATATAAGCATTCATTTTTCTGTAAACTTTTTCAAATACCGTGATATTTTTTGTATTGTACGCTAGACGCATGAAGTTCTTAATATCCTCCACGACCCAATGCGTGAAAAAGCGAATCGTGGAATCTTTCATATAGAAAGGCAAACCAGCTCTGTCAAACGCGTCCATAAGCGGAATAGCTGATGTATTATTTCGATATAAAATAGCCGTTGAGCTGCGCTTAGACAGATTTTTCAATTGGTCCACTAAATATTTGGCCTGTAAATTGTAATTCTCTAGGATTTTAAACGAGATTGGCTCTACTGCAGGATTTTCCGTAAACATTTGCTTGTTATAACGCTTTTTATTTCGCTGAATGAATATATTGGCTGGTTCTACAATGGTTGCAGATGAACGATAGTTTTGCGTCATAAGTAAAACATGCGCCTCCGGATATATCTTTCGGAAATTCAACAAATAATCTGGCTCTGCACCGCGCCAGCTGTAGATGGCCTGATCCTCATCTGCAACGACGCATAAATTTTGATGGACTGCGACGAGTTTCGCGATGATCGCATGTTGAACTGGCGATGTGTCCTGACTTTCATCCGTTAAATAATAATCGTAGCGGCGTTGATATTGCGCCAACACCTCTCGATTTTTCGTGAAAACATCATTCGCCATTAATAGCATATCGTCAAAATCAATTAACAAACGGTCACTACCTGTGCGTTTATATTCCTCATAACGCTGTAAAATCTCAACTTTTCTTGGCACCTTTACTTCTGCAATTGCCCATTCCTGTTCTGGCAGCATTTTATTTTTGATAAACGTTATGTACGTCAGTAGCTCGTCTAACTGATCTTCGGTAATTTTTGAGCCATTTAATTGTTCAAAAATCTCGCGAAGCACTCGTTTTTTTGAAACAACACCAGGTTTGTCCGATTCTTCAATGATGCCGTAAGAAATGCCATGACGTTCAAGTGTCTGCCGCACAACTTGAAATGCTAAACTATGAATCGTCGAAAAATCAACCGGTGGCAAATGCGGGAAAAACTTTGCAAAACGTGACTTCATATCACCGGCCGATGCCTTACTAAACGTGACAGCCTTTATGCGAGAAGGATTCACACCAAGCGCCTCAATCATATAGCCAATACGCATAATAATCGTCGTCGTTTTTCCTGAACCGGGAGATGCCAATAGTAACAGCGGGCCATTCGTTTGCAACACCGCCTGCGTCTGCACATCATTTAGACGAACACCAAGTGAACGCTCCTTTTCCTCAAAAAACGCTTTTTGCGCTCCATTCATATCAATTGCTCCGTTCTAAAAAGTCTATACTTTATTATACCAAATGATGAGGATTCATCCGAGGAAAGCCGCACAATATTAAAGCATAGAAAGCGTCAAATAGCGCCCACCTATTGTTCAGTGGGCGCCTCGTTTTATTAAATCTATATTTTAACGTCTTGGTATCCCACTTTTAAAGTTTTCCATATAAGGTACATAATATTCTTTACCATGTGGATCGTATCCATCGTGAGACATTTTTTCTACATATCCTTTAATATCCCATTTAATTGGTATTGCTCCGATCATTTCTTCGTTTCGTTCTACTTCTATACAATAAGGCAGGTGCCTTTCCATCCCCTCTGCTATTTCTTCTAATTCACTTTTTTTGAAAGGAGAACGATCCTCATCTGTAAGTACACTCTTATCTACTATAAAATCTACAAAAGCCAGATAGTTTGTAGATTTGTCATCGAAGTAAACTGCTCTTAATTGAAAATTTATTCGTTCGCTGTCAAGCTTAAAATTTTCAATAGTTTCATATATTTTTTCAATATCTTTAACACTTGAAAAATGCATATTAAGCCTTGATGATAGGTAGATAAAAACTCTCTTGTAATTAGCTGCCCAAAATGATGGTGAATTGGTGTTATGTATTCTCCAACCTACCCTGTTAGATTATTTAAATCGGCATCAGGACATGAAAAGCGTTGCTTCATCATTCATTTCAGCCACATGACGAATGGTATTTCCCCGAACAAACTTTAACTGTTTGAAAATGTAGTTTCCCATCCTAAAACCTCCTCAAATATTCATAATCAAATCCAAAAAGTTGGATATTTCCGATTACTTCGTAAATTATTGATTAACAAAGCGAAGAGAACAATCATCACAGAGCCAATTACAACAGGAGTGATTAAATAACTCCAACTGTACTCGCCAAACATAACAATGAGGGGATCTGCCCCTGCTGGTGGATGGGTCGTTTTTGTTATCATCATCATCGCAATAGCTAAGCCAACAGCTAATCCAATCGCCCAAGGTTCATCACCTAAAATATGATAGACAGTTAATCCAACGAATGTTGAAACAAAATGACCACCAATAATATTACGTGGTTGTGATAATGGCGCGTTCCAAACACCAAATACTAGAACACAACTTGCACCAAATGGAGCCATTAACCATTTGGCTGATGTCATATTTGTTAAAAGAACCAAAGCAAAGATAGTTAAAAATCCTCCGATTAGCGCAGTTATTGCGTCCTTTACATTTACCTGTAATGTACTCCTCCCTTTTCCCTTCATTTTTGATAAATAACGTACATTAGACAAATGTGTTTCTTCTTTCCTTGCTACTGTTTTCTGATCCATTATTTCCCCTCCCTTTATTTATATTTAACTTTATACAAAACAAACTAACCTGTCAAATAAACTTTAAAGGGTTAGTTTAAAAATGGATAAAAAAAGAACCAACTCCTCGAATAAGTTGGTTCTTTACCTATCATCAGATTTCCGATGCTGAAATCTGGCTACTTTTTTTCTATTTCCACATATTTTCATTGAACACCACTTTCGTCTTCCACTCTCATCAATAAATAAAAGGACGCATTCCGGATTTGAGCATCGTTTGAGGAAGGTAAGTTTATTTTCTTCAATTAAAGTTAAAGCATCAAAAGCAATCAACGATAGAAGAACATCCTCTACCTCTCCAACAGGAATGGGAGTCAGTTTTTGATTGATTAATCTATAAGTGAAAGGTGCTCTATCAATCTTTTTTTCTAAAAAATTGATAAATTCATCTTGAATGGTCTCTCCATCTGCTATTGATTCAAAACTATCTCTTAAAACGGCACGAATTTCTAGCACACATAATAATACCTGTCCTATTCTCTCCTTAACCTTTGAGTATAGCTTATCATCCCAAAAAAAGTTTTCTTGGTTAATTACATAAAGCCAGTCCAAAACATCCTCTTCCGATAACAATAAATCCTGACGCTGACCACGTCTTACTAGTTCCGTGTTTACTAAATCAAGAGAAGGATACCCTGATATAAGTGGGAATTTTTTTGTTTCAGTCATTTAGATAATCTCCTTTCTTCTAACCATTAAAGTATTAATTAATAGGTTACAAAATCATTATACCTCATTTCAATACAACTCAATAATTTTTCTCTGCTACGAAAGATAATAAAGTTCTTTCATGGGAGTTGAGTTATTGTAACAAAGCCAAAAATACATATAATAAAATATATTATGACTGCAATTGGTACTACAAGACTAAATAATAGTAGTTTTTTATTCTCTTTATTCTCTTTTAAAGCATATGGGTATCTTTTTTCCATATTCCTTTCATCCCTACGTTTTGGGCTGCTTTCCCTCATTTTCAGGATGGTCACCAATATAAACACCATGCTTTGGCGAAACATCAAGTTGTTTCAAAGCGCTCAAAAAGATATTGGTGGTCAGGCTTTTTTACTCCCTTCCATAGAAGCCTCATTTTCACCCTGCAACAATCACTCTACAAATATATAAATCAATAAACTGATTGTAAAAAATGCATAAGCAATCTGAATTATTATGTACATTGTGAATTCAAAGCTTGACAGTGTTCTTTGTTTTTTCGTTTTTGCCAGATGTCGAAAATAAAAAGAGGAACTAATAATTAGCACTCCTATTGAAATTGCACGTAAAACTTCTGCGAAGAATATCAAACAAATCAACTCCCTCATAATAAACTTCAATGAACTTATTATTTTTATACGGTTGAGATAAATATAAGTTCCAATTTCAATTAAATTTTTATCATATATTCCCAGCTTGTTTAACATACTTGTGCCATTAGTTGAACCACAGATAGTTGTTCTTATGTTAACTGCTTTCTGCAACTCTTGCCCCCGTATTAAAAGAAGCTGTTGCTCTAGTGAAAGATTCTTTATAACTTTTTTTGTGAACAATTTCTTCGGACCATCTATTTTAAACTCATTCCCTATTCACTTCTAAAAAAATCTTTAAACACTATTTTACATTAAAAATTAAACAACTATATTTTTAACCCCGTCCTAAATTTAGAACGGGGTTATGCTTGTTTGAGCTTTTAAAAATAACTTTATTGTCTTTTTACAATTTTCTCGGTATTGTAAGCGAGAAATTAGGCGTTTTCTTCAAAATGCCAGTCAGTGGTCGGTGTATTCTATAATAAATTATAGTCTAACCTTAACCTCAGTACCGTCCTTAGCTTTGACATCTACTAGCACGATCCCCTTGTAATTTTTCAGTTCTTTGATGATAGGCTTTAGCGTTTTTTTGTCTATTTGTGGAAACGTAAAGTCCAGTTTTTTTCTTTCGAAGTGTACTTTTGTCCATTTGTTTGCATTTTGCTGAATAAATTTTGACGATAAAATGGAAATAACAATATTTAACATAGCATATGGAACTGGGATGGTAAACCGAACGTCTTTTGCTTTCACTTTTACATGCATCATAAGCAAATCACTAATCAATGATGACCGAAACGGTATCCCCGTTTGCCGATTTAATATCAACAATTTGGCCATCTAATTCGTTTTCGATTGCTTCAATAATAAGGCTTATGTCTATATCTTTCACGTATTTTTCCGCTTGAGGAATACTCGCTGCGATGCTGTGTCCAGCCATTAATACGACCTTGACAAGTTTTATAGGCACATTGACCATGACGTTATCATTTTCGACTGATACAACACGTATTTTTAATGTTTTATCTAAATATTTAGTCGGTTTTTCAAAAAGCTTACTACCTGTTTCTTCTTTCTCTTTTAATACTTGAATCAGTTCTGCTCCCTTATCTGCATCAATCTTCCCTTCTTGAACCATTGTTAACACTCTTGTAATTTCCTCTTTCATGATAAATGCCTCCCTATTCCTGTTTTAAGAGCTTAATGGCTTCTTCTGGTGTGATTTCGCCATTTTCCAACATGGTGACAACTTTTTTCTCGTCTACTTCATTTTTCTTCTTCTGCGCATATCCAAGGGATGAAATGATGTCCGTTAACTTGCCTCGAACCGTTGGATATGAAATCCCCAGTTCCTTTTCAACTTCTTTGATATTCCCTCTGCATGTTAAAAATACTTCCACAAAATGAAGCTGATCCTTTGATAAGGATGCCAGCTTAGATAATTCAAACTCATTTTCAATCGTAGTGTGACAATGGGAGCACTGTAATTTTGTAATTTTCAATGTTTTACTGCAGACAGGACAATTTGTGATTACTTTATAAGCCATAATGGAATTCCTTTCTTTTAGTTGATTCGATTATATAACAAGAAATCAAAAATTTAAATAAAAAAATTAATTTTTTCATTTAAAAAATCAATAATATTAATTTGTTGTTTAATATTATTGATTATTCGTTTTCGTTAGTCTTTTTTCTCAAGACTCTATTAGTATAGGTTGCTGCTCCTTGATGTAACTAAATAGAATATTCATTTTTTTGAATTAAGCAGGTATTTTTTAACAATGTGAAGAAGTAACTTAATATGGGGATATATTCAATTCAACGATAATAGAAGGAAGAAAAAGAGTAATAAGAGGTGAAGATAAGGTGAAAATAAAAACAATTTTGTTTTTAATTATTTGTTCTATATGGTTAAAGTATTCGGTGAAGTAGATGTCAAAATAGATCCGCAATAATTGCAGCCAGTTAAAGTCTCAATCTGTTCTAAAATACCCTTCATCAGTGGCGTTTGATCCTCCACTAAACCATAATGTTTCCAAGTTCAATCACTTAACTAACTTTATTTTTTCCCTCCATTACATTAGAACTATAAGTATTCTAAAATGACATCCGTATATGCAGTATTTAATCTAAAAAAATAAACAGTAAGCTAACATTGGAAACGTTAACTACTGCTCATAATTATAGTATAGATTACCTTATTTTCATAAAAAGTCATTGGCTTCGACGAGAACACTCGTGACTTCAGTCGTGAGAGGTTCAAGTTATTAGTAATATCATGCTAGACTTTTTTTCTTAATCACAATTTCCGCTATGGTTAAATTAATAATCCAGCTTAGCCACACTGCAATTGTATAGGCAAAACCATAGGAAAGATTTAATCCATTATGTGTAACTGCCACAATAATATAAATGATTGTATTGGCAAAAGAGAGAAAGAAACTACGAGTAATCCATTGACTATGTCGTACAATGTCTTTTCTTTTAATAAATTTATAACCGAGTACTGTTGTTATCAGCCAGAGTGTATTTAAAATAAAAAATCCGATTGTACTTAGCCATCCCCCTGTTGCAAATAGAGAAACATATATACCGGGAATAAAGTTAAATACAATTGAGAGGATATAGATTCGACCATTATAACGATGAAATAATAATCGTTTATTCCGTAAACCTTTCATCATTCCTACTGGTCCTGTCAATAAAGCAATGACAGCTAGAACAATATGTATACGTAACATGACAGCCCAAACTGTTGGATTAGAGATGATTTCATCCTTTTTCTTTAGGAACTTTTCAAAATTGGGATCCACCATAAAATTTTTCGATAATGTATGCATGATCCACATAAAAGCAATGATAAATAAACCGATTACAAGTATTTTTTGTTTTCTCATAAGTAGCCCCCATACAAATAGTATAAATTAAATTTGACGCTATTTTAGCAATTTTATAAACTTGCTAAAATAGCCCCAAAAATAGTGATGATTCCACTGCTCTTGTAATAAAAGAACTTCTAATAATATCGTCCATACTGGAAGTAAGTTAATATAAGGTGCTGCACGTCCTACACAACGACCTTTACACACAGTTCATTCCTTGCTTCTTCAATGAAAGTCAAACAATTGGCATTGTTTACATGTCCTAAAGAGTCGTATTGGCTAAACCGTACAATCATTTCATGTTTAAACATACTACATCTCCTTTTTAAATACTTATTTTGTTAAACAGAGTGTTTTCTATCCTTACTGACATTTTGCGCAGGAAGGAAAAATGTCAGGATTGCGTCTAGCTAAAAAATTTCTTGGATTAAAGATTCTTGTTTTCATAGTTTACTATCACCATTCTTATCTTTTACTTCCCTCACAATCCTTTATCGTGGAATGATAAAAACATATCATTTAAAATAGTGCTATTTTGTTATAATTAGAGTTCTGCAATTGAATATAAAACAGCAGAACCACTAATTTTTACTCTGTCCCCGAAGTATTTACAGTATAGTGTTCCACCACGTTTAGAAAGCTGTTTAGCAATCATTTCGTTTTTTCCTAGTCGCTTTGCCCAAAAAGGAGTTAAGCTACAATGTGCTGAGCCACAAACTGGATCTTCGTTTACCTGTAACTTTGGCCAAAAAGCTCTGGATACAAAATCAACTGCTCTTCCCTTTGCAGTCACAAAAACTGCAAGTCCTTCTGGAAATTGCGCTAATTTAGCAAAATCGGGGGATAAATTAGAGGTTCAAGGAAGAACTTTTTGAAAGACCATTTTGAAGAAGCGCCCCATTATAAATGAACATACTCACAATGTTACATTTCCATTGTAAAATGACAACAATTTCATTTGTTTTTTGACCTTAAAAATGTAAAACCCCCGTTCTAATAATAGGACGGGGTTAACATATAGTTGTTTAATTTTTGAAATAACACTTCACCGGTCTTGTGTCGTTTAGAAACTAGGTTCTTTCGTCAAAACGTTACTTCTGCTCTATCATCTGAATAAGATTTCCGCATGTATCATCGAAGATAGCTAGTGTGATTGCGCCCATTTCTGTTGGCTCCATAGTAAACTTTACGCCTTTTTCTACTAGTCGTTTGTACTCTTTACGAATATTTGCAACCCCAAACATTGTTACTGGAATGCCATCAGCAAATAACTTCTGTTGATACTCTTTGGCAGCAGGGTGATCATTAGGTTCGAGTAAAAGCTCGGTACCGTCTTGTTCATCAGGAGAAACAAGCGTTATCCACCTATATGCTCCGCTGGGAACGTCATGCTTTTTTACAAAGTCCAACGTTTTTGTATAAAACTCTAATGCTTTGTCTTGATCTTGAACGAATATACTAGTAATAATGATTTTCATCATGTCTTGGCCTCCTTTGATATTGGCGATGTGTGGTTATCTTCTAACAATCTGGCTACAAATAGAAAAACTCATACATTCGTCATACGTTATAAAATTAATCTACCCATCCTTTCAGTAAATTTTTAAGTAGTTCTCTGTTAAACAGAAGTACCCGATATTTTCCCTTTCGTTTTGATAATACGAGCCCTGCATCTTCCAATGTATTAAGATGTTTTGCGATTGCCTGTCGTGAAATGGAAAGGTTGTATTTCATAACGAGACGTGCCGTAAGTTCATACAACGTTAGCTCGTTGCGTTCAGAAAGTTCATCTAAAATAAGCCGCCGAGTCGAGTCGCCAAGTGCTTTGAATATAACATCTTTGTCCCCATCCATATGTCGATTACATGCAACTATACGGTTGCTTGTCTAACATAAGTAACTGTAGAGTTGCGTGATAAAGGAACCGTATTATGCAATCTTAACAAGTTATAGTCATATAATTGTAGTTTGAATCATTATAAAAATATAAACTGAATTTCAACAAAAAAGTGCATTAATCCTGATTGGATCAACACACTCGTAATTTTTTATCACTTCTGCACAAAACCTAAACCTTTAACTTTTTGAATTGGGTAATATTACAATTTTTTCCTCTGTAATTTGTTCCTTTGCTGTATTTCTTTTTAAAGCAGACCCTAATATTGTTACCATGCTTACGAATCCAATCCATGTAAGGACAGCTACAGGATTGTTCCAAGTCAATCCTTTGCCAAAGAAGAATAATTCTCGGAGACCTTCTACCATAAATCGCATTGGTAACCAAGAATAAATCCAATTTTTGTAAAACGATGACATCATTTCAGGAGGCAATGCAAGTAATGGCCCCCCAAAGAATAGCATTAAGGCAAATATGGCTATCCCCTTAATTCCAAACCAAGAAACAACTGCAGATATTAATAAAAAGAAACTAAAAGATGTAATAGTTAAAAATAAGGCTGTGTCCATAAACATAGGAATATTGATTCCTACCATTCCATCTACTATCCAAGTAATTCCAAATCCCACAACAAAGGCAGTAATTGCCCCTATAAAAATTTGACTAATCTTTGTAGCAAGATTCTCTTTTCGAGTACTAATTGGTATTTTGCTTACGGCAATAAAGACAATGGCTGCACTAGCCATACTAGCCATCCATAATGGTTGGAATAAAGAAACGGGAGCATTGCCGTTTGCACTGTTTTCTCCGATTTCATTCACATTCGTGACAACTTTTGATATAGGTGTCACGAAGGTTGATGCCTGTTCTACTGTTAATGTTACGCCTTGTGCTTCAAATCCTGTTAGTAGTTGCGTACGAACATTATTGTTCATATTATCAACTACTCCGTTGAGAATTTGTCCTGCCATTGTTGATGCCGCTGTATTCATTCCCTGATTGATAAATATCTGTACTTCAGGTGAAGAAGGTTCTGGTGTACTTAAAGATGCTTGCTTTGCACTAAAATCTTTAGGTATCACTAATGCTGCATAGTACTTTTGATTATTTAAACCTTTTTGTACTTCTTCTATATTTTTTACTTTCACCCACTTTACAGCAGGGTCTTCATCCTTCGTTGTTTCAGAAGTAGTTTGTATCATTTCAACGATTGTTTTTCCCATATTCAATTTTGGTTGATTCGGAATTTCTACTCCTTGATCCTCATTTACGATTGCAATTGGCAAATTTTTCGGTTTAGGTTGTACAGATGGAAATAAAGTTAGTGAAAAGATAAATATAACTGCCAAGGCAATGATAGGTGTCAACCATACCAATTTGTTTTTGAACATAACTTCTTTTCCCCTCTCCTACTTAAAATATACAATCAAATAACTTGTTGATAATTTATTTCGGTAGTTAAAAATAAATCTTAGCTACTAATTTTTAAAGCGGTAAATCTTTTTGCTGAAAAACACGAATACCAAGTGCATAAAGTACTATACCTATACCAATAAGCATAATAAATTGGATTGCTATACTATCTCCATTTAAAATTGCATCTGTATCGAAAAGCGTATTCAATGATATATATTTAATCCCTTCAAGACTCTTACTTATTTGTGCCATTAGGTGGAACAGAAAGAAAGCGATTGGTATTCCAGCACCGAGAGCTAATGAATTCTTTGTTAAATTGAACAAACAAGAAAAGAAGAAAGAAATGCCACTAATTGCGAACATTAATAAAAATAAACCTAAGTTAAGCATAAGAAAATCTGAAATACTAATATCTACATCGCTTTGAAAAATTTGAATTGACGCAAGACCCAAACTAGTTACAACGACAAACATCATCATAAGCGCAACAATCAAATAAAAAGCTTGTGTACGGACAACAGTGCTTCTTTTAATAGGTGTAGACAGCAAATAAGCCATTGATCCTCTATCAACTTGTGATGCTATTAGACTGTTTGCAGTCATAATGATAAAAATGACTGGCAGAAGGACACCATGTAATGAATAGAAAGTAGAAGCAAGCATGCCAAGGAACGTCGTATTTTTCAGCATATCCCCAAGTGCTGTATCCTTTATCATATCTGTCACGCCAGATATCGTAGTTGGTTCAAAAACGGCAATCATCACAGCAAGCATAACACTTGTTATTACTGTGAAGATAATCCATAACTTAAAATTCGCTTTTAATGTTTGTTTAAAAATAGTTTTACTTAACAATCATTTCTCCTCCTCTTAATACAAACTATTAAAATATTTTTCCAGCGTATATTTAATTTCTGAAATGAACTTAATATTGTAATTTTTTAACGTTTTAAAGAACATATTAATTTGGCTATCATGCACATTTAGTATTACTTGATTCAGACTTTCACGTTTATCTGCAAAATCAAATGGCTCAGCTAAAAATTTCTTATAGTCCTCATGCGAAGTAAACTCGATTTTATACACCTTATTTTCATTGTATTTAATCTCTTTTGTAGATTTAACGGAAATAATTTTCCCATCTTTTATGAGCGCAACTTTATCACATGTATGTTCGACTTCATCAAACATATGACTCGACATGAAAATCGTTTTTCCTTTTTCCTTTTGTTCATCCAAAATATTTATAAAGACCTCTCTCATAAGAGGGTCCAGTCCAGTTGTCGGCTCGTCAAAAATCAAGATATCAGAATCAGCCATCAAAGCGGCAACAATAGCTGTTTTCTGTTTCATACCTTTGGACATTCTTTTTAAATTTGCAGTAGGATCAAGCTGTAACTTTTTAATAATTGACTCTGCATAAGACATATCTGTCAGCCCTAACAGTTCCGCCTGTCTTTTGAGAAACTCTGTTCCTGTTGGCGCGTCAGTAAATGCAATTTCTCCTGGAATGTAGCCAATCATTTTTTTTATTTCGGCTGAATCTTTCCAACAATCCATTCCATTAATGGTTGCACTGCCACTTTGCGGTTTTAAAAATCCCATCATATGACGGATTAAAGTAGTCTTACCTGCTCCATTCGTTCCAACGAAGCCAAAAACTTCACCTTTTTCGATTGAGAGACTGACATCAAATATACCCCGTCCTTCCCCATAATCTTTGGTCATATTTTTTATCTCAATTAACGGCACTTTGTTTGCCCCCTCCTCAATTGTTTGGATTACGGTCATAAAATTTCATAAAATAATCTTCAAGGGTAAATTTGATTTCTGAACAAAACTTCAAATCGAAATCACTTATAAAAGCTATAAAATAGTTTATATCTTTATCGCTTATACTAACTTCAGCTTGGTTTTTATGGGGTTTTAGAGAGATTATATTTAGTTTTTCATGAGAAGGTACCTTGCCCTTAAAACGTTCAAACACTTCTTTCGTATTGAATTCCAACTTAAACGTTTTGTCCTCATTGTGGCGCAAATCATCTGCAACAAATGTAGTTATTAGTCTTCCCTCTTTAATAATGGAAATTTTGTCGCATGTAGCGTCAATCTCATTGAAGATATGGCTTGAAAGCAATATCGTTTTCCCTTTTTCTTTTTCCTCTTTAATAAATTCAATAAAAACATTTTGCATAATGGGATCGAGAGCGCTAGTCGGTTCGTCAAGAACTAGAACCGCAGGATCATGCATAAAAGCAGTGACTATGGCGAGTTTCCGTTTCATACCGAGAGACATACGCTTCAGGCTACCAGTCGGCTCTAGCTCAAATTTTTCTATTAAATAATTTGTATATTTCATATCTTTGATGCCACGTAATTGTGCCATCATGTCAATAAACTCTGTTCCAGTCAGGGATTCCGGTAAGGCTATTTCACCAGGTAAGTATCCAAGATCCTTCTGTATCTCGCTAGCTTTCTTCCAACTGTCCTTTCCATTTACGAAAATTTGCCCGACTTGTGGACGTGAAAAGCCCATAATATGGCGAATGGTCGTTGACTTCCCTGCTCCATTTGGTCCTAAAAACCCGTATACTTCTCCCTTTTCTACTTTGAACGAAACATCGAATACGCCACGATTATGACCATAATCTTTTGTTAAATGATCAATCTGTATGACAGCCATATAAATGAAAACTCCCTTCATATTTAGTTTCTATGCAAATAATTCGTTTTACTCAGCAGTCTGATTTTTTCTTAATCCATTCATAACAAATTGAACAACATCCTCAATTTCATCTTCACTTATAATGTAGTTTTCCATAAGCAAAAAGCGTGAAACAAAAAATCCTCCCAATAAAGTGAGTAACGTTTTTAAGATTCGATCAGCTGGGAGATCAATCAACTCTCCACTTTCTTTGAATTGTTCCACAATATTTGTAAATAACGGTGGAACCAGTTTTTTGAAATATGGCACTAACTCTCTTTTTAATTCTTCTCTATAAATAACTTCCTTTATAAAAACTTGAAATATTTCTTTATTTTCTGTAACAAAAGCAATTCTATTCTTTAATAAATCTCGTAAAAATTGCTCAAAAGTCTTTGTATTTTCTGATAGAGTATCGTTTAGCACTTCTTTGACCATGACAGGAAAAAAGTCGTTTACAAAAGGCACAATGATCGAAAGTAATAAATGATCTTTTGTTCCGAAATGCTTAAAAATTGTTCCTTCTGATACCCCTGCTGCCCTTGCAATTTCAGCGGTCGATGTATTGGCGTAACCTTTTTCAGCAAACATTTTAATCGACGTCTCAACAACACTTCTCTGCTTTTCCGTCTTCCATTTTGTAAGTCCTTGAGCAAGGATTGCATCGAATATTGGATTAGACAATTCTATTCCTCCTTTTTTAAAAAAGTGAGTACTCACTCACTAATTTGATTATAAATAGTAATATATAAGAAGTCAATATAGACGTTAACGTATATAGAACATTTTAAAAGCCTGCTCAAATTTTCATTTGAACAGGCTTATTTTTTGTTTATTTGTCTTTACTCATACATTCATTCAACAAAATATGTATTTTTTGAATGATTACAAGAGCCAAGTACGGTCGCTTTATCAATATCAATTAACATCATTAAAACTTACAAAAAGACAAATGTGTTTATTCACAACATATTTGCCTTATTCAATTCTATCAATTAAGTAATAATGTATCTAATCCTAAGTGTGAACGTAATGTGCTCCCTTCATATTCAGCTCGGAATAAACCACGTTCTACTAACATCGGTATAACATCGCTAAAGAATAAATCTAAAGATTTTGCAGGACCACCTGGCACAGCAATAAAGCCATCTAATGCTCCCTTCTCATAAAAATTCACAATCTGATTCACAATATCTTGTGGTGTACCAATTGCGACCAAATGTGCAGAGCCAATTACTTCTGGGCGTGCTAATAATTCTTCAACAGTCGGTTCATTTTCAATGATATAACGGCGCACAAGTTGTGCATGCGTTTTACTACGAACTTTTTGATCTTCTGGTGGCAACATAGCTGCTGTTACATAATCCACAAGAGATAAATGACGAATGTCCATGCCTATTACAGATTCTAAAGCGTTGTAGCGGCGTTCAGTTGTAAGATGTTCATGTGCTTTACGATGCATTTCTAATGCTTCCTCATATGTATCACCAATAAAGAAATACAAGCCAGGTAATAAACGAATGTCATCTGCCGAACGACCTGCTATAATAGCGCGCTCGCGTAAATCATTACGTAATTCAATACCTACTTCAATAGCTGGCGTGGCAGCAAAAACTGCATTCGATACTGCTGCTGCAAACTGACGCCCAGTATTCGATGCTCCTGCTTGAAATAGCGGAATATCACCTGCTGGATGCATAGGAATATTTAATGGACCTTTTACATGAAAATACTGTCCCTCATGATTAATGGGCTTCACAAGCTCATTAATCTTCTCTAAATTACCGTCTGTCTCTAATAGTTCATAAGGGTTACTATGCCATAGCTGCTGTACAACTTCCTTACATTCTGTTGCCTTGGCATAACGCTCTTCTGATGAGGGCATCAACTCGTTGCTAAAATTATATGCCCCATCAATTGATGTTACTAAGTTCCAACCTAAACGCCCCTCACTAATCCAATTCAAGGATTGTAATTGCCGTGCTATAATATAAGGTGGAATAAATGATGTTGAAACGGTTGTTACTAAGCCAATTTGTTTAGTCTCTCTTGCTACTGTTGCCATTAAAAAACTAGGATCTAGCCCTGCTGTTCCTTTTGTTTTAGCCATTAACTCCGGATGAGCTATTAAATAATCGGCCTTAAATACAAAATCTAATTTTGCTGCCTCAGCACGTTGTGCAAATGCAATATGTTCATCAATAAACGCGCCTTTCTTGCCATTTTCACCATTTACTGCTAAATGCATGCCAATTATAAGATGTCTTTTGGTCGTCAATTAACTCTCTCCTTTTTAATTGAAAATGATTATCATTATCATATTATATTTTATTTGTTAATATTGCAATAAATAAAGGAAATTTTAAAAAATTATGATTTATTTAACAACTTTAATGGCAATTTTATTAGTCTCCTAGTTATTTATATATTGGCAGTAGTTGTATGTAAGGTGAAACACTCTTTAATAATAATTGACTACACCATGCCATAGGTACATGTTGGTTTTCTAAATCTTCATGTATCTAATCCTTCCTCGTCAATGCTACTTCTTTCAGTTCTTCAATTAAGGAATCCTAAAGCTATTGTTATAAGGAAATTCTAAAATAAAAAGCCCAATTTTTCTGTAAATAAAATAGAGAAAATAGGCTTTTCCGTTACTTCTTTAAAGCGTGCGATTATTGAATTAGATTTTTATATAATTATAATTCTAATTATTTTGTTCAAGAAATTGGTAAATCGCCATCATTTCTTGTTTATTCAACTCACGAATACGCTTGAAAATTGGCAAATCTGCAACAGCCTCAAGATTTAAGCTTTCAGTAACAACATCACTTACTTTGCCAGTTAGCCATGCTTGCACGTCAATGCCCTCGACGATTTCCTTACGCCCTTCATCATTAATGCCACTTGCAAAACAACTAACACAGGGTACCGATAATTTATAAACGCCATCATGGAGCCCATCTTCCGAAATTACTTTCTTCCCTTTACAGAATGGGCATGGATGACTTGCTTTAACCTTATTAATGAGGGTGACAATTTTTTTGTAACCTAACGCTTCATAGACATACGTCAATTTTTTGTATTTTCCATTAGTGAAATACTTATCTATAATCGTTTCTCTCGTTTCGGTTATATTGGCAAAATCACAGATGGTTATCCGATTATTCATGCTGATCGTTACAATATTGCCGCTAATACTGTCCCAGAATGGCAGGGCATTTTGTAAAACGATTTCATAGTGGGCAAAGCTTGCCAGCTCTAGTTCAAGCATTTTCAGAGCGACTTGTGTATTCCTAGGCAACAGAGAGACATCTTCCGTCAAAGCCATATCGCCGCCAACAATAGCTTTCATTTTTTCTAGGACCTGTAACTTGCCAACTATTTTCATCACTTGATCAAGAGGCTGCTGAATAATCTCACGAATATCCATGTCGTCAAATTTTAGCTTTTTATGATGATTTAGCACAGTTCCTTGGCAGATTGGACAGGTAATCATCTCTTTGGATGCTTTCATTTGCTCTTTAATAATCGATTTCGATACAAATATATAGCGCCCGATGATTAAATTAAAGCCTTCCCAAGTCCTCGATGCTTTGCCTGCTTTATCATAGAATGACTTTTCCCAATACCCGTATAAAAAGGTATGTTTTTCTGCTTCCGTCATGTCATTATAACTTTTACTTATATCCTGACCGAGCTCATTCTTAATCTCATCAAAAAGGAATTGTAATTTCGGATATTGATAATATTTTAATACCTCCATGACGTCAGGATGCAATAGGCCATCCCAGAATGGCACAGTTTTGTCCTGAATTACAATATCAATATCAAATTTTTCAATCACCCGACGGCCAGAGCAGCTTGGACAATGATTGTCTTGATAATAAAAATCGAAGCTTCTCGTATCTTTATTGGTTGGATGCGCCGCAATAATATGGTTGATCAATCCACCCATTTCATAGAGAAAACTATATTGACTATACAAGTGACGTTCCAGATCAATGGCGATGACCGGTGCAATTGTATCGGATTCGTATTCACCATAAATCAAACGAGCCATTGAAGATAAGCTTTTTAAGATGCCGCCCTTATAGACGTTTTCTGCATTTTTAAAATAGGCAATATGATTTTCTTTTAAGTAGTTAATGCCATTTTGTTGATTGATAGTTGAAGAAATTTGCAATGGCGCAACGCTATCCATACTGATTTGTTGACGATAATAATCATCATGACTGACAACATCAAGGTGCTCCACAGGTGCAAGCTGTCTTTTACCAAAATCAACGATAAAATCAGAGTTTTCTAGCATATAAAAATTATGTTCAATCATTATCGTTGAGACAGATTCATCCTGCAAAATGCCCCTGACACTATCAATGAATTGATTTAAAATATTTTGTGATAAACCTTTTGAAGGCTCATCAAAAATAAAAAGCGTATGTGGGTTTCTTGAGTTGGCAAACAGCTCAGAAACTAAATGGACACATTGAAATTCACCCGTCGATAAAGACTGTGTTTTTCTTTCCAATGTCAAGTAACCAAGTCCAAGTTTGATCAATAAGCTCAAACGTTTATGAGCGATGTCTTCATTTGGCAGTTCATCAATAATATCTTCAATCGAGCGCTGAAAAATATCGTCAATATCTTCACTATATTTTGTGAGTTTCTTTTTAATATCAAGAAACGTCGCAACTGTTGACCGACTAGTAATCGATTGGTTTCGATCTTGACCAACCATGACAAGTTTATCTTTTGGATAGCGCTTCAGAAAATCTTTGGCCATACACGCATTGACAAGTGTAGATTTACCACATCCAGACTCCCCTGTAAAAGTGACAATTCTATTTTTGGGAATCTGAATTTCAGCCATTTGAATATTACGACAGTAAAGATCATGAAATTGATAGTATTCTGTTGGTATTGCCTGATTTTTATCGCAAGTGATTGGTTTTGGACGTGGGGATTCTTCAACAATTTTCCCACCATATTTACCACTACCAGGTCCAAAGAACAATTGCTCTTCCGCTGTGTTAAGCACCGTGTCAGAATGGTCAATAAGCAAAATTTGATTCTTATACCCCAATTGTTTAATCTCATCTAAAATTTTCAATAGTGTTTGGTGATCAAGACCCACGGAGATTTCATCAATTATAATAACTGTATTTTCACTTGTGGCCATGAATTCTGCCAAGTAAAGTCGGGTTAATTCTCCACCTGACAATGTACCCATAATGCGATTTAATGTTAAGTATCTAATATTCATATTGATCATATTTTTTAGAATATGTTGTTTCGCTTCACTAATATTTAAAACTTCTGCTAGTGAAAATATGGTTTCAATGCTTAAGTCATTGATATCGGAAATATTCTGTGCTTTATCAAATAATTCGATTTTATATTGCTCAACTTCTGGATTATAGCGCTTCCCCTTACACTTTTTACATTCGACATTTTTAGTCGTTCCACGACCTTTACAATCTGGACACCAGCCTAATGCATTATTAAATGAAAAAACTTCCGGTGAAAGATCAAATTTTTCAGCAAGAGTAACACGAATTTCTTTAAACACACCAGAATGTGTGCCGATTGTTGAACGCGGATTGGAAGAAATGGATGATTTTCCGAGAAAAAGTACGAGAGGTATTTCTTCCGTTTTGATGGCGCTGAAATTAGTTTCCATAATATCAGGAAATAAATACTGATACTCTGCCTTTGGTAATAAGGATACGAGACGTTTCTTGGATTCTTCACCAATTGCTTGACAAAAAGTAGTTTTCCCAGATCCCGACAAACCAGCTATTCCTAACGATTTATCTACTGGTAGTACTGCATCTAATTTGTTAATATTGTTCGCCATTAATTGATTTATTTTCATAGTGATATTCTCTCCATTCTCTAAATTTAGTATAGCCATGTTAGTAAAACTTCAAATGAATTTGTTGTATTATATAAGCTTCTACAACCATCCTGCGACGTTTGCTAAATTACAATTTATTTAACGCAATTCTTTATTCCAGTAAAATGACGCTTTCCGTGTTCCGGAAAAGCGCCTGATTGTTGAAGATCTTTTAAAGAATACTGGCTGCAATTATACTCCAGATAATTGCTCGTTTATTTTTAATTTCTGTTATCCCATATGGTGAGAAATAAGAAGGGCGCCTTTCTTGCTTCAGAAATGCGCCCTTCTCATAAAGATAGAGCACAATTCTTGCTACGGAATTGCGCCCTATTGTTGAAGAATGGTTTATTTGTATAATTATAAAGTGAAACTTCAATCAGTGGGGTTTTCCTTATCCCCCACATTAAATAGAGGAACACAAGCTAAAACCTTCACATCCTGTGAAAAAGCTTGTGTGATCAACATCCTGTTGCTGACGCTTCGCTTTCGCACATAAAACATCCTGTTGCCCCGAACCAATCGGGCTTTTACGGTCAGTTGATCGCATATCTCGTGTACTCGTTCTCATTTTTCAACTTGAGGTATGCGTCTTGTACCTGACGCTTCGCTCTCGGAACAGATAAATTACTGACCGTTCATGCGGGATCAATTTCTATTTGATTGATTATGCAAGTACCGACTAAAAGGCTTGTCATAAAAAGCAGATCATAGAGGATGAAGAAAACATTTTTACTGTGCTGTTAACACTTTTTCGAGCTGCTCCCCCATGTTCGTCCAAGCATATTTAGCTCCCTCGATTGCTCCCTTGCGAGCTTTTGTTGCTTCACTAAATCCAGTTTGATCGAGATGGAGATGGATAGTTCCATCTGAGCCTTTTTTCAAAGTCCAAGTAACAGTCGTGCTTTCTCCTGCACTTACCCAAGTGTAAGATAATCTATTAGGCTCGTCGACTTCGAGCACCTCGCTATCTACAATTCCATCCCACCATTCGGAAGGCTCTGCACGAAACTGAAATTTATGTCCAACGCCTGGTTTAAAGTCATTATCCCATATCCATTGCGCAAGAGTATCCGAATCTGTTAAAGCGTTCCACACCTGCTCGATTGTACTTGTAAATTGAAAATCTAATGATACATCTGCTTTCATTTTTTTTCCTCCAATAAAAGTTTTAATTTAACAATTCTTTCTTTCCAGAATCCTTCATAAAAAGATACCCAATCTTGTATTTCTTTCAAAGGAGCGGCATTCAACCGATACCTTGTTTCTCTACCAACCCTTCGAGCAATTACGAGATCAGCAGCTTTAAGGATAGCTAAATGCTTAGAAACTGCTGTACGACCCATCTGAAAATGAACTGTAAGCTCATGTAGGGGTAATTCTTCAACATCTGCCAACATTCGAAGTAATTTTCGCCTTGTTGGATCGGCAACAGCGTCATAAACATCCCTCATTTGCCTTTTCTCGTTCAAAATCCCCCCACCTTTTCATTATTATTTCCTGTAATGTCAACAATTAAACTGCATAATAACAAATAGGACACCTTTTGTTGTCATAATGATTATAGGACACCAAAAGGTGACACGTCAAGTTTCATTGCTATTCCCCATATGAAAAGAAGTCCTAACTTTCATGCCCATAAAATGGGACAATAAAAATTAGGACTCCTTTTATAAAACGCAAATATTAAGCTGATTTACACATCTTCGTTTATCTACACATTATTTAAGATAGAATTTGTGAAGTCTTCCACTGATAGTGGTTTGCTAAAGTAGTATCCTTGTACGAATTCACAGCCATATTCGCGTAGCACATTTAATTCAGCCTCTTCCTCGACACCCTCAGCTACTACCTGGAGGTTTAATGCATGTGCTAAAGAAATCATTGCAGAAATCATCGCAATGCCTGATTTTTCAGGCACAATGTCTCGTACAAAGGCACGATCAATTTTTAACACGTCTACCGGGAATTTCTTTAAGTAATTGAGCGATGAATAACCTGTCCCAAAATCATCCAGAGAAATCGTGATTCCGAGTGATCTTAACTGCTCGATGGTGTTAATCAGGTCTTCCGTATAATCAAGCATGCTCATTTCAGTAATTTCGATTTCTAATGCATGCGGGTCTATTTTTGTTTCTGCGATTACTCCACGTACCATGTCTACAAAGCCAAAGGTACTAATATGAATTGGTGAAATATTAACTGCAACTCGTAAGTTTAAGTGGTATGTTTGATTCCAAGCACGGGCCTGCGCGCAAGCCTTCTTTAATACCCATACACCAATATCATTAATAAGCCCGCATTCTTCAGCGAACGGAATAAAACGATCTGGTGGCATTTGTCCTAATTCAGGGTCGTACCAACGAAGTAATGCCTCCATACCTACCACTTTATCAGTCTTTAAATCGATTTTCGGTTGATAATGCAGTTCTAATATATCTTTTTTAAGCGCCTGATGTAGTTTAGTTTCTAGTAATATCCATTTATCATTCGCCTCATCCATATTTGGGCGATATAAGCGGTACTGATTACCACGTGTAGATTTCGCAGCATACATCGCTATATCTGCATTTTTTAACAGCTCTTCAATTGAGTTTGCGTGATCTGGGAAGACACTAATCCCTATACTAATACTTGCATAAAATTCATACGTATCTACAATAAAGCTCTCATTGAAAACACTAATAATTTCCTTTGCCTTCTCTTCGATTCGATTGACATCATTTAAAATCATGACAAACTCATCACTATTGTAACGATAGAAAGAATTGGCAGCATGATCAATATTGCGTAAACGGTTTGCCATTTCTACTAGGAACATGTCTCCGATGATGTGACCCAATCCATCATTAATGTTTTTAAAACGATTCACATCAATGAAAAATAACGCAAACTTCTCTCCTGTACGTCGAGATTGATGGAATTCATTTTCTAAACGCTGCTCTAGTTTACGACGGTTTGGCAGTCCTGTTAATTCATCGTGATAGGCAATGTGTGTTATCTTTTTAATGTCCTTTTGTGCGGTAATATCGACGCGAATAGCGATATATTGATATGGTTTGTTATTATCATCTAAGAAAGGAATAATCGTAGTTTTTACCCAGTAAAGACTACCATCTTTAGCCCGGTTGCATACCTCGCCATTCCATATGTCCCCCTTTCCTATTGTTTTCCACATTTCTCTGAAGAAAGACTTTGGATGGAATCCTGAATTGAGTAAACGGTGATCTTGGCCCATTAATTCTTCACGCATATATTTAGAAATTTTACAAAAATGATCATTAACAAAAGTGATTTTCCCTGTTCGATCTGTAATCGCTACAATGATTGAACTGTTCATTGCTGAAAAAATATCTTGTAATTCTTTCAGGCTGTAGTTAACTTGATTTATAATACCAGGCGTGATATTCATCATTTTCATTCTCCGTTCATTGAAATAAGAAGGGTTTGGTACTTTTGCTTTATGTATATAGAGAGGTATAAAGTTGCGGTATATCGCCCTTTTTTATGTAATTATATTATAGTCTTAGAAAAGCAGTTAATTCAACCCAAATCTAAAAACTGTATCTTCAACATTTCATAGATTTCTATAATTTAGACAAAAAACAATGACCTTTCAAGTACTTTTTACAACTTTTTTTCAGACAAAACAATTACCTTAGCACTATCCGTTATGTGAAAACCAGTCTTTTTGTCATGAAAAATATATCGTTTGAAAATGCCCTACTGTCACATTTGTCAGTAAGGCATTTCACAAGTTAGAAAACTTCATATTCAATTTCAACTCCCGTAGCTTTTGCATGTTCATCATTATAGGCATCTAATTGTTCTTGCGATAAATTTAAAATAAAGTAGTGAAAATTGATTGGTTCCAAACCATGCTTCTCACTCATTTGTCGGTAAAATTCATAGCCTTTTCGATAGTCTGCCATCTTAATAACTTCCTTTCATCAGTAACGCTGCTTCGTAGTAGTATTCTATATAGTAGAAATTAATTGGTACCAAATCAACTGCTAGGATTTCTTTAAACAAAGGTCAAACCCGATGAGATACTGTAACATTTCAATTTCTTTCGTTGTACTATAACAGAATTTAATTTGTATAAATAATATATAACAGCATGATTACTAAGTCAATAATATATTTTCAGATATTTCTTATAAAAATATAAAAGCCCAGTCCATATTTATTAGTATGGCTGGGCTTTTCATAAAATATCCGCATCGACTTCCGTAGTAATCACTTCCTTTAGTGCAATAATAATTAGATGCCTAATTGCTTAGCCTGCATGTTATATGCAGACAACTGCTCCTGTGATAGCTGGATTACATAATAACGGAATGAGATTGGCTCCAAACCGTAACGCTCACACATTTCACAATAAAATTCATATCCATCACGATACTTTGACATAATAAAGTCCTCCTAGGTGTAAAACTGTTTTATAACAGTTTGTTTTATTTTTATTTAATATATAACAGAATGGTCCGTTCGTCAATTAATTTATTGGTATTTTCAAAAATTAAAACGATAGTCATATACGACCATCGCTTTCACGAACAATGTTAAACGGATTATTTTCAAGTACATGTTGCAACTCTTCATCTTCAATATGTGTATATATTTGAGTCGTCGCAACACTTGAATGCCCAAGAATATGCTGAAGACTTCGTATATCTGCCCCTGCCTTATACATCATTGTTGCAGATGTATGGCGTAACTTATGCGGTGTCAGTCTTTCCTTTTGTAGTCCAGACTGTTTGTTAATTTGCTTAACAATCTTGGCAACTGTTTGACGTGTAAAGCGTGTACCCTTTTGAGAAATAAACAGCGGCTCATCACCTTCTTCTTTATAAGCTGTCTTTCCACTTTGCTCATAATCAGCAAGAGCCTGCATGCAACTATCGTTTAAATAAACGGTACGCTCTTTATTTCCTTTCCCGATAACGGTTAGGTACCGACCTTGAATCGATGATTTATTTAGTTGACAAAGCTCCGTTACTCGAATACCTAGATTCAAGAAAAACATCATCATGCAGTAGTTTCGAGGTGAAGCACGATTCGGCTGAATTCCATCTATAAATTGAGTTGCCTCATCCATATTCATATAAACTGGTTTCCTACGTGCAATTTTAGGTGTTTCTAATTCATCTGCTGGATTTTCCTCAAGGAGACGACGTTTTCCTTTAATGTATTTGAAAAACGATTTTAATGTCGCAACTTTTCGCGCTCTAGCAGAAGCTGAATTTTGACGTTGCACTTCACAATACTCCATAAATAAATACAAATCCTCCAGTGTAATTTCACGGATTTCTTCTATTGTAATAGTCGCAATATTTATTTCAGCGATTTGTGTTATATCCATGTCATTTTGTATGGCCATGTGGAAACGAAAAAACAATGTAAGATCGTATTCATATTCCTTTCTCGTTCGCTGTGATTTCCCTTTGATGGTTGATAAATACACCAGGAAATCTTTTATTATTTTTGGGAGTTGTGTTTTTTGCATAAAATCACCTCTTTATTCTCCATTTTATCATGAAAAAACGTTCCCAAATATAAATTTGGGAACTTTATAGTAAAAAAAGTGCCCTTTTTTACCACTCAGAACAAATGTTCTGTTTTTGCGATGAAAAAAGGATGGATTTCTAAGTCTCTAGAAAACCATCTTTTTGTTGCTTTTTATAAAATTAATTTGATTTTAAGCATAAATAGCCAACTATACGAATATTAAACTCTAGGATGGAAAAATGCTGTGAGACGATTTGAAAAACAAATAGATGGATAACTATACGTGTCGATTCGTCTCATAACACGAGTGGCATTATTTGGTTCATTGTAATTGTTTTACAAAAATACTATATGTTCCATCAACTTGTTTTATAAGATGCCAATTAGCTGATAGCATATTTTGTAGCTTCGTCACGATCTCCTCATTACAGGACAAATATTGAATGCCTGTTTCTAATAATTGATAATCCTCACCTTCTTCTAGTTGAAAGCGAAGTTGTAGTAAACGTTGAATTCCTGGCAATGTTACATACTTCACACGATAATTGCCATGCAACGCATCTAGGAACAAATGTTCTTCTTCTTGAAAGAGTGCTTTAGTTTCATGAAATTCAAATTGAGGAACCTTTTCCTGCCATGCTGATACATCTCCAGATTGTAAAGTGCGTATTATCTCCTCTTCTGTTAAACCTAGTTTTGAAAGCTTGTCCAGCTCATATGCTTGCATTAAATTAATAATTGTCATTTTACTAGCTCCTTTTATGTATTTCTTACTAGTGTAACATGTTGTCACTACTACTTAAATTTGGAGGCGATTCACCTATGAAATTGTACGAATCCGGTTTGTTTTTTGATGAAATGCTGGATGGTAATCAACCCAAACCACATTACCGGTCCTTCCATCGTAAATTAAGCGCATTTTCAAAAGAACAGCTAGAAGAGAAAAATCAACAAGCCCAATCGAGCTTCCTGAGACAAGGTATTACTTTTACTGTATATGGTGCACAAGGTGGAACGGAGCGAACAATGCCTTTCGATTTTGTACCAATTATCATTCCTAATAAGCAATGGGCAGTGATTGAAGCGGGTATGAAACAACGTGTTGAAGCCTTGAATAGTTTTTTACATGATGTCTATCATGAACAGTGTATACTACAGGATGATGTCATTCCGAAATGGCTCGTAGAGAGCAATCCATATTATTTTAAAGAAATACTAGGTGTACAAGTACCCATTGATAATCATATTTTTTTAGCTGGTATCGATCTAATTCGCGATGAAAATGGTGTGTATCGTGTGTTAGAAGATAATTTACGTAATCCCTCAGGCATGTCGTATGTATTCCAAAATCGATATGTCATGAAGGAAGTGTATCCTGAATTTTTCTCAAAGCATACAATTCTTTCACTCGAAAGACAGATGGCGCTTATGAAAAAGGCACTCCTTGCACATCGCCCTCGTAAGTTAGATGCGAGCGCTGACCCTAAAGCTGTCTTATTAACAGCAGGCATGTATAATTCAGCCTATTATGATCATGTCTTTTTAGCACAGCAGCTGAATATTCCGCTTGTAGAAGGGCGAGATTTGATTGTACAGGGTGATATGGTGTACATGAAGACAATCTATGGGCTAGAGCAGGTAGATATTATTTATCGCCGAATTGATGATGATTTTTTAGATTCAACAGTATTTCGCGAGGATTCTTTATTAGGTGTAGCCAATATCATGGCGGCTTATAAGGCAGGGAATGTTGCTTTATTAAATGCTGTAGGTAATGGCGTAGCGGATGATAAGGCCATATATGCGTATGTGCCCGATATGATTCGTTACTATTTAAAAGAGGAACCAATTTTAGAAAATGTGGTAACGTATCTTTTACATGATGATGAGCAACGTGCATGGGTACTCGATCATTTACATGAACTTGTTGTAAAAAATGTCAGTGCTTCCGGTGGTTATGATATGCTTATCGGCCCACACGCTAGTGACGAGGAAATAGCCCTTTTCCGGCAGAAAATTTTAGAAAATCCTCATCAATACATTGCTCAACCAACTATCCAATTGTCACGTGCCCCGGCTTATCAAGATGGGCGATTTTATCCTTGTCATGTAGATTTACGTGTGTACGTAATGAAGAGTGATGACATTTATGTACTACCTGGTGGTTTATCACGTGTTGCCCTAAAAGAAGGATCATTAGTTGTCAATTCCTCACAAGGTGGAGGAGCAAAAGATACGTGGATATTAAAGGAGGAAATACAGCATGCTAAGTCGAGTAGCGGATGCACTATATTGGATGGCAAGATATAGCGAACGAACAGAAACTAACGCACATATATTACAAGTACAGCTGTTGAATATGTTGGAGCAATCTGGGAAGGAAAATGAATATATCGATCATTGGGAAGCCATATTAGATATTTGTGCATCAAAAGAAGAATTTATGTCGTATTATGAATCCAGACGTGTCAATCCACTTATTGAGTATCTATTATTTTCCGAAAAAAATAGTAATGCCCTCCTTGCAACATTGCGTGCAATTCGAGAAAATGCGCGTATAACACGAGATAGTATCCCAATCGAGCTTTGGGAATTGCAGAACTCTTTTTATTTATATTTGCAGCAAGAAATTATTGAACGTGAAAAACCTTTTCCACTCATATCGCTTAATTATTTTTTACAAAATGTTCGGAAGACATCCTTGACTATAACAGGGTTAATTGAAGGTGCCATGGATCGGGATTTACCTTTTTATTTTATGCAAGTCGGAAAATGGCTTGAACGGGCGGAAAAAACGATTCGTATGGCATTAATTATGCTGGAGCAACAAAAACAGATGGCAAATTCCATACAAGAAGTGGACGGAGCGTTTCTGTTAGATTTATCGAAAGCGACAGAATCTTACTTACGAAAGCATCGCCAAACTAACTTGGCTTGTGTCATTCAATATCTATTACATGATGAACATTTTCCACGCTCAGTAATGTTTTGTTTTAAAAAACTAGAAGAGGCCTTTATGCATATTGAAAAAGATCATCTATCTGCTCGATTTTTAGCAGTCAATAATCCGTTAAAAGCGTTATTAGTAGCAATGATTAATATAGACGTATTGACGATTACATTAGAAGAAGCTATTTTTTCAATGGAGGAAAGATTGTGGCAATGCATTGATTTTAGTCATACATTTGCAACAATTTATCATTTATATGAACCCAGCGCACAATTATGAAAGGAACAATATTCAGCTCCCTTTCAACAAGCAAATCAGTAATGCAAAGGAAGCGGACACTATGAAATTTGAAATTCAGCATACAAATATTTTTCAATATGAGTCTGAAGTCGATCAAAGTTTGAACACAATCCGCTTAAAGCCTCGGAGCGATGAACGGCAGCGATTATTAACCTATCGTATTACAATTACACCTTCTTCACTCACGCGTGAGCATTTAGATATTTGGGGAAACACTGTCGGAACTTTTTATATCCCAGAGCAACATCAAGAACTAGAAATTCAGACGACATCTATTGTTAGTATTCAAAGAGCGCCATTTATTCACCGTATTCAATATTCACCAGAGATGCAGACAATTTTTCATTCTCAACTTTTTTATGAGCATTATTTACCCTATTTAAAGTCAACTAACTTTACGTTTATGACAGAAGCACAGTTAGAGGATGTTTATCATGCGATTGGTCATGCTGAAAATCCAGTGCTGTTTTCTCTTAATTTAATGCAGTATATATATTCAACTTTTGAATATGACCCAGAAGCAACGGATGTAACCACTACAGCAAGTCAGGCTTTCATTTTTAAAAGAGGTGTTTGTCAGGATTTCACGCATGTGATGCTTGCCGTTTTACGAGCAAAGGGCATTCCCGCACGTTATGTTAGTGGTTATTTATACGGTGATGAAAACTCTGCCTTAATCGGCGATATCGCTACACATGCTTGGGTAGAAGTAATGATTCCCGGTATTGGATGGATTGGTTTAGACCCAACAAATAATGTGGAAGTACTAGAAAATCACATCATATTATGTATTGGACGTGATTACTCAGATATAAGCCCTGTCGAAGGTGTTTATACAGGCGGTAAACACGATTTATCAGTGAAGGTAAGTGTTAAAGCTTTGAATCACTTGTAAAATAGCGTGCAGCGATTCGTAGAGTGAAACTCAATTAGTGGGGTATTCTTCATTCCCCACTGATTGTTAGTTGAACCAATCGGGCGTTTACGGCCAGTTGATATTAATCGACCACCTCATTAACTCGTGCTATGTTTTCAACTTGTGGTGAGCGTCTTACTGATCGGTTTATACGGGTTAATGAAAGCTATTTCTGCACGCGTTATTTAAAACGTTCGCCTCTTTCCGTTAATACCCACTTCCGTACATAGCCCATCGTTTGTTGGATATTTTCAATTGTTTTTTCACTTTGTAGTCCCTTTTGCAGAACTGTATAACGTAAATCTGTTGCTCGAACAGCCGTCCCAATATCCTTTGAAATCATTTGAAAAATGCGCTCCACAGTCTTTGTAGTGATGGATTTTGTTTGGCTCGCTTCACTTACCCATAGCCACTCCCCAACCTCCTCCTGATGAATTTCTTCAGTTACTTCTTTGTATTGCTGCAACATCACAATTAGAATATTTGTAAGTTTAATTTCTCTGCGGCCATTTTGATTTGAGACATATATGAGCGATGCATCTGTAAGTAAATGTGCCCATTTCATGCGCACAAGTTCCGCTGGTTTGCACCCTGTCTCCATTAACATTTGTACGATACAGCCGTTTCTTCTTGCTAACCAGGCATGCTCCTTCGTTTTTGCAAATTGAAAATACGTCGGCCATACATCTACTATTTGTATTAACTGTTCTTTGGACAGTACTCTTAATGCCTCTTTCCCTCTTTTCTTGGGTTGTAAAATGATTTCATAATCAAATGATTCCACCCACTCTCGTAAAAATACAAATTCCACAAAGCTACGAAGTGTAGCAATTTTATGGTTGTACGTATTCACATTCGAATACGTTTCCTTCAGATAATTACTATATGCAAATAACAATTCTTGAAATTGATTATCCAAAAACAGAAAGTTTTCCTCACTAGCAAACGCTAAAAATTGCTTCCCATCCATATTATACTGCTTTTTCGTTGCGGCACTTTTCTTCAAAGAGTTTAATAATAATATGTAACTTTCCCAAGCATCACTTAAAGTAATCATCTAAAGACCTCCTTATTGGCTGGTGCAGGTATTTATCTTCTATTTTATATTAACTTGAGGTGTGTGTAATGTATATTTTTATAAAACTTAATGTCGGATAATCTGTAGTGTTGATAACGTCACCGCTTCTACTATGCAAATGCCCCTTTCATTATAAAGAAACAAATGTTCTCAAAAGAGTTTCTCACATCTTTTGCTTTATTACAATAGTAAATCTACGTATCCCTGTTGTAGTACAATCTCTTCAATATGACTCTTTTCTTGTATAACAGGCTAAATTTACATGAAAATTCGTATAATTTAGTGTTTATTACTGTTTGTGTTATATAATAAGTTTATCATTTAATGTAGGGGGCTTTTTAATTATGCAAGTAAGAACGACACGACTTGAAGCAGAGGATGCTAAAATTATCTATCAGGAAACTGCTGGACTTGCCATTATAACAATCCACCGTCCTCAAGCAAAAAATGCACTAACGGCAAATATGTGGGATCAATTAGCCAAGATTTCGCTACAAGTATTGGATAATCCTAAAAATAAAGTGCTTATTTTACGAGGTTCTGGTGAAAACTTCACAGCAGGTTCCGATATTAAAGAATTCAACGCGATTTCCATTGAAAAAGCAGAAGAAGCGTTTGTACATATGGAAAAAACAATCTCAACAATTGAACGATTACCGATTCCGACAATCGGTGTCATTAATGGGCCTGCAATGGGGGCTGGTTTAGAACTCGCATTAGCCTGTGATATCCGTATTGGCTCTGAAAAAGCAAAATTAGGTATTCCTGTGGGCAAATTAGGTATTACCCTCAATAACAAATTTGCTCAACGCTTAGTCCAGCTTGTTGGCCCGTCTACAACGAAGGATCTAGTATTTACAGGTCGTATGTTTAAAGCAGAAGAATCCTTCAAACTTGGACTGTTAAACTATTTAGTCGCTGAAAAGGACATAAACAAGTACATGATTCGTATGGGGAAGCTTGTCGCTGGTATGTCTCCTGAATCCTTACTCGCTGTAAAGCAATCTGTACAAGAATGCGTAGATAGCGTACCGAAGTTATGGGAAGGCTCTACACCATTTGTAGGAACTGATTTTTCAGAGGGCTGTGCTGCCTTTGTTGAAAAACGTCAACCACAATTCAAGCGTCAATCTAAAATCTAAATAAAAAACAGGTACTCTTCTTGCCTTCTGGCAAATAGCGTACCTGTTTTTATTATTTCTTCTTTAACACTGCAGACTTAATATGAAGATGAATGGCATCGAGTTCGTAGCCAAAATGCTGATAAAAAGCTGTCTGCACCGCTTCTTGTAACTGATGCAGTCGATCTCGTAGCGGATAATCAATTGGCATCTTTAACTGCAAGGCAATATTAGCTTTAGCCTGTTCTCCAAGAATAAATTGCACTTGTTCCACCTTGTGAACGATTTCTTGTTGTAGACAGCTATAAGTGATAAGTTGCACATAAACTTGTTTTTCTATCTCGATATATTCTTGTTGAAAATCTGGACGAACGATAGTGGTTTCACCAATTTTTTCACGTTTTGGGGAGAAAATCTCTTTGCCCTTTTGCACGAATCGTTTAAAGAAGTTTTGTTCAACTTGACGATATGGTATAGGCATTACATGTTTACCCTGCGTTTCTCGAATAAAACGTGCTTTTTGGATTTCCTTTTGTGAACGAACATTCTCAACATAGTAATACGTACTGATTGGGCCAAGCTCTAATCGTTTAGCAATACTTTTCGTCATTTTATCAGACGTACCAATCAGTAAAATTGCTTGTACTTTATATGTATCAAGTGCTTTTTTTACTTCCTCACAATGTGCGTCATCAGAAAAAATGGCGCGTCGGACCGCTGTTATTGTATTTTTCTCAAATTTTGCGGATACACCCGCTACTTTGACGCCGTTAACGATCAGTAGACCATCATCTATAATGGCCTCGATTCCTACCCTATGCGCAAAGACAAGCGCACTGGTACTTTTTCCTGTTCCGCTCGGTCCACTTAACGAACATACCTTCATAAGAGTCCCCCCTCCTTTAGCAATATGATAACAGAATTTCTCATAAAATTTTCGTCTTATCATCATGGATAACATTTAATTTCTCTTAGTTTAACCAAAGTACTAAAATATTTCAGCTAGTCTATACGCTCATTTTCTCCATTATAAAAATATATTCTTTTTTCAGAATATCTTTCCCTTTCTGTGCTTTAGTATGATAAAATGTGTACTACTATTCTGATATACAACTATAAGGAGTGTACTAGTTTGAAAATCGTACCATCAAAAAAAATGTCATTATTTACACCTGCTATTTTTGGAGATTTAAAAGACTTTGCAAAACAACAACAAGCACAAGGCATGACTATGATTGATTTAAGTTTAGGTAGCCCGGATCTCCCACCCCATGAAAAAATTCGTGAACATTTATCATTTAGAGCGAACCTAGCTGAGTCATATGGTTACACATTAAATGGTACACAACGATTTTATGAGGCTGTTAGTCGTTATTACAAAAGACGCAGCAATGTGGATTTAGATCCCGCTTCTGAAATTATCCAAACCATTGGCTCTCAAGAAGGTTTAGTACATTTACCAATTGCCTTTTGTGATCCTGGAGACATTGTTCTCTCAACAAATCCTGCTTATGTTGCCTACGATGCTGGCATCCATCTAGCAGGCGCAACACCTTATTACATGCCACAAACAGCTGAAAATGACTTTTTACCAGATTTAGATGCTGTACCGGAAGAGATTGCTCAAAAGGCCAAACTACTTATTTTAAATTTACCTGGGAATCCAGTCCCTGCAATGCCCTCTTTAGATTATTTTGCAAAAGTGATTGCCTTTGCGAAGAAATATAACGTCATCGTTTTACATGATGCTGCTTATTCAGAATTTTACTTTACAGGAGATGGCCCAATTAGTTTCCTATCAGCCCCTGGCGCAAAAGAAGTTGGCATGGAGATTAACTCACTTTCAAAAAGTTTTAGCTTAGCTGGTACACGTATTGCTTATATTGCCGGCAACGCTGAGATCATTGCCATTATCAAGCAACTTAAATCCAATTTAGATTTTGGTATCTTTGAACCAATTCAAGACGCTGCAGTGGTCGCGTTAGATAACGCAGAGGAAATTACAGCAAACTTGCGCGCAACATTCTCTGAGCGTCATAAAACATTGATGAACGGCTTACGTGACCTAGGTTGGGATGCGGCGCCGTCTGATGGTGGCATGTTTGTCTGGGCAAAATATCCGTACGATGTTGATTGCACAGAACTTGCATTCAAGCTAATTGAGCAAGTAGGGGTTGTCACAGTTCCTGGGACAGTATTTGGATCTGCTGGACAAGGCTATTTGCGTTTAGCTTTAGTACAACCTAAAGAAGTACTTCAAGAAGCCATTAATCGTTTAGCACAAGTACAAGTACAGCTACAACGATAAAAACCATAAACAATATTAGGTCTGTTCAATTTGCCGATTTTTCAGCTTTTGAACGGACCTTTTTCTTTTGTTTACTGGCAAAATATTTCATACAATTCTTTATCATGAATGCTAGTCGATTGTGAATTGTTTCTTGCCGTTTTTTTCTTTGTATTTCTTCTTGGGCTTTATGTAACCCTAATATTTGTCGAACATAAAGTGCAATTGCCTTATCCGTTAAGTCTTGCTATAGCTGTAATAAGTAGCCAACTAAAATGAAATAACGTTTGTTCTCTTTAGAATTACGAAAGGCATACGGCTCATATCATGTACCTAACCGAGCAAGTTGTAGTAAAGGATTACGATGTATATGGTGCAGCGAAATACCGTCTGATCCAAGTTCTATGTTTTAATCAAAACAAGACAAAATTTTTCTTTTTAAATAATATACAAGAAAATGATGCTATTGAAGGCACTACTCAATCGGCAGGGTTCTAGTTATTTCATAAAAAAACAGCTGCTACAAGTCGTAGCAACTGTTTACATTCACACATCATATTTTTGACGTTCTTCGTCCTCATAGCGGTTGTAACGCTGTTTAAATAGTCTAAACATATGACTTACAAATACTTTTAAGATTGCGTATCCTGGAATCCCTAAGATGACACCTGGAACGCCGAATAACGAACCTGCTGTTAACAAGACAAAAATAATGGAAATCGGATGGATACTCAATGATTTCCCCATTATTTGAGGAGAAATAAATTTCCCTTCAATTAGCTGAACGACTGTCCACACTATCGCTAGTTTAATGAGCATGAATGGCGATGTCACAAGCGCAATAATCGCTGCGGGTGTAATCGCAATAACTGGCCCTAGGTATGGCACAACACTCGTAATCATCGCAAGGAAACCAAGTAACAACGCATATTTCATGCCGATAATCAAGAAGCCCATTGTTACCATTGCCCCGATGCACATGGATACTAAAATTTGACCCTGTATGTATGAACTAATTTGTTTGTCCATATCGTGCAAAACCTCATGTAAACCTTTACGCATACGTGGTGGGCAAATCTTAATGACAAACTTCGGTAGGTTTTCGCCATCCTTCAATAAGTAAAATAAAATAAATGGTACCGTTACAAGCGATAGAATGATTCCTGTTAAAGTTGATAGAAAGCCTGTAATACCTGTAGCGACACCTTGCGCTAAATTGGCAGCTGTATCTTTCACTGTTTCGACGATATCAGTTGTAAAATTCGTAACAACTTGCTCATAGTTAAAGTTAATGTTAGCTAAGTACTCGTTAATACGTGTATTATTCAAGTAATCCACAATATTTTGCGTTAGTGCCATAAAATACCCTGGGAATTCCTGTGCTAAATTAGTGAATTGTTCACGCAAAAATGGATAGACAAGCACTACAAGTAAAGTAATTACGCCAATAACACCAATATATAAAATTAAGATACCCCAAATTCTTGGAATTCGCCAGTTTTCTAAAATGGCTAGTAACGGACGCAATAAATAGTATCCGATGACTGCCAGTACACCTGGTAAAATCACCACTTCGAATAATACTTGAAGCGGGGTAAATATGAAGGAAACCTTATCAAACATGAAAATAACACATGCGACTAATAATAAAATAAACAATGTAAATAATAAGTTTTTACCACCTAGAAAGCGAATAAATTTCGTCGAAAATAAATTTGATCGCTCTTTCGGTCTTTCTTTTTCCATATACTCACCCCAATCCAGTTGCTCTCCCTTTATATTACAGGATAATGTTGGTTTTTGCGAAAAATCACTCTAAAGAAATGCCTAAAAATTTACGTAAAAATTCTTTGTTTTTTTCTTTATCAATAACGATGGCAGAGCCAGCGTGGCTAAAGTTTTGGAAATCATAACTACCTTCAATTGGCACTGTTGCTTTCTCAATCGATACTTTTCCTTTAGATACCATCTTCAGTACTTGCTGAATTTCACCAGCTGACGAATAATCGGTCGTTATATAGCCTTGTGCAGCACCAACGAATTTCGGTAAATTCAGGATGTTACGAGGAGCTAATATTTCATTTTTCAATGCTTCAATTACTTTCTGTTGACGTGCCACTCGTCCGAAGTCTCCTTCAGCATCTTGACGGAATCGAGCATAACCGAGTAATTCCTGACCGTTTAAATTATGCACGCCCTGCGTAAGTGTAACGCCGATTTTTTCGGACATATCCTTTTCTACATTAATTTCAATACCAGTTGGTGCTAAAATATCAACGAGTGATTCAAAATTTTTAAAATCGACAAGTGCATAATGGTGAATTGGTAATCCAAACATATTGCTAATTGTATCCTTTAAGAGTTGGACACCCTCTAAATAGTATGCTGTATTTAATTTATAGGACTGATAGCCAGGTATATCCGCATAAATATCTCGCATAAACGACACAAGTTTCACATCATTCGTTGTCTTATTCCAAGATAGTACCATCATTGTATCTGTACGTGATTTTTCTTCACCACGTGTATCAACGCCTAATAACAAATAGTTTTCAATATCGCATTGTACTTGATCACCTGTAAAATCCTCTTGTGCCACTTTTGTAGCCGATGCTAATTTTAAACCGCTTCGATATTGCATAACTGAATAAACAGCTACTACTACGGCACATAGTAGTAAAAGCGTAAATATTGCTCTAGCTTTCCGTAAACGGCGTTTTTTTGGACGTTGCGAGCGTCTTGTATATTCTTCCTCTTCCATAACTCCATAACTCCTCTATTTTTTATAGTTATTTTAACGATTGATAGTAAGTAAAGTTTCATTTTTTATTCTTGTAACCCCTTAAAACCTATCTACCCGTTATTCTACACCTAAATTACCAGTAATGAGCTAAAAAATGCTATACTATTTTCACGAAAGAAAGGATGAGTGTAATGATTGAAAAAGCTACATTTGCTGGCGGTTGTTTTTGGTGTATGGTAAAGCCGTTCGTTGAGTGGGATGGTATACATAAGGTCACTTCTGGCTATATGGGTGGCCATGTAGAAAACCCAAGCTATGAAGATGTCAAAAAAGGGACGTCTGGCCATCTAGAAGTGGTCGAAATTGAATTTGATTCAACGATTTTTAGCTATGAACAGCTATTGGATATCTACTGGATGCAAATTGATCCAACCGATGCATTTGGTCAATTCCATGACCGTGGTGCTTCTTATGCGACAGCGATTTTTACATATACGGAAGAACAAAAGCACATGGCGGCAGCATCGAAGGAAAAGCTAGCTACAAGTGGTCGCTTTGATAAGCCTATTGTAACCATTATTCGTGATGCCCAACACTTCTATCCAGCAGAAGATTACCATCAGGATTATTATAAAAAAGAACCCGAACATTATAAGCAGGATCGTACTACCTCAGGACGTGATACATTTATCGCGCAACATTGGGAGAAATAAAGCCAAGTGTGCAGGAAATACCATCGTTGATAAAATTCTGTCTTACATCTACTGAAAAAGAATCCATTATGAAAATGGATTCTTTTTATTTGTCTTAAAGCCCACTCGTCAAGCTTTAAAAAACACAAAAATCAGCTTAATACACTAATAAAAATATATTAAAAAAATATTTATTTATGTTACAATCAAACATTTTTGTTTTGACCTGCATTTAAAATTATCATAAAAATGAAACTGTTAGACCACTTTCATTTCGGGGGAATTGAAGTTATCCATACACCTAGGCACACACCCGGGCATATTAGTTTATATGTAAAGCGGAGTAAAGCGCTTGTTGCGGGAGATGCCTTGATATGTTCTGGCGGTTTCTTAAGAGGTCCAGTACTACAAACAATGTTAGATATCAACACCGCACGCCTCTCGTTGAAAAAATTCTTGAGCTTTGATATCGAATCTGTGATTTGTTATCACGGAGGATCCTGTAACATTCAGGTAAAAAAACAGTTCCAAGCATTGTAGACTAAGTTCCGGAAGAAAATTAGATTTTAACTCGAAGATTTTCATATATACAGAAGCTGGCTGCCTCCAAACATATAGAGCCGCCAGCTTCTGGTAAATTTAACGTTAATTTTTATTTATTTGCAATCATGAACATGTCGCACATGCAACACAAAAATCTTTCACACCATATACCTTTTTATTGAAGGTGCATGTATAGTAAATAAGCGAATTCATCCCTTTATTCCGTAAAAGCTTGTAGTGCATCGAAGAAACGCTTGCCATATTTCTCAAATTTCACTTCTCCAATACCACTCACATTGCGAAGCCCTTCTAGCTCTGTTGGCTTTTGATCACATAACTCCCGCAATGTTTTATCAGAGAACACAACGAACGGGGGAACACTTTCCTCATCAGCAATGTCTTTTCTCAACAAGCGTAAATGCTCAAACAATGGATCATTCTCTGCAAGCTTACGTACAGTGACTGCTTCCTTGCGCATTACCTGATATTCTCCAAGAAGCACTGCCTTGCCATCTTCAGAAACATAAATCGTTGGGAACGTACCATGTTTCACAGCGAGTAATCTCTCTGCAATTAAAAACTCAATAAAGTTCGATACTTCCTTGGAAGAATGGCCTTTTAAGATGCCATATGTCGAAAGTCTAGTAAAGCCAAATTCCAAGACTTTTTGGTTTTTGGAGCCAATTAATACCTGTGCCACCATTGTTTTGCCAAATTTTTGTCCCATACGCACTACACAAGCTAATACTTTTTGCGCTTCTAGCGTTACATCCTTGACCTCACGTCCATCAATACAATTACTACAATGTCCACACGGCTCCCCTGCTACCTCGCCAAAATACGTTAAAATAGCATTTTGCAAACAACTTTCTGTGTGACAATAATCCACCATAATTTGTAGCTTTGCTAATTCTTGCGCAATGCGTGTTTCATCCTGTGTTTGCTCGATTAGGAAACGCTGTGTCTGTACATCCCCAGATGCATAAAGCAGCATACAAGCACTTGGCAAACCGTCACGACCCGCACGACCCGCTTCCTGATAATAGCTCTCCATATTACGCGGCATTTGATAATGTATAACAAAACGTACATTACTTTTATCGATCCCCATGCCAAACGCGTTGGTTGCGACCATGATTCGTGCCTCATCCTTTAAAAAGCGTTCTTGCTCAGATGTACGCATGTCCTCAGGTAGGCCCGCATGATATTTTGCGACAGATACGCCAAAGCGAGATAACAGCTCATACAACCCGTCTACCGCTTTCCTGGTCGCCGCATAAATAATGCCCACCTCATTTTCGTTTTTTTCTAGATAATTTTTAATATAACGCTCTTTGTTTTCACCAATTAACACTGAAAAAGACAAATTTTCACGTGCAAATCCAGTAATGACTGTCGCATACTCATCAATATCTAATAACTGTCGGATATCCTCACACACAGCTGGTGTCGCTGTAGCTGTAAGTGCTAAAACTGTCGGCTTTTTTGGCCACAATGTAAATAATTTTTGAATGGCACGATAACTTGGTCGAAAATCATGACCCCACTGCGATATACAGTGTGCCTCATCAACAGCAAGTAGAGGGACATGGAAATGAGAGAGTGCCTGTAAAAACGATGTACTCTCTAGTCGCTCGGGTGCAATATAGAGCAACTTTAAATAACCTGCACTCGCTAACTGCATCGTTTCATCCACTTCTTGAGTGGATAACGTACTATTAATATAAGCAGCAGGAATATTTGCTGCACGTAACGATTCTACCTGATCTTGCATAAGCGAAATTAACGGTGAAATGACAATCGTAATCCCCTCTAACATAAGGGCAGGTATTTGATAGCAGATGGATTTCCCACCGCCTGTTGGCATAACGCAAAGACTTGACTGACCGCTTAGGGCCTGCTCTATAATTTGAGCCTGTCCGATGCGAAATGAATCGTAGCCAAAGTGGTGTTGTAGCATTTGTTTTGCTTGCTCCATTGTATTACTCACTCCTCAGCAGTAAGACGAATAAGCTTATATTCGCCCTGTTCATTTTTGAAAATTTCATATCTCATCAGGGAGTTGGCAAGTGCCTCCTGACCCGCTGAATTTGTCAGCACATACTCTGTTTTTGCACGTACAACAATATTTTGTCCTACTAAGTCCATACTTTTAATGGTCGTATTGGAGAAGTGGATTTTTGCATTTTTTGATGCATAGTAAGCCACCATACCATCCAAAGTACTTTGCAAATCTTCTGCGCCTGTTAAATTTTGCATCACGCTTGCATCATCGATTAAGACGGCAGCTTTTAAATGCTCATGAAATGTATCTATAAAGATTTTCACTTCATCAGAATTGTAGGCAAAAACATTCTTACCGTACTTATCAACTGCTTGTTTGACGGCCTCTTTATCGCCTTCTTCAATATAGGCATATAAGTTCTTGGATTGTGATAAACGATCCTTTGGCCTCATTCCCTTTGCGATCCATTCATCTAGTAACTGTACGATATCTTTAAATGGCAGTATGTATGGTTGGGAAACACCTTCGTGCTGACGATTAAAATAAATGCCCACGATTTCGCCATTCTCAGCCCCCATCACTGGGCTACCCAGTGGTAATTCTTCATCCGCATCTACATAATAGGCAGCTACTTTATCGCTATATTTATTGATTGTGTGTGGTAAACCGTCCACGTAAACAGCTAGCCGATTTAGTTCACCATTATAGACAACAGGAACATTTACCGAAGCTTTGTATTTAACTTGTAAAATGGCGATATTATGGGCAGTAGACATATAGTAAACATCAGCGGCAACAAGTTTATCATTACTAAATTGAACAAGAGCGGTGGGCTTCGAAGCGACAAGGGCACCATTTGTAACGATATAGAGCATTGTTGGCTCCTTTTTCACAATAATACCTGCACCAATCCCGTTCTCCCCAATGACTTTTACCTCTGGTACAATCTTTTGTTCCGAATTACTCACTGGCTTTTCCGTTTTCATCTCTGCCTTTTCTGATTGAAATATTTCAGCAACCGATTGATCACCACAGCCTGTTAAAAGCAGACTTGCCGCTCCGAGTATGAGCATCTTTTTTCGCATATGTTCACCAAAACTTTCTATTAAGCTTCTTTCTCCTTTTCTATCATAAACAAGGTTTTCACACGTTTCAAGTTTACATAATATTATTATTGGAGTTTTAGGTTTCAACATTTAAACTGCTCTCCAATCACCTCTATCTAAACACCTATTAAATTGCTATTTAGCTATACAATTTCATGTACATTTACCCACAGAAGTTGCTTTATTGGTAAGAAAAGACATGCTACTTATTTGTAGCATGTCTTTTAAATATTTTTCTTTAACATAAATGTTGTCCCAATAATACCAAGCATCAATGCGATAAAAATAACATACGTAAATGTGTGATTACCTGTCACATCATAACAATAGCCGATTACTATGGGTATAATGGAACTCATCATAAAGCCACCTGATAACACCATTGAAGACCAACTGTTTGCTTCTACATGATTGCGTGCTTCATCAAGAGGTAGTAATAAGCCGATTGGAAATAAACCACTTAACACGATACCGATCATGAATACTGCTATCCATAACATTGGGCCTGCGCCTACCCACAATAATATAAAGCCTATGATACCAAGAGTACCTAATGCAAGGAGCCATGTGATACGGTTTGACCACTTCTCCATAAGCATCGGAATAACTATATTGCCTATCATTTGAACAATCGACAGACATGTTAAAAGTGAGCTTGCTGTAACAAGTGAAAAACCTTTATCCTGTAGCATTGGCGATAGCCATGACATCATCGAAAAAAATAATGAGGTTTGTAAACCAAAATAAAATAAGATTGTCCATGCACGACGATTTTTCCAGGGATTGCGTGCCGTTCCTTGTGCAATCTCTCCTTGAATCTGTGTATTGTCCTGCTCCTTTCGAACAACGACTGACCAGACAACGAGTGCAACAACTGCAAGCACTGCCCAACTACCGAGTGCTACCGTCCAGTTTTGGTTAAAACGATGATAAAATGACACGGTCAATGACGCACTCAATGTGGCGCCCGTTCCAATTCCGAAAGAATAAACACCAACGACTGTAGCAAAGCGATTTGGGAATTTCTCCTTAATATAGGCATTTAGAATTGGCCCGATAATCGCAATGGCAAAACCAGCCGCGAAGCTTGTGACCACAAGCAGTAGATAGCTTTCCTTTAGAAACCGCAAACCATTTGCGAATGCGACGATTATGACAAGTAGCATGATCGCCGTCTTCGTACCAAACTTTCGTTGCAGCGGAACAGCAACTATTGCAAAGAGCCCCATACAAAACACTGGAATGGAAGTTAATAGACTCATCTGCGTATTAGACACTTGAAGTGATTCCATCAATATAGTAAAAAGTGGTCCTATAGCTGTCACAGCAGGACGCATATTAAGCGCCACAAGAAAAATACTGACAACTACCATAACCATCGAAACTGTCCATTGTTTGTTTTTCATACACGATTAAAACCTTTCCTTTTCCAATTCACTACTAGTAAAACATATTCTAGGAATGAAAACAATTTCAAACCTCAAATTTCTTTTGCTTCAAAAGTCAGTTCTTACCGCAAAGTCAAATCCTTAAAAGCACTTTGTAATGTATTTGTAATGTAATCTTGACTGTTCCACTCGCATTTAATATGCTTCGCTGTTACGAATTGACTATCTATAAACTTTTTGCTCCTAATACATTTTGCTAGCACTTAAAGGCAATATAGAAAGCCACACCCTATTGGATGTGACTTTCATTGTATTTATTTATTCAGAGTTGAATACTGTGAAGTAATATTTCTGTATAAAAACTTTACAGCAATAAAGTCTCCTTCTAGTAAATCAGACAAAAATAGTTATCTTATACTCGATGGCGAATCACAGGGATAAGCATAAGAAAGACAACAAAAACCAAATTTTTCAAGAATGGGTCTACTCATCGGACTAGCATCGACAGTAAGATAAGAATAGCCTTTTTCAAGTGCTTTTTTTGCCCTTGCCGCTAAAAGTGCAGAATAGTATCCCCTTCCTCGAAAGTCAGGCAATGTTGAACCTCCCCATAAACTGACAAAGGATGAATTATTTTCAGTATACATCCATGCTGCACTCACCAGTTGGTCATTTTCATAAATACCGTAAAGGTGAAGAGATTCAGGTATAGCTTGTTTGTCACGCCAAAGTCTTTTTCCCAAGTCTTGATGTGAAACGCTCCAAATTGAATCTTCTAGTTTAACAATATCTTGAATACCTTGTTCATCCGTTATTTCCTTCAAATTGAGATGTGTTTGCTCCAAGAGTAGAGAGTGCTGTTCATCCAATTTTAAAACCATCACCGCTTCAGGATCTTCGATTTTAAAGCCTTGCTGAGCAAGCCGCTCCTTTAAATTAGTCGGTTTATCATAACTATATACCTTCCATTCAAAAGTTTGATTCAGCTCTCGAAAATAGTTAACTTCTTGTTCAATAACTTTTTCTACATTAGTATCGGTTAGGTTTGAAGAAATAATAAAACTTTGCTCACCGAACTGGGATATATGACGCACAACATATTCCGTTTCTTCTCTTATGTAACCTTCTACCTCTGCATATTGCCGTAGCTCTTTATGAAATATTGAAATAAGCGCTTCTTTTTCCATGTCTATCCCTCTTCTTTCATCATTGATGTCTTTTTTAATTACTCAAACAATTTGTTAAAATACCGAGTGAACAATCACACATTCCGAACACTATAACTATGTTACTATACTCTCACTAAAAAACATATAATTCCTGCAATTCTAACTTTATACACCTTATGTCGAATGGTAAATGTAAAGCTCCTACAAATCACTGAGCTGATTATATGTAAGAATGGAGATTTATGGCCATATATTATAAGAGATGCCATCAGAATTTGTAGCCTTTTTTAGTCAGATTCTACTGACTAAACAGTAATTTAAGTGTCGATAAACCCTGAACACTTATATTCACAGACAAACATCTCATTCTACTAGCAATTATCGAACTTGATTTAAAATCTATAAAAAGTAGCCAACTACAGAAGGTTAAGATTATTTCATCTGACACGCTCGGCTAATTAGCTTTGCTGGCCTCTACTGCTATGCGTGTTCGTTTGTTAACCCTGACATCGTTAGATTACTACATCGGTCTGACCAAAATCTGAACAAGTTGTGTAATTTATTATTTACTTCTACACTGCTGAGTTGTTATAAACAGGCCTATCAAACGATCAGTTGTCATTGTACCATTCTGCAAATCTAATGAGTTACCAGTATGGGTCCATTTTTCACTACAATAATTTTTTCGAATGATACTGATAAAGCCACATGACAGTTCAAGTTTTATTTGGACAAATTGATGCTTCAAGCAAGGAAAAGTTAAGTTGTCACAGCTTATAACCATCTCACTTTTTGTCTAAACTAAAATGTATTAATTAACATTAGAGAGCTTCTCTCGATTATCGCCAAAAAGCTGTGTAGATTTCAATAAAGCCCCAGTTTCTCTAGTTTATACACGCACATCAAAAAGTAGGGATAAATAGTGAAGAAAAAAATTTCATTAATAGTAAGTTTAAGCGTTACATTACTACTATCTGCTTGTTGGGATGTTAACGAACCTCAAAAAATGTATTACATTCTTGGGATCGGTATTGATTTCAAAGACGATCAATATGAAGTATTCATGCAAATTATCGACTTTGCAACTATAGCTAAATCTGAGCAACTTAATCCCACTTCAACGCAGGCTGAAGTGGGACGTGCAAAAGGGAAAACTATGGAAGAGGCGTTTTTCAAATTATATCGTTCCATCGATCAAAAAGTATTTTGGGGACATATGACCTTTTTTATTTTGTCTGAGGAAGCAATGGAAAGTGAACATGCTGTACCTATAATCGACAGTTTTTTACGTCATAGGGAAACAAGATATCAAATTTGGACCTATTGCACACAGGATCCTATTGAAGAGATTCTTTTAATCACACCTATCATAAAAAAATCTCTTACAGCATCGAAACTGAGTAACCCACTCAATTTAGGTGCACAAGAGTCATTTATTCAGCCCATTAATTTACGCAATTTAATTATCGAGTTAAATGAGCCAAGCCATGAAGTCAGTATTCCATTAGTGACTATTAATAAAAAATGGCGGACAACAGACCAGTCATATGAGGAAACTGCATTGACAGGTGTAGGGGTACTTTCAAAAGATGGTTTTAAAGGTTTTATCAAGGATGATGCTATAAGAGGTATGCAATGGATGCAGAAAAAAAAGAGCCGTGGAGAAATAACCTTTAAAATCAAAAGTAGTAAAAGGGATTACTTAACAGTAGATTTAGAAAAAATAAGTCTAGACGTTAAACCAATTGTAAAAAACAATCACGTTAAATTTGAAATAGCAGTAACATTTAATGCTACCGTGAATGGTTTTAAAGGGAAAGTAACTTCAGGTGAGATAAGAAAAAATATTATAGAGGAGGTTAAAAAAGAAATAAAAACATCCTATGAAGAGGGATTAAAATTGGATGTTGACATTTATCGTTTATCGGAACAACTATATCGAGAAAACGTAAAAGTATGGAAAAATCTGGAGAGTGACGGCAAAATACCCTTGACTGAAGATTCAATTAGCAAAATAGACATTCATGTAAATAAAGTTAATCCTGGTAGAAAAAATTTTAGTGAAACAATTGAAGAATAACCAAACAAAATGACCAGGCTCAAAATTAATGAGTACTATCGTTGATATTTTTCGATGGTATTTGATAACCCCATCAATAAACCATGATTGCTTACGCTCTCCTTCCATGCCGTAATGATCCACCGGTCAGTACACTTTTTCCTTTTCTTCGTTGCAAATCCATCCTTGCATCGGATTTTGTGCCGTAGCAATCGGATGTTCGATCGAGAAAGCGAGTGGAATGCTTAACAACAGAGGGAGGAACAACAACGCTAAATGAAAAAAGGTATTCGACGATTGAATCATCGAATACCTCACAAAGTGAACGAAATGGACTTTTTCAGTGCCCTCCATTTTTTTACTGGGGATTTTTCACTTGCCCCTATTTCAATTGATTTTCTCTAAAATGTTCGATGTATGCACGCTTGGTTTGCGATCTTTCCATGGTAAGGCTTGTTCTAATTGCACCGCTAATTGAAGTAACGTAGCTTCATCAGCGAATCTGCCTGCAAACTGCATCCCAATAGGTAAACCAGTACTACTCATCTTCAAAGGTAATGAAATTGAAGGCTGGCCAGTTACGTTAAATAAATTCGTAAATGGTGCATACGAGAAAATTTGTTCATGCCATTCTTGTGCATTAATCGACGAATTATTGGCATTTAGTTCACCAATTTTTGCCGGCAAATTTGCCAAAGTTGGCGATAATAAGATGTCGTAATCCGTAAAGAATCCCCCGACCTGTCTGGATACCATTGCATTAGTATTAATCGCATCTAATAAATCCGAAGCTTTTAATTCCTTCCCATATTGATAGCATTGCCAGATAGCCGCTTCAATATTTTTCTCAGAAGGTGTTTTACCAGTTAAACTCGCTGCAACTTCAATCGTTTTATAAATATTCGCCGTCCATATATTTAACGTTGCATTAGCGAATGGTTCTTGCTCGAATTGCGGTGAAGCCTCCACTACAATATGACCTAACTCTCGGCATAATTGAACAGTTTCGTAGAGTGCTTTTAAACACTCCTCATCCACCGGTACACCTGAATTCAGTTTTGCTGTCCATGCTATTTTCAATGGGCGAACAGGAACATCTAGAACATTTTTATAGGCTATTTCAGGATTTGCAGGCGAGCCGTAGCAACCGATATCTGGACCACTCACAGCATCTAGTAAATGCGCTGTATCTCTCACCGTCTTTGTCACCGCAAATTCAACCGCAGTACCATTTAGCGGTTCAATATTAAGCGGCCCATCCGGAATACGCCCCCTAGTAGGTTTAAGTCCAACAAGCCCACTACAAGAAGCTGGAATACGAATGGATCCACCACCATCAGTTGCGTGTGCAACAGGCACTATCCCAGCCGCAACAGAAGCTGCGGAACCACCACTTGATCCACCAGGGCTATGGTTTAAATCCCAAGGACTTCGAGTTGGTCCATATAATACAGCCTCCGTTGCTGCATTATAACCAAATTCTGGTGTAGTTGTCGTGCCAAATGTGACAAAACCTGCTTGTCTAAATCGTTTCATCAGTTCACTATCAACTGGAAATACCGAATTTTCGGCAACTCGACTCCCCATACTTTGTGGTATATTTTTTGCATGTAGCGCCAATTCTTTAAACAAGAATGGTACACCTTCAAAAGCTCCACATGGTAAACCTTGTTTAATTTCCTCCAAGGCGTTTTCTTCAAATATTTTCACAACTGCATTTAACTCTGGATTTAATTTTTCAAACGCTTTGATTGCCATTTCCAATAATTCAGCTGGCAGTACATCCTTATTTTTCACAAGTTCCGATAAGCCCAATCCATCGTACTTAGTAAACTCCCCAAGATTCATCTAACATCTCCTCCTCTTTCTTCTTTTCAGTATATACACAAGCCAAATTAATTTGTATTACTCTAAAGGATAATCTCTTTAAAAAGAGAATATATTCATATTCGAGCATATTTATATAAGGAGGGTAATTTTTCGTGAATCTAACTACCCAAGATTCTAAAGAAATACTAAATGCAGTTCAATCTTTAGCAAAAATACAAATTAATCAAAATCTAGAAACATATCGCTACGACGTACTAAACATTTTGTATGAAAAATTAAGTTATAAGTCCCCATTATTTTGGTTAGTTGACAATCAAAAGAATCTAGTAAATCCTATTCTATTTAATATAGAAGAATCTACAATCCAAGAATACCTCCAGTATTTTCAAAAACATGATCCGTTGCATCCAAAAAACATTAAACAAATACAAGCTATACAAAGTATCACAGATAATGTGTCAGAGAAAGAGTATTTAAACTCTGATTATCATAATTTATTCATGACAAAGTATAATCTACGAGATGAGATGGCCATATATATTCAAGTCAATAACATATATGTTGGAGTTATAGGCCTACTACGTGAGAACAATGAATTAAAATTTAATCTTCGTGATTATACGAAACTAAATTTTCTCGTCAAGATGATTGAAAATGGTTTCATATTTAATTTACAATCCTCAGCACTAGTAATCCCCTCAACTCCCCTAACTAATCGGGAAAAAGAAATCGTTATTGAAATTGCGAAAGGTAAAAAAAATCACGAAATTGCAAAGCAACTGTTTATTAGCGAAAATACTGTGAAAAAACATTTACAAAATTTATTCCAAAAATTTGAAGTTCGCAATCGGATTGAATTACTCTATAAACTAAACAATCAAAAGAATCCAGTAAAAAAATAAACTTCTAAAAATCGATATACAGGATCCTTAATCAAAAGTCAGAAGTAACAAAGTTAATGCCCTATTGTATAAGCACACTTATTGATGAGATGAGTTTATTATATATTTTAGGCAGTTGAAAGTTCGGTTTAATCGAACTTTCAACTGCCTTTTTACTTTATAATAATGATATTAAAAGTATGTAGGTGATAAACCCGATGATCTCAAACCCAGAATCTCTTAATCTCAGTCCATTTATGGTGATTTAAGACATTGTTGTTCCGAAGGATAATATGCTTCGTCAAATCAATGAACTTGTTGATTTTTCTTTTATTTTGGACGAACTGAAAAATAAATACTGTCTTGATAATGGTCGTAGTAATGCCGTGCCTCCTATTCGCATGTTTAAATATTAATTATTAGAATCAATATTCGATTTATCGGATGTAGATGTGGTAGAACATTCTAAATATGATATGTCGTTTAAATATTACTTAGATATGCCACCAAAAGACCCTGTCATTAATCCTAGTTCACTGACGCAATTCCGTAAGCTCCGTGAATTTTACTTATTCATTTTATTATAATACAATGATTTCAGAAAAAGAGGGGGAGATATCAATGAGGAAAAAGATAAAGGTTTTCTATGTAGATGCTTTCACAACGGATACTTTTGGGGGAAATCCTGCTGGCGTAATACCGAATGCAGAAAATTTAACAGACGTAGAAATGCAAAAAATAGCTAATGAATTAAACCTTTCAGAAACTGCCTTTCTTTTACCGTCAACAAATACAAATGCAGATTATAGAATAAGATACTTTACACCAACCGAAGAAGTTGATTTTTGCGGTCACGCCACTTTAGGTACAGCATGGGTAATGGCTACTAAGAACAATTGGATCAATAAGGAAGAAAAAATAATCTTTGAATCTAACATAGGACTAATTCCCGTTAAATGGATTATAGAAAACAATCAATTAACTAAAGTGTCCATGACTCAAGTAAGTCCTCAAATAAAAAGTATAGACATTAACCCCAAAATAGTCGCGGATCTTGTTGGTATACACGATACAGATATTGATAATAGATATCCAATAAAAATAGGGAATACTGGAGTCTCACATCTTTTGGTTCCAGTTAAAACACGACAAGCAATTGACCGAGCAGAACCTAAATTAAAGGAACTTAAAAAGATGAACAATGACTTTAACATATCCACCACACATCTCTTTACCTTTGATACAAATGGGAAATTTGATATTTACACAAGAGATTTTTGTCCAAATATAGGAATTGATGAAGATCCAGTTACAGGAGCTGCAAACGGTGCGTTAGGTGGCTATTTATATTTAGAGAACATCCTAACTAACGGAGAGAGACATCAATTAGTTATAGGTCAAGGACATGCTATCAATAGACCTGGGATTCTTTATGTAACGATTACTCCTGATGGGGAGAATCCTATTATCGAAGTAGCAGGACCAGCAGTTGTTTCAATAGAAGGAGAAATATTCGTATAGAGACCATTATAGAACGATTGCTTAATAATAAAACCTCATAAAAATAAAATGTACTCTATAAGATAGACACTAAAAAAATCTTTCTTATAGGGTACTTTTATTTAAAATGAACCGAGCAACTAGATGGAACAGAACTTATGTCAAAGAAACCATTTACTAAGTTTATTGTCAAAATAACCAGATTCAGTATATCGAGGTAGCCTCCAGCCCCATGGTTGAAAAGTAGGAAATCGAATTGCTCCTTCATTTAAGGATTTATCAAAGTCAATTAAAGCATTAATATCATACTCATTTTTTTCTCCTATTCCGTCACATCAGAATATCAGAAGTAAATCACTATAAATATTAGGCGACTATGTGGTTTATAGAAAAAGAAGCTGTCGAGAAAGTAAAATTCTCGATAGCTTTCTGCATTATCAGATAATTTTCCATGTAATTTTGTAGCTAAACTATCAAATGAATGAACATTTCATCTAGTCCATGGAAATGTCTAATTATAGACTTCTTCATGGTCTTTTAATGGGAAAAAGAATACCTAAACTCTCTACAATGGAAAACCATTGAGGGATAGTAGCGATTTTGACTATAGATCACTCATAAATCTCACATCTAAGTTTTAGTAATACAAAATAGAACTATTTCAGCTAGCAAAATGATTTATGTACCTTTCTGTCCATATGAAAATGAAGGCATTAGTCCGGCAAAGTCTCCTGCCAAACTAGCAAGCGGCTTCCACTTATCGATAGCTATTTTATAGTTTCCTGCATAGATTGCTTCATCTATTTGGACACATTCAACTTTTCCAAGCACTAGATAATCTCCACCGACAGGAATAATTTGGTCTAACTTAAGTTCTATTGAGATTGGCGCTTCTAGCACTGCTGGTACATTCAAAAGTTTACCATTCTGGACAGTCACTCCTGCAAGCTCAAACTCATTTTTCTCTGGCTCTACACTAGCCGATGAACGATACATCGCTTCCCCAAGCGACTCAGGAACCATATTAATTATATATTCCTTTACTTCACGAATGTTCGTTAACGTATCCTTAATGCTTCCCATTCGTTCATTAACTCCTGGTCCTATTGAGATCAAAAGTGTTGGTGGATTTCGAGAAGCTACAGTAAAAAAGCTGAATGGCGCTAAATTTAAAATGCCATCCTTACTTTTTGATGAAACCCATGCAATCGGTCTTGGTATCACAGAGCCAATTAACAATTTATATATCTCATCCTCGCTCAAATCAATTGTATTAAATATAAGTTTCTGTTCTTTAGACATCTATTCATTCTCCTTCAACTATATTTGATTAAGTAATATGTCGAGTCTATAATAGAATTATTATAGACTTCTGAAATACTCATGAATCCATTCCAAATTATAAACTCGAATACAAATAAAACTAGTATGCACTTTTTTGTTAGATACTTACTTAAAGGAGAGTGATGTTATTGCCAGAATTAAGTGATAATTTTATGAGGCGCAACAAACAAAGACCATTTGACTTCACATTATCGTTAATCGGTGGCAAGTGGAAAATGAAAATAATGTATGAATTATCTTCCGATACGATTTTACGTTATGGAGAGTTAAAGCGGAAAATTCCTGCTATCACTCACAAAATGTTAAGTTCTCAGTTAAGCGAACTAGAGAACTCTGGAATTGTTCACAGAAAAGAATACCCTCAAATTCCTCCAAAAGTGGAATACTCCTTAACGCCAAAAGGAAAGAGTTTAATGCCAATATTAGAGGAAATGTGCAAATGGGGCGTGGCAAATCAAATATGAACTTAATTTTATAAGGGGGCAAAAGTGCTATGTAAATAATTTTTAATGATAGATCGTAAAGTAATTATTAAACTAAAACATGTTGATTAAAAAAGATATTGTAGCACAGAAACCCCTTTAGACAAAACATATCTAAAGGGGCAAACGATACGACTTTATTTTAAATTTACACCAGCAGACTTCCGGGACAGCAGCGTGCTTGCTACAATCGCAAGCAACACAAACACGACACCCGCAGTTCCGAACGCCCAAGCATAACCTTCCGTCGCGTCGGGCCGTGTAGCCGCCACTGCCATAAATGCCGTAAATCCTACCGTCGGTCCCAACTCCATGGCGGTATTCATCACGCCCCCAGCAAGCCCTGCTTGATGCTGCGGAACATTAGCCATCGACTGCACTGCCGATCCGGACAGGACGAACGAGATACCCGCCGCGAGAAGAATCTGACCGGGCAAAAGGACGACCGCATAAGCCGCATCGTGGCTAAGCCAGGCAAGAACGCCTAGCCCAACAGCCGAGATAAGCCCTCCCATAGTCAAGACACGCCCCGCACCGAACCGGGTGATTAGCGGGGAGGCAATCTGATTCACAACAATCATGGTGATAGCGAAAGGCAGAAAGGAGACAGCCGTGGCCAAGGATGACCATCCTCGAATCTGCTGCAAGTAGAGAGTAAGAACATATTCAATCACCGTTGATGCGGCCGCAGCCAGGGATATGCTAACGAGCCCGGTAAGCCGACGAGGCTCCATAATAAACCCAGGCGGAAGCAGCGTGTCGCGTACCTTACGTTCTACAATCAGAAAGATAATCAACAGCACGATGCCGATGATAAACGGACCGTATACGGAGGAGGAGGACCACGAATAGTCTCCGCTCGCAATCAAACCATAACTCCCCAGCGAGATGGTCAAAGTAGCAAGTTTTGAAAAAGTGATAATAAAAGCACCTTCCAATCCTTAAACACTCGCCACATTTCCTCATATTTAACTTTCGCTAATGGTGGATACATCATCACTATAAACCTATAGCAATCGATATAGACGTAGTTCCAATAGACTTGGACTCTAATGCTTCACCAATATTGGGCATTGTGATACTTAATAAAACACCTATCCCATAGCAACAAAAATCCAAAGAGTAAGGTAGCGATCTAAAAACGCAAGCTGTTTTGTTAATGATTCATTACCCATTAATTTTCCTCCCCGCTATGAATGCATTCTGATACTTTTCCATCAGCCTCCTCTAATTCATAGCAGTTGTTCATTTGATTATTATTTTGTTGAACTACCAGTTGATGTGTTAACAGCTGCATTTTGTAATGATTGGTTCATCTGTTGTAAAGGCTGAGACATTTCCTGCAATGGTTATGACGTTTGTTGGATTGGCTGCATCATTTGTTGAGCATTCTGTAAATTCTCATTAATAAAAGCCTCCAATTGAAAAAAAGTACTAAAACATCCCTACATAAAAAAACAGTTGCTTCATGTATTTAAAATGAGTCAATTATATTTCCACCTTAAGTATAAAAAAGTTTGGGACAAACATACTTAATCTGTAGGACGCTTCAACCGTTATTAAATTGCTCATAGACTAAACCTCACATAACTCCGAGCATTTATAACGGTGATTCTTCCTTCAACCATATTTATATCTTTTGGAACAACAGAAATCGACCTGTTCCGGTATTTTTAGTAATGGTATATTACATTTCTTCAACAATAATATCTCCTTTAACAAACTTCTCAATTTCAGGTTTTGCAAGCGTGCGGGAATTAATAAGAATAAAAGCCGTTTAATAAAGTTCTATTAAATAAAAAAACACTATTGAATCAATTTCATAATACGTATTTTTAAAAAATCATAGACGTGCAGAATATTGAATGATTTCTTAAAAAAACGAATGAAATACCTTATGATG
>NZ_JBNNLZ010000025.1:0-59879 GCF_050272295.1 Lysinibacillus sp. NPDC048646
ACATTCGAATTCATGGAACATTAGGCTATTTAACACCCGTGGAATTTAAAAAACAGACCTTATAATTTTTGTCCAGTTTAGTGTTGACATACCAAACATAAACAAAATCATATAAAGTCAATGCTTATATATCAAGATTTGAGGGGTGCAAATATACTTTGTACCCCAAATTTAATTAAAAAAAGAGGGTCACTTGGTGGAAAGTGACCCAAACCAATCAATCTGATGATGATGTAGGGTTTAATTAGAATTTTTACCCTACTATAAATTATGAGTAACAGAAGTTTTGGAGATTATTAATTGTATTTTTGTACATTAAGCAACTATGACAATTAATACATGAAACTAGCGCCGACAATAATTAGAAGAATGAATAGTACAACGATTAGGACGAATGTTGAACTATTTCCCTTGCCATAGTCCATGCCATAGCCCCCACAGCAACTATTGTAATTACCTACATTTCCGGAGTATCCCATAAAAATCCCTCCTTTCTACAATATAATATGTATGTTTGTAGACAGGAGAGGTGTTATTCATCCAATATATAATTCTTTCGTTTAGAGATTTTAAAAATTAATTAATCAGGTTACGTATTAGTAATAAGTCAAAAAAGGGTCACTCATATGAAGTGACCCTTCGTAACAAATCAAGGTGGTGAAAGCTAAATAATTTAGCTTTCATCTATTATTATGTTTGGATAGCTACTATTGTATAGTTTATTGCCTGAGAAATAGATCTAAAAATAAAAAAAGCTGCAGTGTTTGATATTGAAGAGTGCTGTCATGCATAAATCCAACTGAAGAAGCAGAGGCTTTGAAGTAATGAAAGATGAAAACTAAGAAAGATAATGCTCGTGTGAATCAATTAGGTCTTTTTTAAATAACTCTTTTTCCAATCCAATGAGCAGTTAAAATAATCGGAATAATTAGAATGCTGAAAGGTAGGCTTATAAAAATAATTTTCCAGGTAATGATTTCATGAATGAACAATGAGTGATATAAAATGAAACTATATGGAAGTATGATTATTACCGATGTTATTACTCCAGGCGTAATCGCGCGCAATAAAATGGACTGTCCAATATGAGTAAATGCATGGATGAAAAAAACTAATGTCACTGCTATGAAAAAGTAGAGATTCAAGGCTACTCCATTATTTAAATACTGGATTGCCATAATTGTAGAGCTACTGACAAATAAAAAGATAAATAATACAGCAACAGCAAATTGTGCTGTGGACATAGAGAATTGTAAAACTATTCGGTCAGCTATTTTTGAGGGGAATCTTTCATATAGTCTGCAGCGATTGAGAGTTAACCATTTTTCTATCATAATAATTTCTTCGAAGTCATGGAAAATAAATAAAATAGGAAATAACCAAATAAGTGTTTGAACGTCAATCCAATCCATAAATCTACCTCTTTTCAAACGTCTTTAGATGTATCTATTATACAAATTTTACCCATATAACTCAAAATGAGCAAAAATTATACCTTAAATTTCCACTTTAAATAGAATAGGCTCGGAGCTTGCTCGCGGAAAGCCTACCTCATCTCAACAGAATGGAAATATATGTTTTGAAATTCACTCATTATGAGTATGTAAAATAAGTATTTACTGAACGATTTGAAAGGAATATAAAAATTCACTTTAAAGCAGTTTTAATTAGTCATAGCCCTGTAAAAGATAAACATTTTTTTATGCGAAAAATAAAGCATTTTTAAGATGAATCAACAAATAATAAGGACTAACTAAACTGTTTGGGAGGTGAACATTTGAAGAAATTTTATCTATTTTTAATACCCCTATGTGTTTTGGTTATCTCCATATTTTATGTAAGCGAAAGCTCATCCGCAGATAGAGGAAGAAAGTATTATGAAGAGGCAGGGCAAATTGTGTGGGAAATAAAAACAAAAGAAAAAATTATTGCTTTGACCTTCGATGACGGTCCACATAAAAAGTACACGTCCGAGATTTTAGATTTATTAGCCAAATACGATGCAAAAGCAACATTTTTTGTTGTGGGTCAAAATGCTGAAAAAAATCCTGAGGTAGTTTTACGCATGTATGAAGAAGGGCATGAAATAGCTAATCATACCTATACACATCCATTAAAAACGAACGTTCCAAACTTAATCAAGGAAATAGAACAGACGCATGAAACCATTTATAGTATTAGCGGGTATTCACCGATTTTATTCAGACCTGTAGAAGGGCAATATACGGATGCTATGATTGATGCAATTGTAAAAGAAGGATATAAAGTAGTTATGTGGTCTTGGCATCTAGATACGATGGATTGGAAAAGTCCTGGTGTGAATAAAATTGTAGACACTGTCTTAAAAGGTGTAAAGGAAGGAAATGTAGTTCTTTTTCATGATGGTGGGGGAAATCGAGAACAAACCGTAAAAGCCATGAAAAAAATACTACCAGAACTTGAAAAGCAAGGCTATAAATTTGTCACAATTCCTGAACTACTTAAGGCGCAAAAAGAAGATATGAAATGAAAATGCTGTAGCGTCGTCACTCGCTACAGCAAATATTGATTTAAACCCTTTTAAGGTTAGTCAGTAAAAGCATTATAGCACAAGCGGAACAAAACTTGTTAAAAGGGCCAATCAAAATAACTAAAGAAATTTACTACAGTGGATTGAATAGTGAATGAGGTTTAAATTATTGTTTTTAACTAATTTTTGTGCCATTTGGTATTTCTTGATCGGGCGTTAACAGAACAACATCACCTTCTGTTGGAACTCCACCAATCACTAGAACTTCGGATTTAAAACCTGCCACTCGGCGAGGTGGAAAATTTACAATAGCTACTACTTGTTTACCGATGATATCTGCTGGGCTGTATCGTTTCGTAATTTGTGCTGAGGATTGTTTCATTCCTAGTGCTTCACCAAAATCAATGTTCATTTTGATTGCTGGCACCTTTGCTTTAGCAAGTTCTTCAGCTTGGATAACCGTACCAATTCTGATATCAAGTGATATAAAATCTTCAATTGTTGCCATCATAATACCCCTTTAAATAAAATAATTGTTATAAATATAGCATTAAATTGAAAAATATTCAAAAAGTGTAGAGTATTTAAAAATTTTACTATAGGATTCAACTGCCGACGTGCGTGATACGGAAAAAAGAGTAGGGGATATGCCACCAGATGTGCAGATGTGCATTACAGCGCTTAGTGTTGATTTTAACAAATACAGAGGTACCGTAGTTCCTACGGCTTGTTGGTTTAAAATGCGTAAATCTTCGGTTTCAACGTTACAACTAGCATTCATGTCTCAAACGTGAAAAATACCACATACAGGACAAGTCCACTTACGAATAGTGAGTGGCTTTTTCCCGTCCTGAGTTTGACAGTACGAACAGATCTGACTTGAAGGGAACCAAGGGCTCACTTTAACCAATTCTTTTCCGTACCATTCACATTTATAGGTTAAATTTGAAACGAAAATTGACCAAGAACATCAGCTATTGCAAATGATAGTTTTCGATTTCTGCGCATATCTTTTACGTTTAAATCTTCAATACAAATAATTTGTGGTTTTTGACAATCATTGTTGAAAGTTTATTTAAAAAGTATGTGCGCAGATTCACAACTTTTTCATAGTGTTTTGCAATCGAATCCATAAAGTATACGGGAGTTCCATAAGAAGTAGTAACGAATTATGTTAAAGATTATCTTAAAGCATAGGACCAATAAAACCAAAATCTAAGAGTTTGGTGTATCCCGATACATGGTTAAAATCTCTTCTGCCTGTGTTCGTAAATTATCTATTAATTCCGCTGGTTCTAAAATTTTTGCATGACAGCCAAGTCTGAAAAAGAGTGGAGTGATAAAACCAAGTTCCCCTTTGTCGATCATTGCATCAATGCAGCCTGAGCCATCTTCTTTAATTACCAGAAGACCCTCGAAACTTGGCACACTTTTGCATTGACGTACGCCTTCCGTGGATAATTGAACATGCAAACGAATTGGTTTTTTTACTTCATACGAATCAAACCATTCTTCTAAATTCATAAATATTTCTTCATTTTTTTCGGTTGAAACAATTGTTAGAATACGGTCTACACGATATAACAATACTTTTTGTTTATTAAAATCATAAGCTGGTAAATACCATAAACCATCATGAGCATATACACCGATAGGGCGGATATGTTTTGTGGTTGTACCTGATTTCGATTCATATTGTATATGTAGATGACTACCTTCTATCGAGGCCTCTAAAACATCTTTTAAAAAAGGTGTATCAATCGTTCTTTTAGGATTCCAAAAAGCGATGTAGGAACGAATTTTATCTACTTTTATTTTAGCATCACTTTGAAGTGAGCTATATAGTTTATGGCCAGCTGAGTGGATTTCAGCATCAAAAGGCAAGTCATGATAGTAACGGAGAGATTGAAAAGCAAAGAAGATGGAAACAACTTCTTCTTCTGTGAATAAAATAGGCGGTAGCAGTCTATTTGTGAGGACTGTATAGCCGCCGTTTCGACCTTGTTCTGCATAGATGGGTAAACCCATATCACTCAAATCTAAGATATATCGATGAACAGTGCGGATGGATATATTGAATTCATCGGCTATTTCTTGCGCAGTAAACTTTCTTTTTGCATTCGCAAACATCAGAATATCTAATAAACGTTTTGCTTTTGACATTTCTCTCACCTTTTCTTTTTAATCATGCCATTACGTGTCATGTTTTATGTTTAGTATAGTTATTGCGGATGATTTTATCAAAAAGCGATACTCTAAAGAGAAAACGGAACAAACATATGACGAGAGAAGTGATTTTATTTATTGCCACAAGTTTAGATGAGTTTACAGCGAAAGAGGGTGATGATTTACAATGGTCATTCGACACAGAGGGTGAGGGTGACAATGGGTATACGGAGATGTATCAATCCATTGATACAACGATTATGGGGAAAAGGGCATATGATTATGTCGTGGAACAGACAGAATCTTTTCCGTATCCTGATAAAAAATGCTATGTTTTCACTACTTCAGAAACGGGTGCAGATAATTATGTAGAATTCGTTAATGAGGATGTTGTGGCGTTCATCCAAAAATTAAAGGAACAGGAAGGTTCTAAATTTGGATGGTTGGTGGAGCGGGTATACTCGATGCTTTTATGAAGGAAAACTTAATTGATGAATACATCATCACGGTCACACCTCATATTTTAGGTGCTGGTATTCCCTTATTTAAAGAAAAAAATCCACAAATCGAGTTGATATTAATAAATACAAAACGGTATGGTCAGATGGTACAGCTGCATTATAAAGTGAAAAAATCTTAATGTAAATGCAAATAATTTTGTTCTACTAATTTCATCACTAATAGGGCAGTTAAAAATTTACTAATGGAACAGGCATTAAAAATAGTAGTGCTATCAACTTTTTTATCGGATCCTGTTTCAAGCAATCCAAAGTGCTCAGTTTTACTGATTTGACCATCTTCAATTAATGATAAGCTTAACCCATTTACATGGTAATGCTGCATACGTTCTTTGATATCTATTTTCGTCATCTTCACATACCCCCATATTCTGTATTAATTATAACAAAATATACAAATATACGTTCTGTTTTTTCGGCATTTAAAACAAAAAAATTCGTTCTTTCTCGGAGGGCACGGAAAAAGTCCATAAAATGAATTTTAGCCATGGTGGAAACGATTAATCGTTTCTGCCATGGCTTTTTCTTCGATGCCGTTGATTTCCGTTTCGGCGGATGCTTTTCCTGGGGGCGAACCTTGAACCTCCTCGTCGCTAACGCTCCTGCGGGGTCTCAAGCTGTTCGCTAATCCCCCAAAGGATTCGCCGCCTACATTCCAATCAAATAATTTTATCATTTTTCTGAGTTTTTCATTCTTTCCGATTCACACCGGTTTTTGCTATTGAAGAACATTACATTTAAAAAACGTCCGCGGGCTATACGCAAAGCTTCACAGGTTTTTAAAGTCTCTGTGTGGGATTTGCTAAACTTGCTGTTCCGCAGAAGTGTCGCGAAATTTTTATTGTTATTTCGCCCTTACGCATTTTTCTTCGTTTTTGTTGCTCTTTTTCTTGGGCTAGGTTTTTTTGTTTTATCTAACGAAGCTTGGAGTGCCGACATCAAGTCAGTGACATTATCGGGTAATGGACGTTTATCGCTGGCTGAGATTGTATTTGTTGCTTTCTTTTCTTCTATTAAGTCCATGAGTGCGGTTCGGTATTCGTCCGTATATTTTTCAGGATCGAAATCTGTTGTTAATTGCTCAACTAGCATAAGAGCCGTATCAAGCTCTTTCTGAACGACTGTTTGTTCGCTTGGAATATTGGGAACATCACTCACACTTCTTACTTCGTCCGGGAAATGGATGATTTCCATTACGAGGGCGTCTTGATAAACACGTACGATTGCCAATTGCTCTTTTGAACGTATTGTAATTTTGGCAACACCTATTTTACCAGATTCCTCAAGTGTTTTACGTAAAAGAGTATAGGCCTTACCGCCAGTCGTATCAGGAGATAAAAAATAAGTACGCTCAAAATAAATAGGGTCAATTTCTTGTAATTTCACGAAGTCGATAATTTCAACTGCCTTATCTTCATTTTCCTTACGTAAATTTTCTAACTCTTCTTCATCTAGTACGACAAACTTATTTTTTGCATATTCGTATGCCTTCACAATATCTTCTTCTTTCACTTCCTGATTGCAACCTTCACATACTTTTTTATAGCTGATTGGTGTATGACATTCTTTATGGAGCTGGCGTAATTTTATATCTTTATTTTCAGTCGCAGTATGGAGTTTAACAGGAATATTGACAAGTCCAAATGATATACTGCCTTTCCAGACTGTATGCATAGCGTCACCTCTTTTTTATTACTATGTTAGTTTTTGATTATTTTTATGTATCTAAAAAGGAAATAGTCAAAAACTGAAAGAAAAGAATGAAAGTAGTTGTTAAAATGAAACCCATGTTATTAACGGATGTAACGGACACACCTATTGGGGAAGAGTGGCTTTACGAAACGAAATACGACGGTTTTCGCTGCATAGTAGAGTGGGCAAAGGAAGAGCCCATTCTGAAAAGTAGAAATGGTAATGAACTTAATCATTTATTTCCAGAGCTCATTGATTTTTGTCTTCGTATATATGATCAAATAAAACCTTTTTTACCCGTAACACTGGATGGAGAATTAGTCTTTTTAACAAACCATTTTAAAAGTGAATTTTCTATGGTGCAAAAAAGAGGAAGAATGCAAAATAGCGACGTTATTTCTGAACATGCCAAGCGTTTTCCATTTCATTATGTCGTATTTGATTTACTTCAATTTAAAGGTGAAATACAAACAAATCGGTATTTAAAGACACGTAAACAGCAATTAACTAAATTTTTCAATGACTTAAAACTACCGACTACTATCAATGGTGAAGATGTGCGGCTCATCCAAGCCATTGAAAATTTTGAGGATAGTGAAACTCTTTGGCACACCATAATGGCAAATAATGGCGAGGGTATTATTGCCAAGAGAAGGACAAGTAAATGGATAAGCAATCTACGGTCCACAGATTGGTTAAAAATTAAGAATTGGCGATATGCCACCGTTATTGTCAACAAATATGATAAAGGGAATGGTTATTTCCATGGTGGTGTTTTTCAACAGACAGAGTTTAAAGAGGTTGTTATTTTTAGACATGGTATGACGGATGAAGAGCGAAAAACTTTAGTTACCTTCTTTCAAAACAATGGGTCAAAGGTACATGAGACTTGGGAATTGGAGCCGTCAATCTGTGTTGACATAGCATGTATTGATTTTGATGGTAGTAAATTAAGAGAGCCAAGATTTCATGCATTTAGATTAGAGAAGAATCCAGAAGCGTGTAGCTGGCAGCAAATGCAACGTCAACTTTTACCGATCCCAGATAACATACAGATAACCCATCCCGATAAGCCAGTTTGGCCAGAAATAGGCATTACTAAGGATGGTTATTTGCACTATTTACAAACGATATCTTCTTATTTATTACCTTTTCTTCATGACCGTCCACTGACTTTAATCCGTTATCCTCATGGGGCACCAGGGGAAAGCTTTTATCAAAAAAGCAGTCCGGAGAAGCTCCCTGATTTTGTTACAACAGGAAGAATGGAAGAGATTAACTTTATATTGTGCAATAATATCGAGACGCTCTTGTGGCTGGGCAATCAACTTGCACTCGAATTTCATATTCCGTTTCAAACGATTCGTGCAGAGAAGCCAACTGAGATTGTTTTCGACCTAGATCCTCCTTCTGTCGATGAATTTTTACTCGCTGTTAGTGCTGCACGCCAGTTAAAGGAAATATTTGATTATTTTCATCTACAATCCTTCGTTAAAACTTCAGGAGGCAAAGGCTTGCAACTATATATACCGTTACCAGAGAATGCTTTTTCGTATGAGGAAATAAGGATATTTACTGAATTTGTGTGTGTATTTTTATGTCAACAACGACCTGACTTGTATACAATCGAGCGTTTGAAGAAAAATAGGCAAAAAAAGTTGTACTTAGATTATGTTCAACATGCGGCAGGGAAGACCATCATTTCACCATACTCGACGCGAGGCAATAACAAAGGGTTAGTGGCAACGCCGTTAACGTGGGACGAAGTAAATCAGCAGCTGCGCCCAGAAAAATTTACTATTCCTGCAGTTTTAGCGCGTATAAAAGACATCGGAAATCCGTTTAGGAATTTTCGAGACATAGGGGAGAAGCAGGATTTTAAATCTGTGCTTCACCATTTAAGAAATTCATAATGCGAATGGTCCGTTTTACTTTGAAGTTTGCCCTCGTTTTCCTATGAGCAGTGCTGCTTTTTCACTTTTTAGCTGAAATACAGGAGCGTAGCGACGAGGTGATTGAAGCCATGCCCGCGAAAAGCGTCCGCTATAGCGGAAATCAACGAGTTTATATAGATGCTTCTATTTGAGAAGAAAAAACTGTAAACAAACTGAACTGTCCCAAAGAGCTTTGAGACAGTTTTTTGCTGAATTTATGCTTTTAGGTCAGCACCTTTTTTGCCTAGGTAATCGAGAATACCCATTGCCGATACAACTGTATCAAAAGGAATCGTTTGATAGACCGGGTGGTTTTCTGCAATACCATGTTCCTGTAAATAATGATGTAGTATCGCTCGTAAACGGCCATCTAAAAACTTCACTTGCTCTTCAAGAAGATTGGATACCACTAAAGCTTTTTCTCCCTCAGCTAGAAACAATGGCGTCCAGTAACGTACTTGACGATAAGCCTCGATTGGATTTTTGTACGCGCCATAATGACCAAAATATAATTCTGAGACATTTAATTTCTCATATAATTGAATAGATTTTTCCATCGTTTCAGGATCGTATTGATTTGGTGAAGTGGAAGGGATGATTAAATCAATCGCTTCACCCTCCATTTCTGGATAACGAACGCCTGTTGTATCACCAACAAACAAACCATTTGTAGCGGAATAATGCATCGAAACATGATGTTTTGCGTGCCCCTCTGTATGATAAAACGTTAGCTGATGCTTGCCTAATGACAGTACATCTTCATGTCCAATTTCCATAATCCGATCTGAAGAGATAGGTAAAATCGGATCAAAAAGGTGGTCAAATTCTTTCCCATAAACAGCCTTAGCGCTCGCGATCAATCGACTCGGATCAATCATATGTGTAACGCCACGTGGGTGTACGACCAATGTAGCATTTGGACAGCTTTCTAATAATAAACCCGCTCCTCCTGCATGGTCCAAATGAATATGTGTAACAACTACATAGTGAATTTCTTCTAATGCGATATTTAATTCTTTCAATCCTTCCATAATATATGGAACGGATGGACTTGCAGATGTTTCGATTAACGTAATCTTTTCATCGATTAGCAAATAGGAACTTGTGCGTTCCTCACGATTTAAATCATGTGTATCAATGCAATAAAAATTTGGTGCAATTTTCTGTAGGCCACCCATCTGACAATCTCCCTTCACTTTTAAGGATAAATGTTAAAAATTCTCTAAAATACATTTTTTAGCTACAAAAAGTAGCTACTATACTATATAATAATAGAAATATAAACTGAATGTCTATTCATTTTTTAGGGGGATAATAAATGGAGAATAAAATTCGCTACGATACAAGGAAAGTTCATCGTGTTAATTTAGCCATCATCTCGATATTGGCTGTTCTTATTTGTGGGCCAATGATACTTTCAAAAGGTATTGTTTACTTATTTATCGGGCTTGCGGTAATTGCGCTAGCTATATGTAATTACTATTTACCGATTAAAACTTATGTTAAAGGCTTTATTTTTGGCATGATACCTTCAAGTGTTGTTTTTACATTATTTTTACTGGATAGTTTTTCATTGAACAAGCACTATATCTTACTTTGTACAATTGCTATTATTGCGTTGTACTTTAAAAAAGAATTAATTGTATTTTTTGGAGCCCTTACAAACGTCAGTTTTGTTATTTTATATATCCTTAAATCTGAATCACTATTAGGGCCATTCGATGATATCATCGTATTTATTACGCTGCTAGCAATTATGAACGGGGTTATTATCGCATTTTACTTACTTGCTAAGTGGGGAAATGAACTAATCGAGCATGCTACGATGCAACAAAATGAAGTGAGGAGCTCCTTGAATCAGCTCCAAACAACTTTTAATGAGATTGAAAAGAGTAGCGATACACTGGATGTCCACGTTACGCAATTTCAACATACAATGCATCAAATCTCAGGGGCAAGTAAAGAGATTCTTTTAGCTACTGAGGACATTTCTGCTAGTATTCAACAGGAGGCATCTAGTTTGCAAATGATTCATGGTACGATGAAAGAATCAGTGCATTTTGTGAATGAAACGTTCTCTATCTCTAAGGAAACCGTAGCAAAATCGAATGATTTGCAAATGGAGGTTTTGGATGGTTGGGAAAAAATGCAGCAAGCCATGGCACAAATGAGCGTAATGAGTCAGGCAATGAATTCAACAGCAGAGACGGTAAATGAGCTACAAATCAGTTTGCAAACCGTAGATACGTTAGTGAAAGGCATACAGCATATTACTCAACAAACTAATCTACTTGCACTCAATGCGGCGATTGAAGCGGCAAGAGCTGGTGAACATGGAAAGGGCTTTGCCATTGTTGCAGACGAGGTGCGAAAATTGGCTGAGGAAAGTGCTGCAATTACAGTGAGTATTACACATGTAACAAGTACATTGTTAGCAAAATCAACTGAAGCACATCAACGTTCCGAAGAAGGAGAAAATGCATTACAGCAAGGAGAAACGCTGCTACAAGATATTAGTGATTTCTTTCATACATTAAAAAATTCCTTTACGGTAACGAATTTGGATTTAACAAGAGGAATGAATGAATTAAGCAGTGCTATACAGCAGTTTGAACATATTCAAGAACAGATTAAAACGTTGAATCAGATAACTGAGCAAAATGCATCCTCTACTGAAGCGATTTTACATTCTGTGGAGGACGAAAATAAGATGCTTGAAATGATGACTACGACCACTGATCACATTCAAGCGTTAAGTGTGATTTTAAAGTCACTCGTTACGAATAATACATTAAAATCTACTAAATAGCACCAAAGAGCAGGGGATTATTAAAATTCTTCCTGCATTTTTTAAGTAAAAAACTTCTATGTTATGAAATTTTCCATAGGTGGCTTATATAGTCTTATTTGCATTCTATGCAGATATAACAAAGGGGGTAAGGTACATAGACGAATGCTGAAAGGTACAACTATAACGTAAGAAGGCCTTTTAGTGTAGTATCGAAAAATTGGACAGTGACAGAATATGACACAGCTGAAATTAGCCAGGCTGATCTTCGTTTTACACTATCCGCAGGGGAGGTATAGAGGCTATGACTGTTTGTCGCGTCGTAATTTTCTTCATTAAACTGCCCGTTTCAAGTACTTAAACTGTTCTTTGTTAATAAACTTGGTAAGAGTCGGGCAATTGTTTTTAAAGGGTCTGTAGATTTTTTCGTTAAACAAAGCATCATCGCACCTTCAATCGAAGCTGTCATCAACAAAGCAATAGCGGAAGCAGACTCATTCCCAAAGCCTTCATTTTCAAGTTTTGTATAGAAAATGTCTTGAATATTTTCATATAGTGCACTACACGCTTTGTGAACAGGTTCACTTACTGTGGCCATCTCACTAACAATACTGCTAAATGTATAGCCAGAAATGGTACCTTCAACTTCTAAGTTATGAATTAGCGTATTAATCATTGATTGTGTAGCTTCTTTAGTTGATAGATGCTCACTAAAAACACCCTCGATTTCCATCGTAATTGTGTCGTTTAAGGCATGTAAACAAGCAATTAGTAGTTCCTCTTTTCCGTTAGGAAAATGATGATAAAGCGCACCTTTCGTTACGTTACAAGCTTTTAAAATCTCACTGAGATCTACACTTTTGTAGCCTTTTTGCTGAAAAAGGTTTGTAGCAGTAGCAATCATTAGTGATTTTGTGTCCATGTTTCTATATATTCCTCCTAATATACCAACCAGTCTGTTTGTTAGTGTAGCAAAAAAAATATCCATCATATTAGTGTTTTATATACTCTTTTAACAAGTTGAAATTGTAGGTAAATCTGCAAACACTTGTCCATATCTTATTTAGTTTGTTTTCATCGTGACAGTATTTAAGGGTTGTAATTATATTCTTATATATAAATTTGTTAATGAGGTGTCTTATGGAAATTCAATTTCTTGAAAAACAATTAAAAGCGATTGCAGATTGAGTGACTTTCTTCTATTTTAATAAATCATTATTACCTCTCCTTGTTAACTAATCAAATTTTGAATTGTTGTTGGTTTGTGTCCTTATGCTAACATATAGTACGTACCTGTCCGGTATGATTTTATAAGTTCAGATCATTTTTTTAGTGGGGGACAATTTTTGAAAAACATACGTGTACCTCAGTTAGAAACATTTAAAAACATTTAAATCTATAGGTGTAGAATAATTGTTTTCTGCACAACCTTTATGTTATGGGCTTCTCAAAATTAAAAAATATAAGATGGAGTGTAGGGTGATAAGAAATTCTTATTGAAAAAGATAATATTAATGTAATTTACTTATGAATATAAATGAGTTATCATGGGAATTGGAGAAAAGATGCTTTACATAGGCCTTTTCAAAAAGATATTTAGGGGGATCCGCAAATGGCACAAGGTAATTTACACAACAGCCGCGCATCATTCGAAGTTAATGGTAAAACTTATAACTATTTTGACTTAGCTGCGATTGAAAAAGCTGGCGTTGCAAAAGTTTCAAACCTTCCTTACTCAATCAAAGTATTATTAGAATCTGTTTTACGTCAATATGATGCATACGTTATCAAAGAAGAACACGTAAACGAATTAGCAAAATGGGGTAATGGCGCTAATCCAGAAGCAGAAGTACCATTCAAACCATCTCGCGTTGTATTACAAGACTTTACTGGTGTACCAGTAGTAGTTGACCTTGCTTCTCTTCGTTCAGCAATGAAAGAAATGGGCGGAGACGCTAGCAAAATCAACCCTGCTATTCCAGTTGACCTTGTAATTGACCACTCAGTACAAGTTGACAAATATGGTAACGCAGCTGCATTACAAGCTAATATGGACCTTGAATTCGAACGTAACGCTGAGCGTTATAACTTCTTAAAATGGGCTCAAACTGCTTATGATAATTTCCGTGCTGTACCACCAGCAACTGGTATCGTTCACCAAGTAAACTTAGAGTACTTAGCTCCAGTTGTACACGTAAACGAAAATGCTGATGGCACATTCGAAACATTCCCAGACTCAGTAGTAGGTACTGACTCACATACAACAATGATCAACGGTCTTGGCGTTCTTGGATGGGGCGTTGGTGGTATCGAAGCTGAAGCAGGTATGCTTGGCCAACCATCTTACTTCCCAATTCCTGAAGTTATCGGTGTTAAATTAGTAGGCGATCTTCCAAACGGAACAACTGCTACTGACTTAGCATTAAAAGTAACGCAAGTATTACGTCAACGTGGCGTAGTTGGTAAATTCGTTGAGTTCTTCGGACCTGGCGTAACTAAATTACCACTAGCTGACCGTGCAACAATCTCAAACATGGCGCCTGAATACGGTGCTACATGTGGTTTCTTCGCAATCGATGAAGAGTCACTTAACTACATGCGTTTAACTGGTCGTGAAGAAGAGCACATCGCGGTTGTAGAAGCTTACTTAAAAGCTAACCACATGTTCTTTGACCCATCATTAGAGCCAGTTTACACAGACGTTTTAGAAGTAAACTTAGCTGAAATTGAACCAAACCTTTCTGGTCCTAAACGTCCACAAGACTTAATTCCACTATCTGAAATGCGTTCTCGTTACAAAGAAGCAGTAGTGGCTCCACAAGGTACGCAAGGTTTCGGTTTAACAGAAAACGAATTCACAAAAACTTCTGTAGCTAAATTTGCTGAAGGCGATGTAGAAATCCCAACAGGTGCTGTAGCAATCGCTGCTATCACTTCTTGTACAAATACATCTAACCCATACGTATTAATCGCTGCTGGTTTAGTTGCGAAAAAAGCTGTAGAAAAAGGTCTAACTGTACCTAAATGGGTAAAAACTTCTTTAGCACCAGGTTCAAAAGTAGTAACTGGTTACCTAGAAGATTCAGGTTTACAAACTTACCTTGACCAAATTGGTTTCAACACTGTAGGTTATGGTTGTACAACATGTATCGGTAACTCAGGTCCATTACTTCCTGAAATCGAAGATGCTATCAAAGAGAATGACTTATTCGTAACTTCTGTACTTTCAGGTAACCGTAACTTCGAAGGTCGTGTACACCCACTTGTAAAAGCTAACTACTTAGCTTCACCACCACTTGTTGTTGCTTATGCACTTGCTGGTACAGTGGATGTTGACCTACAAAAAGATTCATTCGGTAAAGACAAAGATGGCAACGAAGTATTCTTCGCTGATATCTGGCCTTCAACTGAAGAAGTTAACGCAGTATTAGGTACTGTCGTTAACCGTGAATTATTCCAAAAAGAATACGAAACTGTATTCACAGCAAACGAAGCTTGGAATGCAATTGAAACATCAACTGAGTCTCTTTACACATTTGATGACAAATCAACTTACATCCAAAACCCACCATTCTTCCAAGGTCTTGCTAAAGAGCCAGAAGCTATCAAAGGCTTAAACGACCTACGTATCATGGCGAGGTTCGGTGACTCAATTACAACTGACCATATTTCTCCAGCTGGTGCAATCGGTAAAGATACACCTGCAGGTAAATATTTACTTGAAAACGGTGTTGCAATCCGTGACTTCAACTCATACGGTTCTCGTCGTGGTAACCACGAAGTAATGATGCGTGGTACATTTGCAAACATCCGTATCCGTAACCAAGTTGCTCCTGGTACAGAAGGTGGATTCACTACTTACTGGCCAACAGGCGAAGTAGAGTACATCTATGACGCATGTATGAAATACCAAGAGCAAGGTACTGGCTTAGTAGTACTTGCGGGTAACGATTACGGTATGGGTTCTTCTCGTGACTGGGCTGCGAAAGGTACATTCCTACTTGGCGTGAAAACTGTTATCGCACAATCTTACGAGCGTATCCACCGTTCTAACCTAGTAATGATGGGTGTTCTTCCTTTACAATACTTAAACGGTGAATCTGCTGATTCTCTAGGTTTAACTGGTAAAGAAGAAATCTCTGTAAACATTACTGATAATGTAAAACCACGTGATATCCTAACAGTAACTGCTAAATCTGAAGACGGTACAGTTAAAACTTTCCAAGCTTTAGCTCGTTTCGACTCAGAAGTAGAAGTAGACTACTACCGTCACGGTGGTATCCTACAAATGGTTCTTCGCGCGAAAGCTGCAGAGTAATCATTGAAATAAAAAACCGATCTCTTAGGAGGTCGGTTTTTTTATTTGTTCAAGAAACTATAGATTTTTAAGTTGTGGATAACCAAGGGCATAGTTTTCGTCTAGGCTAAAGCGCTACATCCTCGAGGTCGCTTCGATCCCTCGGGCAAAAGTGGTGGAGCACTTACTTTTGCTTCGGGCTCTCCAGCGCTTGTCGGATGTAAACGAGCGCTTTAGCGCATTTGTTCTTAAGCTTACACCATAATAGCGCTTCTTAGCGTAGATGCATCCATTTAAAATGAATGAAAGCCCATTAAATCTTTAACTTTTTCTGTATTTTCAATTGAAGTCAGTATTTCAAGTAATCGGAACGCGACTTCAAATGCAGTTCCGGGATTCGATGATGTAATAATATGTTCAGTTTGGACGAGTCGTTCATTGACGATTTCTGCGCCATAGGATTGTAGCTGTTCTAATCTTTTACTTGTAGGATGATTGTAGGTAGTCGCCTTTCGATTATGTAGAATGCCGCTATGTCCTAACGTTAGCGAAGCTACACAAATAGTAGCAATAGGTTTTTTGTGCTCGTCAAAATGACGGATGACTTGCTGAAATTCTTCACTAAACGCATCCTCATAAAATCCTGCTTCTTCAAAGCCTCCAGGAATCGCTAATGCATCGAAGTCCTCTAATGCAATATCGTGGAGTAATTTTTCAGGTGTTACTTTGAAATTCCATGTACATTGTAATTGTTCATGCAACCCAACTGATATGACCTCCGTCGTCCCATCGCCTTCCCATTTATTCCAGCCTAGTACATCTGTAAAAACGCTTGCTTCCACAGCCTCAAAGCCATTTGCTAATAGTAATAATATTTTTGTCATGTGTTTTTGCCTCCTTCATTGCTTAGCTTTATTGTAATAAAACCTAATTAAGATAAACAGAAGGTAAAGTACGTATTTTACTCAAATTCCTTTATAATAAAAGGAAATATTGTGTTTTTAATTAATGAAAAAAGGTGGATACAGATGGATCAAATTGATACTGAAATTTTAATGCAATTGCAGCGAAATGCCAAAATCTCGATGAAGGAATTAGCGGCAAAGGTTCATTTATCATCTCCTGCAGTTATTGAACGCGTCAAAAAGCTAGAGGAGCAGGGGGCTATTGAGGGATATAACGCTAAGGTTAATTTGAAAAAAATGAATCGTTCTATACAAGCCATAATTTTATTTAAATCCATTGATTGTAAAAGTCTTTCAAATTTTTGTCATGCGCATCCTGATGTCCTTGAATGTTATCGGGTAGCAGGCGAAATTAGTTATATTGTTAAAATTGCTACTTATTCAGTGGAAACATTAGAGCGTTTTATCGATGAGGCAATGCCTTTTGGTACACCTTCCACGAATATTGTGTTGTCTTCAGCAAAAAAGGCTGTGATTGCACCTTTTTCTGAAGAAAATTTTGAATAAATGACAAAAAAAGCAAACCTCTAATTCATGAGCGCCGTTTATAGGACAGAGAGGGGGAGAGACATTGCTACAAGTTAAAGAACTTGAAGAAATAATGGAATTACATACGGAGCGACTTATTCGCCTTGCCTACTATTATGTGAAGGATTTACAAAGTGCGGAAGATATTGTCCAAGATGTGTTCATTAAATTTTACGATAAACAACATAATTACGAGGAACGTGGTGAGTTAAAGGCCTATTTATCAAAGCTCGTGATTAACAAAAGTAAAGATTACTTACGTAGTTGGACTTATCGTAAAATACAAGTCCAACAAAAGATTTTTGCCAAGCAAGTTGTCATAAGAAGAGACATGCTTGTACAACAGGATGAACAAAGCATTATCGAAAAAGCCATCTTAGCACTACCATTAAAACAACGTGAGGTTCTGATTTATTTTTATTTTGAGGAAATGCCTGTCGTTGAAATAGCACAGCTTTTAAGTATTCCTGAGAGTACAGTGAAGACACGATTACGTCGCGGACGAGAACTACTAAAGCCAAAGCTAGAACATATTGAGTGGGAGGTGCTTTTACATGAGTAAATATGGGGTGGAGATTTTAAAGGATTTAAGAGAAAGCAAAAAGCGTGTTATGACCAATGTGGTACAGCATATAGAACTACGCCAAAACAAAAAAAAATCTTGGCGTTGGCAATATAGTGTACTGACAATCATCTTTACTGCATGTATTGGCTTGTTTTTCTATACACAATTCAATGAAACAAATCTTGTAACATCACAAGAAGTTGATATTCTAAATGAAGATGAACTAACTACGATGCTAAAAGCTCATAACGTTAAAAGTAAAGAGTCGCGTAATTCAGTTTTTCAAACCCTGTTAGAAATCAATGCTTATTATGCATATGCTTTAAGTAAAGGCATCACACTAGATAAAGCTACAATAGACGAATGGGTTAGTAAAAAGGATCTGGAGAAAGATACCAATTTTCACAAAACGCTTGCCAAATTAGAAATAACAGAAGATGAGTTTTATGAAAAATATCTTACACCTATTAACATCAAGGTTGGGGCTCGAAACAAATTATTACAAGATTATTATAAGAAATATGAGGACTCTTTTCAGCTTCATGCTTATCTTGATGTGAAGACACAAGCAATGGACTACTTCACTTCTCAGTATAAGGAAAAAATTGCATATCTAGAAGAAAAATATCAATTGTCATCTAATCCTACTAATGCGGACTCTTTCAGCAAGCAGTATAAATTCGGCCAAATCGTAGCAGTGGAGGGAGACCGTTTCTTAGTTGTTTCAGGAGCATTAGAAGAAGAGATAAGTCACTTACCCTATACAGAAATTATTGAAAAAAAACAAAATGGTGTATGGTTTCCACTACATGGTGTAGAAGATAAAATTGCTATCGGCAAGCAGGTGAATATCACATATACTATGAAAGATGACACAATTTCACAAGGCTATGATTTCGCTGCAAATTTGGATGAAATTGAAATGATTGAGTAATTGGCATATATACATGATCAGAACAGCTTGTTACTAGATGACTTACGATTCGAGCAAAACAGCACAATCGATACATTTATTCATACTGAACTATTTAACGAAAAAGTGACAATTTATTTCATACTGTAATGAGTGGCGAGACAAGATTTAGAAAAAAGTAAGAAATAGTGAGTGAACAGGGGGGCAGGGGGCGAACGCTCGAGTTGGGGCCACAAACGCTCTGGTCTGCTGCAGAAACGCTCAGGTAAGGTCGACTAACGCTCAGGTTGGGCCCACGAACGCTCAGGTCTGCTGGAGTAACGCTCAGGTAAGGTCGGCTAACGCTCGGGTCTGCTGGAGTAACGCTCAGGTTGGGCCCACGAACGCTCGGGTCTGCCCAAGTAACGCTCGGGTCTACTACAGGATAGACTCGGGTCTCCGAAACAAAGCGAGTATAAGCATGGAAATCAACCTTTAGATAGAACAAAACCTTACTGTTAAACCCTATAATTTTACAGTAAGCCACTCAGTAAATAGATGGCCGTAGCCCAGATAAAGACCGCTGAGCATTTGTTGAAGACATTCATGAGCTTCCCCGAGCTGTCGATTTTTTTGAGCGAAGCTCCTGCAAATGTGAGACCAAAAAACCATAGCCAAGAAATAAGGATACACGCCGAAGTGAAGATAATTTGCTCAGTACCACTGTACTTTAAGGCACTTGTCCCAATAACGCCAATCGTGTCCAAAATAGCATGAGGATTTAATAGGGATACAGAGAGTGCAAACAAAATTTGTTTTTTGACTGGAAGAGCCTCGCTATTTACAGTTTTAGTCGGGTTGGATTGCCAAATGGCATAGCCCATATACAACAAGAAGAGGATGCCAATAGTCATTAGGGCAATGCGTAGCCATTCAAATTGCAACACAATAATAGATAAGCCAAAAACCGCAAGCAATATCAGTAATGTATCGCAAAGTGCTGCGGTGATGCTTGCAGGTAAGGCACGAACTAAACGTCGTTGTGTGGCACCTTGTGAAAAAACGAAAACGTTTTGCACACCTAAAGGCAAAATAAGTCCAAATGCTAAAATAATACCGTGAATAAATGCTTCCAAAAAGTATCTCTCCTTTCATTCTTCATTTTAGTTGTGCTATAACTAAAAGAAAACGACCAATTGGATGGTTTTTTACCCAACCAATTTAAGAGGTGACTACATGAGCTGGCAACCAACAAGACAGGGAGAACAAACATTACAACAACAAATTGCGACATGGATTACAGAACATATTGAGCGAGGCGATTGGGTTGCTGGCACAAAGCTGCCAACACAGCGGCAGCTTGCCATGCAATTTGGCGTAAATCGAAGTACAGTTCAGCAAGCACTAGAGGAGTTAAAGGCAGCTGGGATACTGGAAGCGAAGGTGGGTTCAGGTATTTACGTAGCGCATAATTCATGGCATACACTGATTAAACTAACCCAACCAAATTGGCAAACTTATATTGATACAAGTCTTCATAAGCCGAATTATCATACCATTCAAGTCATCAACGAATACGAACAGCGCGATGATATCATTCGATTAGGTACAGGAGAGTTAGCACCAAGTTTATTGCCAAGTGCCGAAATTGAAGCGTCATTGAAGGAGCTTTCCTTACAGCCTAAAACTTTAGGTTATTCATCTCCGCAAGGCAATCTCTGGCTCCGAGAAGCGATTTGTGACTACGTGAAAAAAAGAGGAATTCATGCACAGCCACAAAATGTTTGTATCGTTTCAGGTGCACTTCAAGCATTACAACTCATTGCGGTTGGCCTGCTTGAGCAAGGTTCAATTGTTTTTCAAGATAAAACGTCATACTTAAATTCAGTCCATCCTTTTCAATCTGTAGGTATGCAAATGATGGCTATCGATCGTGATGAACAGCTAGCTCAAACATTGGCCCAAAAGAAGAGAAAAAGACAGGCTGTATTTTATGCAGTTCCTACGTTAAATAATCCAACTGGCGGCGTTTGGACGACGCGAGAAAAAAAGCAGCTTTATGAAACATGCAAACAGGCGCGTATTCCGATTATTGAGGATGACGTATATCACGAATTGCTCTTTGATGAAGTAACAGCCCCTATTAAAGCAATGGATGACAGTGGGCAAGTTCTGTACATTGGGAGTGTCTCGAAAACACTTAGTCCTGGACTACGCATTGGCTGGTTAATAGGACCAACAACCGTCATTGAACGGTTAGCGGATATAAAAATGCAAACGGATTATGGCTCAAGTGCAATCTCCCAAGAAATTGTATTACATTGGCTACAATCTGGAAAATACGAAAAATACATCGTAAGCTTACGCCAACGATTACAACAAAGAGCAGATTATGTAGAGACTATTTTAAGAGAGCAATTCTGTGATATTGCTGAATGGGAGAAGCCAAAAGGAGGCTTCTATATTTGGCTAAAATTTTATGCGCCAATCGTTGATAAAGAGTTATTTACCAAGCTATTGCATCGACTAGTACTAATAAATCCGGGTTATATCTACGATCCACAAGATACCCAACACATTCGCCTATCGTATGCTTATGCAACAAATGAAGAGTTAAAGGCTGGCTTACAAATATTACATGAGCACGTGCTTGAAGCGGTTGTAAAACGTAATAAAGAAAAACGATTTGAGGCATAACCTTAACCGCAACATACTCATTTTATAGATAAAGCGGCCAACAATAATTGAAGACAAACATATCTCGTGATTTATTATAAGCTGTTTGACACATTGGTGTGATCAATATGTCAAACAGCTTTTTCTGTGAAATTATAAAATCATTTTATTCAATGCAACCAATCGATACTCTGCCTTATCTAATATATTGAAAAACAAAAAAATCGTAGGGGGGTGCAAAAATGGAATCACTAAAAGCCTTAGTCAAAAAAGCAAAAAAGGGAGATGGAGATGCATTTGTTTCACTTGTAAAGCAATATGAAGATGTATTGTACAGAATGGCAAGTAGGTTGTTAAACAATGATGAAGATGTAGCTGATGCTATGCAGGACGCTATTATTTCAGCTTATGAAAAATTACATACGCTAAAAAATGAGGAATACTTCAATACTTGGATTTGTAAAATTTTGATAAACAAATGTAATAGCTTGCTCAACAAGCATAAGAATGTTTCTGTGATAGATGAGAAGTTAATTCTTCAACAGAGGGATAATGAATTCCAGAAAATAGAACTAGAAGATGCCCTTAATAGTTTAAACGAAGTCTATAGATTAGTACTTATTTTATATTATATTGTGGGATTAAATGTGAAAGAAATTAGTGAGTGTTTAAAGGAGCCAGAAGGAACTATTAAATCCAGACTTTCTAGGGCTAAGTCGATATTGAGAAACAACTATTATAAAAAGGAAGGAGTGATCGTATATGAAAAATGAATTTGAAAAAGAGTTAAAACACATTATGAATGAAGAAAAAGAAATGCCTGTGAAGGTGAGGGAATCTCTAGATCAATCCTATGCTATTATTCGAGCTAAATCACAGAAGAAAAAAGGCAATCTCATTTGGAAAAGGATAGCTACTGTAGCTTGCGCACTAATCGTTACTTGTGTAGTCCTTACAAATGAACAGGTTATGGCTGGTATTCATGCGTTCTTTAACTTTGGTGATAAAGGAGTAAACCGTGCTGTAACTGAAGGGTTCACGCAAGAAGATAATAGTATAGCTACCGATCAAAATATTAAAATAACACTAGAACGACATTTTTCCGACACAAATAAAATAGGAATGAGTTTTCAATTAGTATTTGAAGACCCTGCAGTTCTGAATAATATTAGTGAAATTTCAATGGATTATCGCTTGAAAAATGGAGATGGGGAGTATATAGAAGAATTTCTTCCAGACACAAAACCTTTGAAAGGCGATAACAGCTATATGTCAGGTCTTGACTATCATACGTCAATTTTGGACTCGAGGACGGGACAAGTTCAATTTGATGTCTTAATGGATTCCCACAAAGGCATTATTCCTGCTTTAAAAGATGCAATGATAGAAATCGAAAGTATAAATCTTTTTTACAGTATTGGAGAGCTTAAAAAAATTGATGGGACATGGCACTTACCAGTAGACAACACATTTAAAGACCAAACCAATTCAATAATCGAGTATGTCATGAATGATACATCGTCGATCATTCATGTGTCTTCGGCTAAAGCAAATCCAACATCAACAAATGTAATATTTTCAGTTAATGACATATATCAAAATGAAAATACGTTTGCTCATCATATGAAAATCGTTGATGAAGATGGCAATGAATATCAGTCAAATAGTGGCTTTAGTATGGAAATAAAGAATAATAAAACAATTATTTCAACAAACTTCCCAATCACCTCGTATAATAATTCTAAAAAACTTATATTCATTGTAGAGGGGGTAGGAGAAGCAGAACTCCTTAAAAAATAGTCATTAAACAATTTGTGTATAGAAGTATTCTTCTGAATAGATATATTAGTTCAAATAAGCCTCGATTGATCCATATGGATGAGTTGAGGCTTATTTATGGATTCACCGAGAACACTTGTGACTTAAGTCGTGAGAGGTTTATTACATAGCAACAGCGGCTACTTGCCCGCTAGTATGCCAGAATGAATGGCATAGCCATTAAAGAAATAGAATAATTCACCGCTAGATTCCATACATTTTTAAATGAGTGTTGTTAAATGCCCAACGACTGTGTTAGCTACCGATAAGATAAAAGAGGTGATTAATTGGAGGAAATGCCACAAGGCTATTATTATCCACCACAGCCCATTCGAGCTGATGGTGCTGGTGGCGTCGATAAAGGACCGAGAGATATTATGAGGGATATGCAAAATCCTGATATGTTAGTCCCTCCTAAAACAGATGCTGGACTTATTCCAAATCTAAGATTTTCTTATTCTGATGCCCATATGACATTAAATAAGGGCGGTTGGTCTCGAGAAATTACCGCTCGGGAGCTTCCTATCGCCACAACATTGGCAGGCGTCAATATGAGCTTGACGCCTGGTGGAGTACGTGAACTTCATTGGCATCAACAAGCAGAGTGGTCTTATATGCTACTTGGGCATGCGCGAATAACCGCGGTAGATCAAAATGGCCATAATTTTATTGCCGATATCGGACCCGGTGACTTATGGTATTTTCCACCAGGAATTCCGCATTCCATTCAGGGTCTCGAAGATGGCTGTGAATTTCTACTAGTGTTTGACGATGGGAATTTTTCAGATCTTAACACGCTTTCTATATCTGATTGGTTTGCCCATACGCCTAAAGGTGTACTGTCATCAAATTTTGGCGTTCCGATTAACGCCTTTAATCATATCCCAACTGAACAGGTATATATTTATCAAGACAAGGTACCTGGACCTATCGAAACGCAGACAATTCAATCACCGTATGGCAAAGTTCCTCAAAGCTTCAAACACCGACTGCTTGCACAACCACCTCTTAAAACAACCGGTGGAAGTGTAAGAATTGTTGATTCTTCAAACTTTCCTATTTCAAAAAATATAGCTGCCGCTCTTGTTGAGGTTGAGCCCGGTGCAATGCGAGAAATGCATTGGCATCCCAATAATGATGAATGGCAATATTATCTAAAAGGAAAAGGACGTATGACAGTGTTTGCAGCTAACGGTACTGCTAGAACATTTGATTATCGTGCAGGGGATGTAGGCTATGTGCCATTCGCAAACGGTCATTATATTGAGAACACCGGAACTGAAACATTATGGTTCCTCGAAATATTTAAAAGTGATCGTTTTCAAGATGTCTCGTTAAATCAATGGATGGCTTTAACCCCATCAGAGCTCGTACAAAGCAATTTATGCGTTGGAGCTGAACTCCTAAATGTTTTGAGAAAGGAAAAGTGGCCAGTTGTCAAATATCCTGGATTTTCTTATTATCCTAGGTGAGCATAGAAAAGCAGGTGGAAGAAGACAAATTGTCTTTTCCCACCTGCATATTTCTTTAAAATTTATAGTTATTTCTAGTAACCAGCAAGATACCGATTGCTGGAACTGTACAAATAAGCATAGCTGCAAATGATAGTCCTGGCGAAATTTCATATAAATAGCCACCTAAAAACGTCAGGATTGCGGTACTTAATCCCATCGCTAATGCAGAATAGAGTCCCTGTGCATTCGGAATTTGTTCTTTCGGCAAGTTTTTCGTTAAATAGCGGATAAAAGCAAAGTGTGCAAGCGCGAATGATAGCGCATGTAATGTTTGGGAGCCAATAAACACCCAGACATTTGGGAATAAATAAATAAGTAACCAGCGTAAGGAAGACCCACTTGCCGCTAATAGTAACAAGGAGGAAGAACGCCATTTCGTAAATAGTGTATCTGCCTTCATGAAATATAAGATTTCACAAATCACGGCGATGTTAATAATCATCCCCATATAGAATGGATCAACCTGTAAATCCTCTAAATAGATATAGCCATAGCTGTAATACGAGGCATGTGCACCTTGTAGTAAAATGACGATAAACAAAACAATTGGAAAACCTTTAATCTGCCATAATGTTTTCATGGACAGGGATTTAGCTCGTTGCTCTTTTGTAGGTACAACAAGTAATTCTTTCGGTGTCGCTAATTGCTGCATCAACAGCATACCAATAAGACCGATAATCATGCTCCAAAAGATTACGTTTTTACCAAAAACGCCTGTTAGCATACTGATAATTAGCACTGCTATAACGAAACCGAATGAACCATAAGAGCGGCTTTTACCATAGTGTACATTGCCATGCTGCACAAGCGTTGCTGCACTACTTTCAACGGCAGGTAAAAGAGCAGGATAAAATACACTAAATAAAATTGTCACAATAAGGAGCATGATGAAACTTGTACTCGGTATGTAAAGTAATGTTGTCATCAAAGCACCAACTGCCAAAATCGTAATAAGTCGTTTATTGTGTACATATTTTGCAAGCGTTGGGAAGAAAAAAAGATTGGAAGTGGCCCTTGCTAAAAGACCACAGCCCATTACAACGCTTGCCTGAGAGACCGTTAGATGTTTGGCATCCACTAGCCAGCCAGTCCAATAAGGTAAGAAAATACCCCAGGTAATGAAAAAAGTAAAGAAATTTTGAGAAAGCCATCGTTGATTGTTCATAAAATTATGTACCTCCATTAACTATGTTGAATGATAGCACGATAGTCGTTACAATAATGTGAGATATCTCATATTTTAAATAGGGGAGAATAAAAAAATGCAAATACTGACAGGTGAAGTACGCCAATATTATATAGAAAAATATCCGATTAATGATTTTTTCTCCTTCAACATCTATCCTTTTTTAGAAGTCTGCCAATTTGACAAAGGAGAATGGATTTTTAAAGAAGGATCATACCCAGATACGATGTATTACATGATAGAGGGGAAAACGAAGCTCTATATGACACATAAGAATGGCAAGGTTTCGCTCATTGAATATTTGGAAGCACCACGTTTTATGGGGGAAATTGAATTGCTTAATGAGGCTAGATATACCAAGGGGATTCAAACGGTGACAACAACAATTTGTCTGTCAATTGCCACACAGGCATGCAAAGAAAAGCTACTCGCAGATGCACTTTTTTTACGTAGAATATGTGTTTTTTTAGGGGAAAAGGCTACTACTATGACTTCTAAATACACACAAAATCAGGCATATCCACTGGAAAACCGGCTTGCTGCTTTTATACAGTTATCATCCGATCAAGGCATCTATAAAGAAAAGCATACGGAAATCTGTGAATATTTAGGGGTTTCCTATCGACACTTACTATATGTCCTCGCCCAATTTTGTGAAGGTAACATACTGGAAAAGCGAAAGAATGGCTACCACATTATCGATGAGCAGCGTCTTAACCAATTGGCGCAGGAGATTCAATAAAGATGAAGGCTGCTGCGCCCATTATCCTGTTAGATATTCCAGTAGTAGCCTGTCTATAGTATCGTCATAAACATCGTTGTCGATTATTTCAGCTCCTTTTTGATAGTTTTATAAATAGGCTTAATAGCTACTATATTCAATTGAATTATACACATGATTAGAAAAATATGAAAATTGACAATATTTAATATTTTAGTTAGAATGGTATGAAATTTTGTAGATGAGTTCGATTGTGAATAGAGAGTTTTTGAAATTTTTACAATTAAAAATTTTGAAAGGGCGTATTTCAATGAGTTTTAATAAGATTGGCATTTTGATAATCTTCCTCAGTCTTTCATTTTTATCGTCTTGTGCAGGACAAACTTTTTTATTTACTGGAGAAAGTGACAATTGGAGCATACGCTATGAAGTTGAGAAAGCTAAAAGTTGTCAACCAACCACTGGCGCTATTAAATATATCGGAAAGGAACCTATGCCGAAAAGATTAGAGTATTCCTATGAAAGGGCGTCCGGGGATTCGCCATTAAATGAATATGGGGTAGTTACGTTGGCGAAGGGATGTACTTATGCAGTGGAAGATTCGGAGATTGAAGTAATTCTAAAATGGGATAATCAAACGGAAACGGTACCTTTAACAGTAAAATGATCTTGTATCATTTGAAAATTATATTTGTGATAGAAGCCTTTGCATACTTTAAGCCAAGGGTTTTTTTTGCTGCTCCATCACTTTTCTGTTCATAATACCTATTGATGACGTCACCTATATAATAAAACAAGTTTGCTTTATTAATAATGAGGGAAGAAAGAACTAAGACGAACGCCAGATTAAGCACAGACTTCAAACAAAGAAGTCAGGACGAGGCTTGTTATATTCACTTTTTTTAATAAACCAGCGTGCAATTTCCTTGCCACTATGGTAGTAGTCGACCTCATTGACCTTGTGTTTTTTGATGGAGATGCCTAGGGTTTCTTGCATTACGTCAAAAGGTAAAATTCCAATACATAGGTGTTTGTTGGGTGTATAACTTTGGCACTTTACCTTATCTGGAATTAAATTACTGTTTACGCTCTGAGCTTCAGCAGATTTCTGTGCATTACAGAATGTAAATAGTTCCCCTTGTGCCAATGCTGTGCTTGGTGAGTGGCCATTACTTTTCATTCAACATGCCCCCTTTATCATTACTGCTATTGTACAAGACCTAGTGATGAAAAAGTCTTGATTTACAAGGCTTTTACGAAAACTTAATGGTTAGTTCTACACACTTTGTTTATGTGACGCTCAATGTAACCGTATTCATGCCATTGTCGTATTGAAATCATACAAAACTTATATAGTTTATGAAGAAAAACACGTACTCAAACTATTGTGAATTTTTCTAACACGAAGTATTATTGTAATTAGATTTAACGTGAAAATTTTCACAATGTCACGTTAACGTGAGGAGGAATTTTAATGAGTGCAATTCGAGTAGGTATTGTAGGTTATGGAAATTTAGGACGCGGTGTGGAATACGCAATTTCACAAAATCCAGATATGGAATTAGTAGCTGTATTCACTCGTCGTGATCCTTCAACAGTAAGCGTTGCGAGTAACGCAAGCGTATATTTAGTAGATGATGCTGAAAAATTCCAAAATGACATTGATGTAATGATTTTATGTGGTGGCTCTGCAACAGATTTACCAGAGCAAGGACCACACTTTGCACAATGGTTTAATACAATTGACAGTTTTGATACTCATGCGAAAATTCCTGAGTTTTTTGAAGCGGTTGATGCTGTAGCACAAAAATCTGATAAAATATCAGTAATTTCAGTGGGCTGGGATCCAGGTTTATTCTCATTGAATCGTGTACTAGGAGAAGCAGTATTACCTGTAGGCACAACATATACATTCTGGGGCGATGGCTTAAGCCAAGGACACTCAGATGCGGTACGTCGTATTGAAGGCGTAAAAAATGCTGTACAATATACGTTGCCCATTAAAGATGCTGTAGAACGTGTACGTAATGGCGAAAACCCTGAGTTAACAACACGTGAAAAACATGCGCGTGAATGTTGGGTTGTTTTAGAAGAAGGTGCGGATGCGGCAAAAGTTGAGCAAGAAATTGTGACAATGCCAAACTACTTCGACGAGTATAACACAACAGTAAACTTCATTACGGAAGAGGAATTCAAAGCAAACCACACTGGTATGCCACACGGTGGTTTCGTTATTCGCAGTGGTGATAGTGGCGCTAACGATAAACAAATTCTTGAATTCTCGTTAAAACTTGAAAGTAATCCAAACTTCACATCAAGTGTACTTGTAGCCTATGCACGTGCAGCACATCGTTTAAGCCAAAGTGGCGACAAAGGGGCGAAAACAGTATTCGATATTCCATTTGGACTGTTATCACCAAAATCAGCTGCAGAATTACGTAAAGATCTTCTATAATTTATGGTCAAAATCCCCGATTATCAATTAATGATAATCGGGGATTTTTTGTAGTTAAACTATTTTGCATTGGATACTTTCCTTGTCATTGTTTCGGAATGGGTATTTAGACTTCTTTATACACAATGAATCAGTTCAGAGGATTTTATTTATAGGTATAAATAATCTTATGATAATGCCGATAATAGTATGTAAGTTATATAAAAAAGTTAATTATATAACTTATATACTATTATTAAAATGTAAAGGGTGTATTGAAAATGACAAATGAAAAAGTATTGTTGGAGAAAAATAGTTCTATTTTAAAAATTACAAGCGGTGTGGTTGTTCTTGCTATCATTGTATACATGTTACATCATAGATTTAACTTTTTAGAGACACATACACTTTCACTAAACGGTTACATAAATTCATCGTCTTCGTATACGATGACCATATTATTGCTTCTGCTTATACCAATTGTCTTATGTATTGCATCATGGATATTGTTTATCAAAAATAATAAAAGTGAGCACTTACCATTTTTATTAATGTTAACTTTAACATTTGGAAGTATTGCTATTATTGCATCGGGCAATGGTTTAGTCGAATATCATTTCTCAATATTTATGGTAATAGCTTTTATCGGTACATTTCAGAATATTCGTTTAATTTTAGTGAGTACAATTCTTTTTGCCGCCCAACATTTAGTAGGTTATTTTACTATTCCAGAACTAATTTGCGGGACTGCAGATTATTCATTTTCATTATTAATGATCCATGCAATCTTTTTAATTTTAACAAGTATTGCGACTATTATTATTATACTAAAAACACAAAAGAACGAGATATACTTACGTATGCAACAAGAGGCATCTGCTGTTGAATTGCAAAGTTTATTAATGGAATTACAGCATGTGGGCTTAGTTGTAAACGAACATTCAAAGGCGCTTGCAAACGACTCAAAGTTAATGTCTACTGCAAGTCATAATATTACGGGAGCTATTCGAAGCAATGAAGATGATTTAATACGGAGTGCCTCCCAACTCCAACAAGGAGTTACTAAAAACGAGGAGCTTCTAGTTAAATTTACTCATATTCAAGAAAGTGCCAACCAAGTTGCAACTAGAGCAAAGTTTAGTTTACAGCAAGCATCTGCAGGTAGAAAATCTGTTCAGGAAGTTTCTACTCAGATGAAAGTAATAACAATATCAATCGAATCGATTAATGATCTAGTTGTAAAATTAGCCAATCAATCCCAACAAATCAATCAATCCTTACGTGAAATTGAAGATATATCCGAGCAAACAAAACTTCTTGCTTTAAATGCATCAATTGAAGCAGCTCGTGCAGGTGAGCATGGTAAAGGTTTTGCAGTTGTAGCTGGGGAAATTCGCAAGCTTGCTACAAATTCTCAGACTTCCACTTTAGATATCCAAAGTGTGTTACAAAATATCGATCTTCAGGTACATGAAATTGCAGAAAAAATGGAAACCGGTTTGAACGAAATTCATAAAGGAAATAACACAATAATGAACAATGCAGATTTGTTTCATGTCATTTTAAATTCCATGAAGGAAGTAGAGGACGAAATCGAACTTATTTCAGATGCCACACAAGTAGTCGGGAGTCATGCAAGTAAGACAAATAGTATCTTTAGAAGCATATTAGAATCGAATCATGCATCCTTAGAGAGTGTGTCAGTAATTGCAAAAGCTGCACAAGTCCAATATACATCTGCGGAATCTTTAAATCAGGTCATGGATGAGCTACAAACGATGGCGGGTGAATTAAATATACTAATGAAGAAGATTAATATCCAAAAAGTATCGCAATAAAAGCAATTGTGGTCATTGAATTAGGGGGCTTAACGCACATAGCAGGAGATATCTCAAAAATTTTGAGATATCTCCTTATATATTCCCATAGGGTAGAATTCTGTAGTATCACATATAATATATGGTAAACTGTCAATAATTTAACTATATGATGTTTGGAAATGAGAGGTAACTAGGAACTCCGTTCAGAAACCTACTAATCGCCAGTATAATGGGGAGGTTATCATTTAATGACAACAGATATTATTATTCAGTCGAAATGTATTCCACCAAAGCCATCAAATCATTGTATTAGTCGAGCTTTGCTAATGAAAAAGCTAAAAAAGAGTTTTGACCTAACATGCACATTTATCCATAGTGGCGCTGGATATGGGAAAACAACTATTCTCACACAATTTCTTCACACCGAGACATGTCGATTTTCTTGGTATAGCGCTTCAGAAGAGGATGATAATATACTCCCATTTCTAAGATACTTGTTTCATAGTATTCAGCGCGTTTACTAAATTTATCAATGAAAAGATAGTACAATAGTAAAGGAAAACAAGGAGAAACTCTTCATCGTAGAGAATATATATAGAATAGCAGTTTAAGTACGCACATAGTGGCGAAGGGAGGAATCTCATGAATACATTAGTAAATAACAAGCTAGATGAAACAAGAAATATCCTCGTAAAGGAGATTACTTTATTAAGTGATGAACACTTTAATCGTAAGCCTGAAATGGATATATGGAGTATTGCACAAGTGTGCCATCATTTAGTTTTAGTAGAACAAGCAACTATCAAGGCTATTGAGTGGGGATTAAATGATGTTGAGAACATTCAAAAAGAACGTAAAAAAATAGACCTATTCATATTGGATAGAACGAAGAAGCTTAATGCGCCAAAAATCGTTGTGCCAGACTTAGGACCATTTGAAGTTCAGCAAATGATCGACATGTTAAATGATTCAAGAAATAAATTGAAGACTTTTCTTAGCGCTATAGAAGACCCATCCATATTAGCGGAAAAATCAGTGAAGCATCCTGCTTTAGGTGAACTACCTCTTGACCAATGGATTGAACAAATATATTTGCATGAACAGCGTCACATAGAACAAATAAAAGAGATAAAATTACTTGTAGATGCGGCAAGTTAGCTCAAGTTGCTTAAAATTGTTAATTGACGAAATGATAATTTACGTGGCTATATTGCTAAAGCATAGTAAGAATTGTGTAAATGTCAGACTGTCAACAAAATCCCCCGAGAGGTGAAACTCTCGGGGGATTTTGTCGTTTTTGAAGGTAGTTGAATTCAAATTCCCCCTGAATTTTGTTTATCATCACCTCAAGTATTTTTAGCAGGTTAGCAGCAGAATAGGATATCAGTAAGCAATATAAATTGATTGGAATGGAAGGCGCGATACACCTGCAGGAACAGCACGTGCGGAAAATCCATTTTTGCGGCGACTGGCAGCAAAAATTAGTTGGAGCCGTGACTGTGAAAAGGGAGCACCTGAAACGGAAATCAACGGTTTCTTACTATTTATTTTTCCTCCTATTTCTACGCAAAGCTTCCCATAATACGTGTATATCAGTAAAATAGGGTAGGTTAGGGGGATATAATTTTGAAAGATCAACGATTTAAAAATGCGCATCGAGAGGCGCTCATTGGCATTGCACTCGTCATTGTCAATTTTGCTATTTGGTACGGCTTTGCTTACGGGCTTGGTACTGGAGATCCAGCTAGTTATACGTATATTTTGGGATTCCCGGCTTGGTTTTTCTACAGCTGTATGGCTGGGACCGTCTTTATGATTGTGCTAATCTGGCTTGTCATGAAGCTCTTTTTCAAAGAGGTACCATTTAATGATGAGGAGGTGGATAAGTAATGCAATGGCAAGTCATTTTTCCACTTATCCTATTTTTAGTGATCATTTTTGGTATAGGGATATGGTCGAATAAGCATCTACGTGCATCTAATTCATTCTTGCAGGAGTATTTCCTAGGCGGTCGTGAAATGGGGGGCTTCATCCTCGCAATGACCATGATTGCTACGTACGGTAGTGCAAGTAGCTTCATTGGAGGCCCAGGCGTGGCATACAATAAAGGACTTGGCTGGGTACTACTGGCGATGGCGCAATTACCGGCGGGGTATTTTGTGCTCATGATATTAGGGAAGAAATTTGCCATTATTGCAAGACGTTATCAAGCGATTACGTTAATTGATTTTTTACGTGAACGCTATAAAAGCCATGTCATCGTCTTTTTATCTGCCATTAGTATTATCGTCTTTTTATTTTCTGCGATGATGGCACAGTGGGTTGGTGGTGCGCGTTTAATCGAATCATTAACTGGACTAAACTATACAGCAGCACTCTTTATTTTTGCGGTTTCTGTTTTAGTTTATGTGATTATAGGTGGTTTCCGTGCGGTAGCGTTAACCGATACGGTACAAGGTTCAATTATGGTCATAGGAACTGTCATTTTACTAATTGGGACAATCATTGCGGGTGGCGGCATTGAGAATATTATGGCATCACTAGTCGCTGAAAATCCTAATCTTGTGTCACCCTTTGGAGCAGAAGGTGAGTTAACGCCATTATACGTTTCTACATTTTGGATTTTAATTGGTGTCGGAGTCGTTGGGCTACCGCAAATTGCGGTACGCGCCATGAGCTATAAAGATTCAAAAAGCATGCATTTAGCAATTATTATTGGCACTATTGCCATAGGGACGATCATGTTTGGTATGCATTTAATTGGTGTCTTAGCACGACCAGTCATACCGGGTATCGAAATTGGAGATAAGGTAATGCCACTGCTCACGTTAAAGGTATTACCGCCGTTTCTAGCAGGCATTGTGTTGGCAGCCCCAATGGCGGCAACAATGTCTACGGTCAATGCTTTACTGATGCTAGTCAGCTCAACTGTTGTAAAGGATATTTATTTAAACTATGTGAAGCCAACTGCAAGTGATGCGGAAATTAAACGTGCTAGCTTTATTGTTACAACGGTAATTGGTTTAGCTGTAGTGGTATTTGCCTTAAATCCTCCAGATTTACTCGTATGGTTAAATTTATTTGCTTTTGGGGGATTAGAAGCTGTCTTTATTTGGTCAGTAGTGCTTGGGCTGTATTGGAAAAAGGCAAACAAATATGGGGCAATTGCTTCGATGATTACTGGTATGACTTTGTATATTGTCATTGACCGTTTTTATCCTTCCGTGTTTGGTATGCATACCGTGACGATTCCAATTATCGCCTCATTCATTGTCTTTGTTGTCGCTAGTCTATGTACAGCGCATAAATTCAAAAATGAAAAACTATTTATTTAGTAAGAAACGCCGTAAATGTTATATCTACGGCGTTTTCTATTTAGAAAGAATTAATGAGCAACCTGTTCACCATTGAACGTTGCCACTACCTGATATATGTAGGAATAATAAAGTCATTTAATTTTGCACTTAGTAAGACAAGAATCGCCTAACCAATTTATATATGCGATTTTAAAGTTGTTTAAAAATAGCTTTATTATGTTCATAAAATGAAAATTAAGGATAATAAAGTTGTTTAATTTCGAGAGGCGTATAATTCATCTTAGCCCCCAAATATTAATTTAAAATTTTATTTACTTTCCATTTTCCTGAAACAGCCGCTAACATTAACCATGGTTCTATTACCATATTGATTAAAATATGAGCTATTATTGGTGCAAAGGTGCTCCTTCCAGTATAAATATAGAGCATAGCGAGAAGACACCCTAAGATTGTAGTTGAAAGAATTGCTGGAAGCGCGATTTTTATCTCTCCTCGCAATAACACCCATGCACCATGAGCAATCCCAAACGTAATTCCTGAAATTAACACTTGTGAAAGATCTGAAAATCCAATAGATAATACATATTCCATGAGCAAATGTCTAAATACAACTTCTTCTACTATTCCAGTTACAACAGCAGCCCATATACCAATTAATTTAAGCCAAGAAAATGTTAACAAATTACTTTTTACTAAAGGTATCGCAATCATTGTATAGGAAATGTACCCTATAACGATTAATACAGTGAAAAACCACATAGGTAAATTAAGTAACATTTCCGATGAATATCCCAATCCATTTTCAATAAACTTCCTAGGATTATTTACATACCAAAAAATAACACTAGTTGAAAGCATACTTGATATGCCAACTAATATCCATCCCGTCTTTATTCGCTCTTTTAGCGTTGTTATCTCATTCATATTAGCTGCCTCCTTGTGTTATATTTTTAAATAGCTTTTGCTTAAGCCCAATATAGCGACAAAAAAGTTTAGCAACAATACTTTACGAGTAACATGTCTATATAAATAGGTGAAATGCTTTTTATCACCTACAACCTGCATTATTCGAAATGTAATTTATGCTATATTTTTAGGGAGAGGTGATAGAGATGAAGATAGAAATAAAAATTGATACACAAATCGACGAACCCTACATAACAATCTGCGTATCCAAATTAACGCCAACGATACAGGCAGCAATCTCACTCTTACAACAAGAAGAAGAACAAATTTTAACAGGGACTGCAAACAATAAAGTACATATTATCGAACCTAATTCTGTAATTGTAATTAGAACGGAAGGAAAAGAATTAGTACTATATAGCGACGATGGTAATCGTGTTATTATGAATAAACCTTTATACGAGTTAGAACAGCAGCTAGGTAATGATTTTATACGGATTTCTAAATCTGCAATCATAAATCCTAGAAAAATCAGAAATATTGAAGCTTCCTTTAATGGAACAATGGAAATTGAGCTTATTTTAGACATAAAAGAAGTGATTTCTCGTAATTATAAAAAAACATTTAAAGAGCGTTTGGGGGTATAGTTACATGAACATTTTCAAGAGTTTAGGGTTCGGTATAAGTATGGGATGTACAGTTTTTGTTACTGTTAATCTTATTGGATATTGGATTAACGGGGATTTGTTTTTACAAGCTGTAATGTCTAATTTCCCACAACAAGTATTCGGATCAATTATTGTGGGTATTGCTTGTATACTTCCTTCATACATCTATAGAACAGAACGTTTAACATTCTTACAACAAAGTGCTTGTCATTTTTTTATAGCTATAGCTACTTTTATAGTTGTTGCCTTTTCTTTAAAATGGATTCCAACATTTTCGATAAAAATAACAATACTATTGCTGCTATTTAGTGTATTACTTTTTGTACTGGTTTGGCTGTTATTTTATTTACATAGTCAAGCGGAAGTAAAAAAAATGAAGAAGAAAATCATTGAACATACAGACATTAGTAATAATCAATAGTATTACATGAAAGCAATTCATTATTTAATAAGGCTTATTAACAAAATAATCCTCCCGTACAAAGAAAGCCTGTGACCTCTGTAATAGTAGAAAGGGAGGCTGGGACAAAACTTTAAATTTTAAGAAAGAGGAGCAAAGGAGTTATTAAATTTTTGCTATCTAAAATGAAGGAAAATTTAGAAGAGAGCACTAGTTGATGGTAGAGAAGGCGGCGACTCCTGGGGGGATTAGCGTGACGCCTGAGACTACAGGCTCAGGCCACGCCCCCGGAAAGCGTCCGCCGTAGCAGACATCAACGCTTACAGCAAAAAAGTGTTAGATCGACAGCAGTCAATCTAACACTTTTTCTCTTTTGTCCCAGCCTCTAATTTTTTTATTCAAAAAACACTTTATCAAGGTTGTATTTTGCACGGAAAGTGTTAATGGCATATGTTTCGTAAATTTCACGTTCCATTGGATCTTCAATTTCGTACACTTCAATTTTAAAAATTTCATCGCGGTATTTTTTCATAGGAGACACATTGTCTTCAAAGTGTTTTTTTATACGTTGACGAATTTTACGTGCTTTCCCTACGTATAAAAGTTCGTTTTTCTCATTGTAGAAAAAGAAAATGCCGCCATTTTCACGTGTAATTTTATGGAAGTCGATAAATCCGTGGTAAGGCGTGATTTCCACATCACCTGGTTTTAACACTTGTTCGCGCTGACGAATTACTAAATCTGGTTTTGGTAGTTCAATTTTAATCAAAATATTCACGTTCCTCTCTGTTACATAAGGTATATCTTAACATAATTCATACGTGGTAGCTATTATCAATTATCACATATGCCAAAAAGCTAAAATGAGTGTTGCTCAATAGAGTAATGATAGTATGAGCAGAATCACAAAAAATTTAACGTATCTGGGAAAACATTAAGCAGCTGGCGCTATAAAGCAAATGACAAGTATAGCCAAAATGCTACTATAGTCAATTTTGCTTACCGTATTGAAAGCGAGCATAGAAACTGCGGTTCTTAAAACATATGGACAATATCTTAAGCATATATTGTGCAAATAATCGCTATCAGCGTGAGCCATGCTAAAGAAAAAAAGCATCAAAACAGCAGAGAAAGTACCTAGTACCTTGTTTAGTGTAATAATACACTAATAATTGTAATAATGAACATTTTTCACAAGATAGAGATGCCTATAAACGAAATATTCTATGTATTATTGAAATTCTTAATTGTTCATGATACAATTCTCTTTAATTAAATAATCTTATCAAGAGAAGCTGAGGGATTTGGCCCTATGACGCTTCAGCAACCTCTAACTTAGTTAGAAAGGTGCTACTTCCAGCAAAGGATTTTTCCTTTGAGAGATAAGAGTGGACGTGATAAAATCCTTCTCATTCTTTCTCTTATGGAATGAGGGGGATTTTTTGATTTTTACATAAAGAGAAAAAAATAAACGAAATGGGGAATGTAACATGCCAATTAATATTCCGAAAAACTTACCAGCTGGAGAACATTTACGTGAGGAAAAAATCTTCGTTATGGAAGAGGACCGAGCAAAAACACAACAAATTCGTCCGTTAAACATTTTAATTTTTAATTTGATGCCAGAAAAAGAAAAAACAGAGCTACAATTACTTCGTTTACTAGGTAATACACCTTTGCAAGTTAATATTACGTTTTTGAATACCGCAACCCACGAGTCAAAGAATGTCAGTAAATCACATTTACAGTTATTCTATTCAAACTTTCAAGAAGTGCGTCACCGTCGTTTTGATGGCATGATTATTACAGGAGCACCTGTTGAAAAAATGGCATTTGAAGATGTGAATTATTGGCAAGAAATATCAGAAATAATGGATTGGTCTAAGAAAAACGTGACATCTGTGATGCACATCTGTTGGGGTGCCCAGGCTGCACTCTATCACCATTACGGTATCGGTAAATTTGAATTACCCGAAAAATGCTCGGGTGTATATTCGCATGTGATTACTGATTTAACGGTGGACTTAGTACGTGGATTTAGCGATTTATTTACAGCGCCACATTCACGTTATACTTCCGTATCAATTGAAGAAGTGCGCAATCATCCAGATTTACGCTTACTATCGTATTCAGAAGAAGCGGGCGTCTTTATAGTCCAATCAAAAGATAATAAAAATATTATGATTACAGGACATCTTGAATATGATGCCACAACTCTAGCAGACGAATATAGTCGTGACGTAGCTAAAGGATTAGATATTGCAGTACCTGTTAATTATTTTCCAAATGATAACCCATCAAATGAACCGATGAATACATGGCGAGCGCACACGCATTTGTTATTCTCAAACTGGCTAAACTACTGTGTATACCAAGAAACACCGTATGAATGGGATTTTGCAGAAGACCATATCGAATTTCATATTTGATGTTAGTAAACGCAACGGAATACTAAAAAATAGCCTAATTTCTCAATTGTAATACTGAGGAATTGGGCTTTTCATATTGCTATTCTGTTAGCCCTTTATAATGCATAAACAAATACTACAATGACAGCAGAAACATGCATGTTGTAACAGGGAATTAGAGCTGTACACAATTGTGGAGGCAATTTATGATAAATTTTCACTTTTCGATTGACTTTCAGTTTCTTGACCTTTAATTTTTCTTAATTTAGCGACAAAAAGTAAGAGTATTGGTAAGAGTATTGCGAACACTGCTGAAAAAAGTGGCCAGATTTCCTTATTGTAATTATTAGAGTGAACGATATTTGGATGTACAATTTGAGAAAGTACAATGAAAATCATACCAAGTGGTAAAATTAGCGGTCGATAATCTTTGATTTTCAGTATTTGGGCAATGCCAATTACAGATGCATAAAAATATATAAATGTTCTGATATAAATGGAGGTAATCCACATAAAAGCCATAATAATCTCGATTCTTTGTAAAAAATTCCCTATGGATATCCTTTGAGCCAATGCGTAACTTGGAAAGGCACGTTGAGATGTATTTGTTGCACCAAGTACAAGTATAGAGAGAGCAATAATAATAATTAATACTATTCCTCCAACAATCATGCCTATGTAAAATCCCTTTTGAGCTGATTTTTGCACATTGACCATAGAGGGAAAAATCATTAATAACACGACCATCGGAAACGAAAAAATACTCATAAATGAAAAAACACTAAGGATTATTGATTTCGAAGAAGCTTCAAATACAGGTTGTATATTTTCAATTTTAATTTCTGGAGAAATACAAACAACAAATACTATAAAAATAAACATAAACAAGGGAAACAGTATTTCAGCTGAACGTGCAAAGACTTCAATCCCCAAGTATGTAGCAAAAATGATAATTAAACTGAATAAAAGTGCAAATGACGTGGTCGGTGTCTCCGGCATGACTTCAGTTTTCATGAAATTTCCAATGAAATATAATAATTCACCTGCAGAAAAAAAGGTAAGTATGATAAATCCAATGGATGTAAATTTACCAATGAATTTCCCTAATATTTTTTCATTAGCCTCCACAAAGGTTAAATTTGGTGTCTTTTTTCCTAAAGAAACGAAAAGTTTTATTAGTAATAAGCTTAGTAGCACGCCTACAGTTGCTACGATCCACGCATCTTGCTTCACGTCTTTTGCAATACTTGCTGGAATAATTAGGATAGCTGTGCCAATTGAATAGAGGAGGGTAATGATTGTAAACTGTCTCGAACTGATTATCTCTTTTTCCATAAACAACTACCCTTCCTGTTGCAATATTTATTGGAACAGCGTGATGATTAATTCTCTGATTGGTTTAAAAATAAGAGAAATCAAGTCTAATGGACTCGGCACATTAATATTTAATCCAAGTGCAATATTTAACGCAGTTCCGACAACTAAAAAAATTGAAAATACCACAATGGTTTTAGTTTCGCGTTTTTTCTTTAAAGGGGGGATGACAAAATACGCAATCAGTGCAGCAATAATTAATATAGCTAGCGTTATAAACATCGATTATTACTCCTTTGCTTTGTGTAATAAAGAATTTTGCATAGTCCCTAACCCTTGTGTAGTAACGCGAACTTCAACGTTTACTGCTAATTCTGGAAATATTGTCGACCAATCTCCTTGAATATCTCTCCATTTTTTAGCATCTTTTCGATAAAGTACATCGGCAAATCCTAATATGTCTAACTGATAATTTTTTTGAATCGTCACCAGGGTTTTTTTGATGCGCTCCTCAATCAACTCGGCAGTTTTTTTATTAATGTATTGAATCGTTTTGTTTTCAGTTAGATTTATATCACATTCAACTTCGCCCACATTTTGCTCTACATCAATTTGAACATTAATTTGTGGTGTGTCATTTTTAAATTGTCCTTTAACTTTTGTTGTTGATTTTGTAATTTCTGTTGTTAATTTTCCTTGCTCAGGGCAAGCAATAATTTCAACTGTACTTTTAATTTTTCCATTCAAAAAATTAAAACTTCTGCTTTCATCTTCAGTTAAAATGCCCACTAATTTATCTTTTTTAAATACTGCTAAACCTACAAAATTCAAGACTACGGGCGTCTTAATGCGTTGGACATTGGTCTGATCAATACCTAATTTCGTATCTCCATCTATTTCGATTGTCGATAAAACTGCGCTTTTTTTATTACTGTTTAGCGTATTTACTAATTCATCTATACTAACAGATAATGTAGAACCCCAAGCTTTTTGTGAGACTTTAATTGAATTTAGCAATTTATTTGCAGGTATTTTTTCTATAGGGGTTAGTACATTTAACACTTCTTTTGCAGTTGAATTATGAGATACGATCACATCAAAATCATTTCTGAATTCATGGTCTCGTGCGATAAAATCTAATGTATCATTTATGCCGTCAGCAGCTAATTCTTCTCCTAATACGACAACCTGCAGATGAGCAAAATAGGCCTTTCTGGCTGTTAAGGTTGTCATTTTTCGAATCGCTTCAAAAGAGGTTTTTCCTTTGGCATGATAGGTAACAACAGGCGATCGACCACTTGAAGGGTGTTTTGTTGAAATCTCACTAGGATCCACCACCTGTATAGAGATTTCATATTCATCGTCTACTTTATCGACCCCTAAAGCAACGACAATTGCTAATTCATTCAATTCACGTTTACTCCAGCAAGCGCTTAATAATAAAGTAACAATGACAAGTAAAAATATGGACTTTATTTTTGACATATTGACTTCCTCATTTGCAGGTTAATCTAATTCCTTTTTTTATGAGCAACAAATTTTTGTCCTCGCGTCGTATTCGTTTTACTGACTAACCGAGGTCGCGTTAATAAAGAACTGCGTGGAAACAATACCATAGCATCTTTTTGATCTTTAAGAATTAAAGGCCCAAAAGGACTCATATAAGGAACCCCGAAGGATCGTAAACTACATAGGTGAAGGATAATTATCATAACGCCAAACATTACCCCAAATAAACCAAACATCGCCGCTAAAATCATGAGTGGAAAACGTAAGACACGGACTGTGTTAGACAAGCCATAAGCAGGAAATAAAAAACTACAAATAGCTGTTAATGCGACTATAATGACCATTACGGCAGATACAATGCCCGCTTCAACAGCGGCCTGACCAATAACCAAAGTCCCTACAATTGATACTGCTGGTCCAATGGTTCGAGGCATTCGAAGACCCGCTTCTCTTAATATTTCAAAGGCAATTTCCATTATGAGTGCCTCAACTACCGCAGGAAAAGGAACGCCTTCCCGCTGAGAAGCGATGCTAATCAACATGGGTGTTGGTAACATTTCCTGATGAAAGGTAGTAATCGCCACATAGAGTGAAGGTGCTACTAATGCAAGGCTTATACCGAAAAACCTTAATAAGCGAATAAGTGAACTAATGATCCAATGTTGATAGTAATCTTCGGCAGATTGTAAAAAAGATGTAAATAAAGCGGGCACAATGAGCACAAAAGGTGTGCCATCCACTAAAATTGCAACTTTTCCTTCTAATAATTCTCCTGCAATCACATCAGGGCGTTCAGAATTATAGACTGTTGGAAACATTGAAAATTTAGAGTCCTGAATAAAATCCTCAATATACCCACTCTCCAATATTCCATCAATGTCGATACGATCTAAGCGGGAGAGAACCTCCTCAACAATTTTGTCATTTACAATGCCATTTATATACATGATCGAAACGTCCGTTTGCGTTACTTCTCCAATAATCTTTGTTTTGATCCAAAGATTAGGGCTTTTAATTTTACGACGAATTAGTGCTGTATTTGTGCGTAGTGTTTCTGTAAAGGCTTCTCTAGGACCTCTGATAACAGATTCTGTAGAAGGTTCGGCAATGGCTCTATCTTTTGCACCTTTTGTACTTGCTGAGATACCTGTGGCTAAACCATCAAATAATATAACTGTTTCACCATTCAGTACAGAACTGTAAAATGTAGTAAAGTTTGAAATATCTTTTACATCACAAATTGTTAAACAATTTTCCTTTAAATATTGGTTGATTGTTCCTATTTGAATTTCAGGAATATCATCTAATTCCAGCATAAGCGTTTCCATGATAAAGTCAGTAATAGCAGTAGTATCGGATAATCCATCTATATAGATAAGTGCTATAGTCTGTTTCACCGTTTTGCCTATCGTGATTTCTCGGACAATAATGTCATCACTATTACCAAGTGTTGTTTTTACAGTTTGAATATTTTCTAAAAGAGAAGTAAAAAGTGGGCTCTTTGTTGAAATTGGTTGGGAGGTGTTGTTATTCTCTGAATTAGGCATTTTTATTCCTCCTCCATGTAAGCATTATGATTAATAAGAGGATATACAAATTTAATAAGAGATAAACAAGTTTGGAAATTAAACGAAACAATAATTATTAGCTGAACAAAATAAAACAGTGTTTCCCTTCAATTTCTGAAAGGAAACACTGTTTTATTTTGTATATTCGTACTTTAATTCATCCATTGTGGAATCAATATCTACATATAGGTTGTGTTCATGAAAGAACCATAAATCTTTTTCTTCAATGTAGTAGGTAATGCCATCTATTACCGATTGTATACCTACTTCTATTGGCTCCTCACGTGTCATGCCAAGGGAAAAGCCTTCATGAAATGGGCTTGAACCACCATATCTTGCGTAAAAACGAATTGTATCACCTGTTTCAACTTCCATCTCACGTTTAAACCATTGTAGAGCATCGTCTGTTAATGTGATATTCATGCTGTACCCCTTTCTTCGTTAGAGCCATTTCACTTTCGGTTCAGTACCATTTTTGATACGAGAAATATTTGCTCGGTGGCGATAAACGATAAAGCTAAATAAAAACGCTACTAAAATACTTAACGCAAAATCACCTGTAACGAAATAATAGGCGATTGAATAAATAAGTGCTACGAGAGCGGCAATCATCGATGTTAAGCTCACGATCTTCGTTAACTTTAACGTTAAAAAGAATGTAATGAATAGTAAGATAAAGAGTGGCCAAGAATAACCAAGTAATACGCCTGCAGAGGTAGCAACGGCTTTTCCTCCACGGAAACTTGCAAAGATAGGGAACATGTGACCCATAACTGCTACAATGCCAAGTATTAATGAGTGAATTGACACGTCAGAAAACACAGGTAGTGTCACTAATAATACGGCCGCTGTTCCTTTTAAAACATCCATTATTGTGACGACTAGACCGGCTTTTTTTCCTAAAATACGGAAAGTATTGGTAGCACCTAAGTTACCGCTACCATGTTCACGGATATCTGTTTTATAAAAAATTTTGCCAACCCATAACCCAGAAGGTATAGAGCCAATGAGATAGGCACATAAAATAATAAGTCCATTTAGCATAGGTGGACTCCTTTCATCCAAAATACATCACTTGGTACTAATAGTTTGTAACAAGTATTTTACACTTTTTCACACTATTCTACAATGTTATGAAGGAGATTTCATCACGAGCCTTGAATTCAATAACAAAAGGGAAATATATCTTTATGATTTCAAAAGTTCAGCATGTGCTTGAGGTATAATAAGAGTAAGTTATTTTGGCTCAATCTATATAAAAGAAATTTGCTCATTCTTAAAATATAGGTAAAATGGCAATTTTGTCAATCACACATTCCTTTGGTAGAATAGAAGTCTATCTTTAATTTCCATGCGAGGCTAAAATATAAAAATAAATTTATTTGTGTCTGTTACTAGCTATTGACAGGAAATGCTATTATTATTAGGAAGAGAACGTAATCAGAACATGCGTTTGTTTTTTGGAGGGGAATCTTTTGGCGAATAAACAGTCACCTAGCGTCTATAATGATGACGCCATTCAAGTATTAGAAGGATTAGAAGCGGTACGAAAACGACCCGGCATGTATATCGGTTCTACAGACGGCCGAGGACTTCATCACCTTGTTTATGAAATCGTGGATAATGCGGTGGATGAAGCACTCGCTGGCTTTGGTTCTCATATCATTGTCACAATTCACAAAGATCAAAGCTTAAGTGTTCGAGATTTTGGACGTGGAATGCCAACAGGTATGCATAAAATGGGAAAGCCTACTCCAGAAATAATTTTTACCGTGCTGCATGCTGGTGGTAAATTCGGACAAGGCGGCTATAAAACGAGTGGTGGTTTACATGGTGTAGGTTCATCTGTTGTAAATGCCTTGTCCACTTTTTTAGAAGTAACCATTCATAGAGATGGTAAAAAATATCAACAACGTTTTGAACATGGTGGACATCCTGCTACAACGCTTGTAGACATTGGTCAAACAAAACAAACAGGCACACTCGTACATTTCCTACCAGATGACACAATATTCTCAGTCACAAAATACAACTATGATACACTTGCAGAACGTTTACGTGAGTCTGCATTTTTATTAAAAGGATTAAAAATTGAATTAATCGATGAACGCGAGGAAGGTAAAAGTGATGTTTTCTTTTATGAGAACGGCATTGAAGCTTTCGTTGCGTATTTGAATGAGGAAAAAGATGTACTTCATCCCGTAAAGTATGTGGAAGGGATACAAGATGATATTGAAGTAGAGTTTGCCTTCCAATACAATGACGGATATTCAGAAACAATATTATCGTTCGTGAACAACGTACGTACACGTGATGGCGGAACACATGAAACAGGTGCAAAAGCTGCTTTGACACGCGTTTTTAACGAATATGCACGTAAAATAGGCTTACTGAAAGATAAAGATAAAAATCTTGAAGGAACGGATATTCGCGAAGGGTTAGCTGCGATTATATCAGTCCGTATTCCTGAGCATTTACTGCAATTCGAAGGACAAACAAAAGGGAAGCTGGGTACAAGTGAAGCTCGATCCGCGGTTGATGCTGTCGTTTCTGAGCAGATTTTATATGTTCTTGAAGAAAATGCAGAGCTATCTGCCTCACTAGTACGTAAAGCTATCCGTGCTCAACAAGTACGTGAAGCGGCGCGTAAAGCCCGAGAAGATGCACGTAACGGCAAGAAAAATAAAAAAGCTAGTACCATACTGTCAGGGAAGCTAACGCCTGCGCAGTCACGTAACGCTGCTAAAAACGAATTGTATTTAGTCGAAGGTGATTCTGCTGGTGGTTCAGCTAAACAAGGTCGAGATCGTACATTCCAGGCGATTTTACCCTTACGTGGTAAAGTGATTAACACGGAAAAGGCAAAGCTTCAGGATATTATGAAAAACGAAGAAATTTCAACCATTATTCATGCGATTGGCGCTGGCGTTGGCACTGATTTCTCCGTCGAGGATGCGGCCTACGATAAAGTGGTGATTATGACCGATGCTGATACAGACGGTGCTCATATCCAAGTATTGCTATTAACGTTCTTCTATCGTTATATGCGACCACTAATTGAAGCAGGGAAAGTCTTCATCGCGCTACCACCTCTTTATAAAGTATCGAGAGGTGCAGGTAAAAAAGAGGTACTTGAATATGCATGGACAGAAAACGACTTGCAAAGTGCCATCAAAAAAGTAGGTAAGGGCTATATTCTTCAACGCTACAAAGGTCTTGGTGAGATGAATGCCGACCAATTGTGGGATACAACCATGAATCCTGAAACACGTACGTTAATTCGTGTAACGATCGAGGATGGAGCACGTGCCGAGCGACGTGTGACAACATTAATGGGCGACAAGGTAGAACCACGTCGTAAATGGATCGAAGCAAATGTAGACTTCGGTATGGAGGATGATTCGAATATTTTAGACAATGAATTCATCCAACAAGAGGAGGACCAAGCATGAGTAGTACGGAAAAGTTTCAAGATTTACCGTTAGAAGAAGTAATGGGTGACCGCTTTGGTCGCTATAGTAAATATATTATCCAAGACCGCGCGTTGCCTGATGCACGTGACGGTCTAAAACCTGTACAAAGACGGATTCTATTCGCCATGTATACGGAAGGGAATACAAATGAGAAACCGTTCCGGAAGTCGGCTAAAACAGTCGGGAATGTTATCGGTAACTACCACCCGCATGGTGATAGCTCTGTATATGAAGCAATGGTACGGATGAGTCAGGATTGGAAAGCTCGTCATATGCTGATAGAAATGCATGGTAATAACGGCTCGGTTGATGGAGATCCACCTGCAGCGATGCGTTATACAGAAGCCAGACTTTCTGCGATTGCAGCTGAAATGTTACGGGATATTGGCAAAAAAACGGTAGAATTTGTGCCAAACTTTGATGACCAGGATATGGAACCGACGGTGTTACCTGCACGCTTTCCAAATCTGCTTGTCAATGGTTCTACAGGGATTTCTGCTGGTTATGCTACAGATATTCCACCACACGCTCTTGACGAGGTCCTCGATGCGGTTTTAATGCGTTTAGATCACCCAAAATCAACTGTTGATGAGCTCATGACGGTCATAAATGGGCCCGATTTCCCAACTGGTGGGATCATACAAGGTGTAGATGGTATAAAAAAAGCTTATGAAACCGGGCGTGGCAAAATTATCGTACGTGCTCTGGCAGTCATTGAACCTTTAAAAGGGGGTAAAGAGCAAATCGTTATTACCGAATTGCCATATGATGTCAATAAAGCGAACCTTGTGAAGAAAATAGATGAACAACGTGTCGATAAACGTCTCGAAGGGATTGCAGAAATACGTGACGAATCTGATCGTACGGGCTTACGAGTTGTCATCGAATTAAAAAAAGATATTCCAGGACAAGGTATTTTACATTACTTATTTAAAACAACTGATTTGCAAGTAGCTTATAATTTTAATATGATTGCCATTCATAATCGACGTCCGACAATGATGACATTACCTTTGTTGCTTGATGCTTATATTGCGCATCAAAAGGAAGTTGTGACAAATCGATCTATCTATGATTTACAAAAAGCGAAGGAGCGTTCTCACATTGTGGAAGGGCTTATTAAAGCGCTATCAATTTTAGATGAAGTAATTGCGACAATTCGATCATCTAATGATAAACGCGACGCTAAAACAAATTTACAAGTGAAGTTTGACTTTACTGAAGTGCAATCAGAGGCAATAGTAAGCTTACAATTATACCGTTTAACCAATACAGATATAACAGAACTTCGCCATGAACAGGATGAATTAAATACACTGATTGCCAAGCTTGAAGGTATTCTTAATAGTGAAGCAAAGCTAGTGCGTGTCATAAAACAGGAATTACTCGATATTAAAAAGCGCTTTACAGAACCACGTCGTTCAAAAATAGAACGTGACATTGAAGAAATTAAAATCACATTAGACGTCCTTGTACCAAGTGAAGAAGTAGTGGTGACAGTAACAAAAGATGGCTATATTAAGCGTACATCAACACGTTCTCATGCGGCCTCCAATGGTCAAGATTTCGCCATGAAGGATTCCGATTATTTACTGTATGAGGGAAATTTAAATACGCAGCATCATGTGTTACTTTTCACAAATCGTGGCAACTATATTTATCAACCGGTGCATGAATTACCCGATATTCGTTGGAAAGACCTTGGTCAGCATATTTCAAGTATTGTGCCGACTAATGAAGATGAATCCATTATTGCGGTCTATGGCTTCGAAACATTTGAACAGCCTAATACCTATATTTTAACAGCGACTAAAGATGGTCAAATTAAGCGATCACCGTTAACAGATTATGCGGTAACTCGTTATTCTAAGCCAATTAAAACGATGAATGTGAAGTCTGGCGATGAAATGATTTTTGCGGATATTGTTACAGACGACGCGGAATTATTATTAATAACAGATACAGCCTATGCGATCCGCTTCCCAATTGAAGAATTGCCTGTTACTGGTGTGAAAACTGGAGGGGTAAAAGGAATAACGCTTAAAGAAGGCGAAGTATTAGTTGGTGTAACAATCTTACAGCCAAGTGACACAGAATATGTTGTGATTGTGACACAGCGTGGGGCAGCGAAGAAAATGAATGTCGCTGAGGTAGAAATGGCAAGCCGTGCAAAACGAGGTCTAAAAGTATTAACAGAGTTAAAAGCACATCCTCATCGTATCGTCTCAGTTATTCGAGCGACTGATGATGAAAAAATTGTTGTGGAAACTGTAAAGGGTGTTCAAGAAGTGATTGATGTGAAAGGGTTAACCCGTTCTGATCGTCATTCGAACGGCTCCTTTAAAGTGGATATAGCTACTGACGGTGCGATTGCACATGTTTTAAAGGCTAAAAATGAAAAATAATACGAGATAAACAATGTGGCCCATGTTCTTACCGAGAACTGGGCTTTTTTTGATTTCATTGTTATCTATTCGCTACGTATGTAAATAGAGCCTTGTCATTTTCATAGAGATATGGGTATAATAGTCCTCGAAAAGTTCATATGTTAAGAATGTAGGGGGGCTGGTAGTTGCCAGCTGAGATTGTGTCCGTTAAGACGCTGACCCTTTGAACCTGATTTGGCTCGTACCAGCGTAGGGAACATCTATTCAAAAAGAGTACGTTATTTTTTGATACCGATTTCAAACGTCTGGGATGACTCCTGGGCGTTTTTTTATGTCTTGGTAATGTAGCACACCTCTGAGTTGACTCATTACCACGGATGAACGTGTTGGTACACGCACTTACTTTCTTTCGAAATGCATAGCTCTTTTCAAGTGAAAACGAGCGATACCTTTTTCGGATGGTTAAAACATTCAAACATGAACACTTTCATATTACTTACTGGGAGGATTCAGCATGAAGAAATGGTTATTCATCCTTGTTGCAGCGCTTTTAACATTAGTCGGCTGTAGCGACAAAGAGGACAAAAAAGAGTCGAATTCATTAAAAAAAGTATCAGTCGTACTGGACTGGACACCCAATACAAATCACACAGGGCTTTATGCGGCGAATAAGCTTGGCTATTTTGAGGAACAGGGTTTAGATGTAGACATTCTATTACCTGGCGATGCAGGAGCCGATCAGCTTGTGGCATCTGGTAAGGCTGAGTTTGGTGTCAGCTACCAAGAGTCAATTACACAGGCACGTGTGCAGGATGTACCGTTAGTATCTATTGCAGCCGTTATTCAGCATAATACATCTGGTTTTGCGTCTCTTGCAGCAAATGGTATAACATCACCGAAGGATTTTGAAGGAAAAACATATGGCGGTTGGGGTGCTCCACTTGAACAGGCTGTACTGCAATCATTAATGCAAACAGAGAATGCAGATGTCAATCAGTTGGATATTGTGAATGCCGGTGATTTAGATTTCTTCACAATGATGCAGAAAGATATTGATTTTGCATGGATATACTATGCATGGACAGGTATCGAAGCTGAATTACGTGGGGAAAAACTAAACATGATGTATTTAACAGACTATAGTGAACAGCTTGACTACTATACACCCGTACTTGCAACAAATGAAAAAATGATTTCAGAGAATCCTGATACTGTTAAAGCATTTGTTGCGGCAGTTGCAAAGGGCTATGAATATGCCATCAATCAACCGAAAGAAGCGGCTGACATTCTACTAGAAGCGGCACCTGATTTAGATAAAGAACTTGTACATAAAAGTCAGGAATGGCTAGCTGACAAGTATCAGGATGATGCCACACAATGGGGCGAACAAAAATTAGCAGTATGGAAAAATTACGCTGATTGGATGACCAGTAATAAAGTTTTAGAAGGTGAATTCAATCCAGAAAAGGCATTTACCAACGATTTTTTACCTGCTAAGGAGGCAAAGTAAATGGCAAATTCATTAATAAGTGTTCAAATCATACCGAAAACTGAAAAATATGAGGACGTTATTCCTTTTGTTGACGCGGCTATTGCTGTGATTGATGCTTCTGGAGTGAAATATGAGGTACATCCACTGGAAACGACAATGGAAGGCGAGCTATCTAGTTTGCTACAAATTATAGAAGACATGAATAAAAAGATGATTGCGCTTGGTGCTATAAACGTCATAACCCAAGTGAAAATTTTATATCAACCAACAGGTATTACGATGGGGACGTTAACGGAGAAATATCGAGGATGAGACAGGTCATAAAGAAAGGGAGGACGATTATTTTTATCGTCTTCCTCTTATTCGTATGGGAACTAATTGTTCAATTCGCACAAATCCCCCAATGGCTATTACCAGCACCGAGTGCTATTGTAATAGAAGCTATTCAATCCTATAAAGCATTTTTACCACATGTCTTTGCCAGTGTACAGTTGGCACTTTTGGGTCTTGCTATTGGGATAATGTTTGGGTTAAGTGTTGCTGTATTGTTACATCGTTCGGCTATGATTCGAGAATTATTGTATCCGATTCTAATTGTGTCGCAAAACGTACCTGTGCTTGTACTAGCACCACTGTTAATTATCTGGTTTGGCTTTGGTTTATTACCTAAACTGATTATTATTTGTCTGGTTTGCTTCTTTCCCATTGTGATTGCAGCTATGGACGGTTTTCGTCAAACTTCATCTGAATTAAAACATTATTTTGAGATGGTCGGTGCAACGAAAGCGCAAACATTTTGGAAACTTGAATGGCCATATGCCTATCCTTCTATTTTTTCAGGTATAAAGATTGCAGCGACGTATAGTGTTATGGGTGCCGTGATTGCAGAGTGGTTAGGTGCTAAAAAGGGCATCGGCGTCTATATGACACTTGCACAATCCTCATTTCGGACGGACCGTGTTTTTGTGGCCATTTTTGCCATCATTTTATTAAGCTTATTGTTATTTAGTGTTATACGTATCATCGAAAAGCTTGTCGTAAAAGGGAGAGGACTACATGCTGAACATTCAAAACATTGATAAATCCTTTGGCTCGCTGCAAGTGATCAAAAATCTATCCTTTGAAGTAAAGGCAGGAGAATTTGTTGCAATTATCGGCCCATCTGGTAGTGGAAAAAGCACACTATTTCAATTGATTGGAGGTATTTCCGCCTTAGACGAGGGAGCTATCTTGTTAAACGGCGAAGACATTCAGCTAAAAAGAGGGATCATCGGCTATATGCCACAGCAACCATGTTTACTTCCTTGGCGTACAATCTTAGAGAATGTCACGATTGTTGAGGAACTACAGCAAAAACCAAATATCGAGCAAGCAAGGGCATGGCTTGAAAAGGTAGGGCTCGCATCATTTGAAAATGCCTATCCCAATGCGCTCTCTGGAGGCATGCAGCAGCGTGTATCATTTATTCGGGCAATCGTTAGTGATAAACCTATTTTATGCTTAGATGAGCCATTCTCAGCACTTGATGAGTTTACGAGACTGGAAATGCAGGCATGGCTGTTATCCATATGGGAGAAACATCGTAAGTCGATTTTGTTTGTCACGCATAATATCGAAGAGGCGCTATTTTTAGCAGATCGTATAGTCGTTTTAACGAAGCGCCCAGCGACTATCAAAAAAGAAATTATCGTGCCATTTGCTAGACCCCGTTCAGGGGAGATTCGACATACAGAAAGTTTTCATGCGTTAAAACAACAGCTATTTAACTATTTAAAAGAAGAAAAGGACGATGCTTATGTTGATTGATGCGCATATTCATTTAGATCAGTATCAGGAACATGAAATTCCGTTATTACTGGAAGAAGCTAAGCATGTGATTGCTGTTAGTACAGACTTAGAATCTTGTAAAAATACATTCACCTTGTCGCGGACCTATTCTAAAGTTAAAGCTGCTTATGGCTTTCATCCTGAACAAGCTTTACCTAGTTCTGAAGAGGAAGAGGCTCTTTTCCATTGGTTACGTTTACATGCTGATAAAATGGTGGCAGTCGGTGAGGTAGGACTACCTTATTATTTAAAGCAAGAAAATGTCATTGATTATACACCTTATATTTCCTTATTAGAAAGATTTATCGTTCTAGCAAAAGAACTAAAAAAGCCGATTGTGTTACATGCTGTGTATGAAGATGCTTCGATTGCATGTGATCTGCTTGAGAAGCATGGCATAACTAAAGCGCATTTCCACTGGTTCAAAGGGAATGAAAAGGTCGTTCAGCGAATGATACATAACGGTTATTTTATTTCCATTACACCAGATTGTACGTATGAAACGGAAATTCAACAACTAATCAAACTGTACCCAATAGAACTCATGATGGTTGAAACAGATGGACCGTGGCCATTTGAAGGTCCTTTTACAAATAAACGTACAACACCACAAATGATGCACCGAACGATAGAGGTCATTGCAACATTAAAGGGTTTACCCATTCAGGAAGCGGCAAATATTGTTACGCAAAATACGGAAGCGTTTTATAGTTTATAAAGAAATGAATACGAAAAAGCAACAGCGTTTAGAACGACTACTCGTCTACATGCTGTTGCTTTTTATACTTTGTAAAATTACGGTCGATGGATTCCCGTTTCGTTTTAGTAACACGTTCATGCGTACTGAATGGGGAAGACTGACGATCTTTCTCTACATCTTTACCTTTTGTACGTTTAACATGCATACGTTTCTTTTTAGCGCCAGATTGTGTCATGAAAATCTACCTCCACACGGAATTTACCTTAATAGTACACGAATAGGGGAGAAAAAGTAAAACCTCGTAAGCTAAAGCCTACGAGGTTACTGTCATAATATTAATGTGATGCGTCTTGTACAGAAATACCTGTGTTGGCTTTAACATCAACTTCACGGTATTTCGCATCGTCAGATTCTTTAGAAAGTAACGTTCCAATGAATCCACCTAAGAATCCAAGAGGTACAGAAATGAGGGCTGGGTTCGTTAACATGATTAACGGATCACCAACGAAAATTGCTTTACCTTCAACAGGGTTCCATATGTTAGGAGATACTGCTACTAAAACTAAAGCTGAAATTAAACCTGTTAACATTGCTGTAACAGCACCAGCAGTGTTGAATTTCTTCCAGTAAATTGTGTAAATAATAACGGGTAAGTTTGCAGAAGCTGCAATACAGAATGCTAGTGATACTAAGAATGCTACATTTAATGTTTGCGCACCAAGTGCCAGTAGGATAGAGATAACAGAGATCGTGATTGAACCGACACGAGCTGCAAAGACTTGCTCTTTCTCTGTAATTTTTCCTTTTTTAATAATTTGACCATAAATATCATGTGATAGGGCAGAGGCACCTGAAAGTACCAGACCAGCAACTACCGCTAAGATTGTTGCGAATGCTACCGCACAAACGAATGAGAATAGGATGTCGCCACCAAGCGCTTCTGCAAGAAGTGGAGCAGCCATGTTACCAGCAGCGTTTGCCGCGATAATCTCTTCTTTACCTACGAATGCAGCTGCACCGAAGCCCAAGAAGATTGTTAAAACGTAAAACAGACCTACGATCCAAGTAGCCCAAATTACTGAAGAACGAGCTGTTTTTGCATCTTTTACAGTGAAGAAACGCATTAAGATATGTGGTAGACCCGCAGTACCTAATACTAACGCAATTAACATGGAGATTGTGTCAATGCCATTTGTATATTTAAGACCTGGATTTAAGTATGCTGCACCACTTTCAGTTGCAGTTGTCATTTCTGTAAACATTGTCGAAATACTGAAGCCAAACTCTTTTAATACTAAGAATGAGATAATGATTGTACCTAACATTAAAAGACAAGCTTTAATAATTTGTACCCAAGAAGTGGCAGTCATACCACCGAATAAAACGTAAGTAGTCATCATAACACCTACGATTAAAACTGCAACCCAATAGTCGATTCCTAGAAGTAATTGAATAAGTGCGCCTGCACCAACTAACTGTGCAATCATGTAGAATAAAACGATTGTAATCGTACTTAAAGCTGCTGTACCACGAACCTTTGAGCTGTTGAAACGCGCAGTAATCATGTCAGCTAAAGTAAATTTACCAAGGTTACGTAACGGCTCAGCCACGATATAAAGTACCACTAAGTAAGCAACTAAATAACCAATAGAGAAGAAGAATCCATCAAATCCAAATAATGCAACGGCACCAGCGATCCCTAGGAAAGAAGCTGCTGATAAGTAGTCACCAGCGATAGCTAGTCCGTTTTGCCAACCTGTTAAACCACCGCCTGCCGTGTAGAAATCACTCGCAGATGAATTACGTTTAGATGCCCACCATGTAATGACTAATGTAAGACCAACGATTGCTACGAAGAAAAATATTGCTATAAAGCTCATAGGCGGCCACCTCCGTTTTCATATTCAGCGATAATTGCTTTTGCTTCTCTGTCATAACTATTTGCTTTCGCAACATATAAGTGACATAAGCTCCAAGTCATAATGAATAATCCTGCTGCGTAAATCCACACCCAAGTAATTTCCCCAAATGCCTTTTGGTGTAAGATTGTTGTGTACGAAGTAAGAATTGGAAGCAACATGTAAGCCGCTAAAAAGAATGCAGTCATTGACCAAAGAAATGAATTCTTTTTTCTTACAAGTGCTTTAAACGATTCTTGATTTGCAATCAAATCATAGTCGATAACGACGCTTTTGCTTGCTTGATTGTTCGCCATAAATATTCCCCATTTTGTGTTTATTTTTACTGCTTCAATGCTTGATTTTGCTACTTTAGTGAATTCACATCTTAATTTTATGAGACAGTTCACAAAATTGCAATACATTTCAGAAAAATTATGCAAAAAAAATTTTCTGAAAAATAGACTTTAAACAGAAAATTCGTGACAAAGCCTAGAAAATAAAGGGTTTTGGAATTTTCAGATAAAAGCGCAAAACTAGGGTATCTCTAGTTTCTTGACAAAATTTTGAGCTTTAAAACTGAGAAAAAAACCGTTTTTTCCAGAAAAAATAAACACTATTTAACTAGTGAAAAATGGGTTTTTTCTGTTATTTGGAAAAGAAATAATATTGTTGGATAAGTAAATTGCTTAATTTTTTATAATAATAAACAGAAAAAACCCGACCTAAGTCGAGTTTTTTAGTTACAAATTCAATCGTAAATATGATGATGGGAAGGTGAAAAAATCAATGAGAAATATCTGAAACAGAAACACCTGTATTTGCTTTTACGCGTATTTCTTTGTAAACACGTTCTGCTTCTTCTTGCGATACTCTGTTAGTAGAAAGAACAGAGCCTAAGTAACCTGCAATAAAGCCAAGTGGAATGGTAATAATCGCTGGAACTGCCAGTGGTACAAGTGGCTTACCAACAAAGATTGCAGCGCCTTCTATAGGGCTCCATACGTTTGGACCCATTGCCCCTAAGATTAAGCAAGAAACTAAACCTGTTACCATTGCCGTAACCGCCCCAGTTGAATTGAACTTTTTCCAGTAAATTGTGTATAGAATAACTGGAAGGTTTGCAGAAGCCCCGATACAGAAGGCAAATGATACTAAGAATGATACGTTTAAGCTTTGCGCGAATAACGCAAGGATAATTGAAACAATCGCAATTGAAATAGAGCCAGTACGAGCTGCTAAAACTTGTTGTTTCTCTGTTAATTTCCCATCGTTCATGATTTCACCATAGATATCGTGAGAAATCGCAGAAGCCCCCGTTAATACTAAACCAGATACTACCGCTAAAATTGTTGCGAATGCTACTGCACCGATAAATGCCATTAATACATCGCCACCAAGGTAATTAGCAAGAAGTGGGGCAGCAGTATTACCTGCTTTACTTTCAGCAAGAATATTGTCTAAACCTACAAAATGCATAGCACCAAAGCCCAAGAAAATAGTTAATGAGAAGAAAATAGCCGTGATCCAAGTTGTCCAAGAAATTGATGAACGTGCAGTTTTCGCATCTTTAACTGTAAAGAAACGCATTAAAATATGTGGTAAACCAGACGTACCTAATACAAGTGCCATCATCATAGAAACAGAGTCAATAGAACTTGTATATTTTAAACCAGGCACAAGGAATTGCTCACCGTGATCCGCAGAAATTGTATCGAACATCTTCACTAAAGAGAAGTCAAATTTAATAAGCACGAGTGTTGCCAATAAGCCTGTACCAAATAATAGAAGGCTGGCTTTAATAATTTGTACCCAAGAAGTAGCTGTCATACCGCCGAACAATACATAAGTCGTCATCATGACACCTACGATTAACACCGCAATCCAATACTCAATACCAAATAATAATTTAATGAGTGCACCTGCACCAACTAATTGCGCAATCATATAAAGAATAACGATAATAATAGTACCTGTCGCAGCAACACCGCGAACACGTTTTTCATTAAAACGAGCTGTTAACATATCAGCTAATGTAAAACGACCTAAGTTACGCATAGGTTCTGCAATTACATAGAGAAGAACTAAGTTTGCAACTACATAGCCAACAGAGAAGAAGAAACCATCAAAACCCGTTAGCGCGATGGCACCAGAAACCCCAAGGAACGCAGCAGCCGATAAATAATCACCAGCAATTGCAAAACCGTTTTGCCATCCCTTTAGACCTCCACCAGCTGTATAGAAGTCACTTGCAGAAGAAGTACGCTTCGCTGCGATATACGTAACTACTAATGTTAAGCCTACAATTCCTAAGAAGAAACCAACTGATACTAAATTCATTTATTTTCCACCTTTCGCGTGATACTCTGCTAGAACTGCAGCCGCCGCCTTATCGAATGAAGACGCTTTTTTTATATATACTGTACAAAGAATTATTGTCATGATGAATAATCCTGCTGAGTAAATCCAAACGCCCGTTATACTGCCAATAACCTTTTGTTGTAGTACAGGCTGGAAAGCAAGGATTGGTAGTAAGATATAAAGCAATAAAAACCCTGCTGTGATCGAGAAAAGGAAAGTATTTTTCTTTTTCACGAATTTGTTGAACGATTCCATAGCTTCAATTGCATTATAATCAACTGATTGCACGTTTTTGTTCCCAGTATTATTAGCCAATATTATTCCCCCTAAAGTTATATATTTCTGTTTTAAACGACATATTTCTTTTTGATTCGTCGTTATATTCACTTATTTTATGAGGAAGATTCCTATAATGCAATACTAAATTTTGAGTTTTTATAATTTTTAATCATTTTCAGATTGGGGAAATAACATAGAAATAATAAGGATTTAATAGAAATAATCCGTATGAAAGAGAATGGTATTATCTATTAGAATAATATTCTTAAAATAGTTTAGTGATAATAATTTTGAATGTAGGAGAAAATTTGAACATGAAAGAGAATTTTGAGGAATTTATTATTGTGTCATTAAATAGCAGAAGAGCCTGAATAGGAAAAAAACTTTGTTATATAACAATTATATGATGTCTTGGGAAATAACCGAAATAGTAAAAAACAGCTTTAAAAAAATTTTTGAAAAAGTGTGAATTCTTTGGGGTATACAGGATGTTAATATACCAATATCATACAATATACAAAGGTTTGACATAAAAAATTAAAAGTATAAGCTCGTAATCTTGTGTTTAGATACAATAATTTATACAATAAACAACGATGGTAAATTGAAGGGAAGTGGGCAAATAAATGAAAAAGAAAAGTATAATGCTCGTTTTGATACTGGCATTAAGTAGCATATTAACTGCTTGCGGAAGTTATAAATTTGAACCAGAAATGAATATAGAAGTAAAGGATTTTTCGGTTACAAATCAAAGAAGTGAACAAGTTAGCCTTGATGATTTTAAAGGCATGCCATGGTTAGCAATGTTCATCTTTACTAATTGTAATTCCATTTGTCCACCAATGACGTTTAATATGGCAGAGGTACAAAAGGCGCTACAGGATAAAGGTGTGGAAGACTATCAAATTGTAGCTTTTAGTGTTGATCCTGAAGTTGATAAGCCAGATGTTTTAACGAATTACTTAAAATCGTATTCAGTGCCTGATGAAAGCAAATGGCAGCTCTTAACGGGCTATGATCAAAAGTATATTGAACAGTTTGCACGCCAATCATTTAATTCATTAGTAATGAATGACCCTAATTCTGACCAAGTTACACATATGGGAAGTTATTACTTAGTCAATGCTGATGGGGTTGTTGTGAAGGATTATGACGGTAACACAAATGTACCCGTTGACACGATTGTGGCAGATATGAAGGCGTTAACTAAATAAAAAGCAATAACTCAGAGGTTTGAATGACTTCTGAGTTATTTTTTTATGGCTCTAAAAAACTATTCCAAGCCCCCAACATCTTCGTAACTCATTATTCAAACCTCTTTAATTAATAATTTTATTATGTCTAGTTAAGGTCTAAAACAAAAGATACTGAAGCATATTCGACTGTCTGGTAGTTCTTATAAGGGAGCTTAAAATGTGTTTTTTAAACATGTATATATTTAATTCTATCAGCTTATATATTTAATAGGTAGGTTATTGTTGGAATCAGTGGAATCATCTTGAAGCCGCGAAGAAGGAAGAAAAGTGTGGTTGAAACTACAAAAGAGCATGTTTTAAGTCCCTATCATTCTCTTTTATTTGTCTTGAAATACACGAAATTTCGATTTAAACAATAAAGTGGAAATAGTCAGAGGCTTTACCATCTAGATGCAGAGTACCGAAAAAAATGAAGCAAACAAATAGTAGCTCTAAAATATACGACAAAAGTTGTTTATTTTAGAGTTACTTGACGTTTTCAAAATATTACATGAGGAGATGTAATAAAAGAAAAAGTTAATCGAATTCAAAAAAAGTAACGAAAGAATACGAAATAGGAGAAGTTCTAATCCAGGCCCTTGCTGCTAACTTGTTGCAAATTACAGGAATACTGCAGCAGGTATGATTGATCGTTCCCATGAATCAACTATGGGGGCCACTGTACCGAATGGGGAAGAAGGGAGGGTAGAGGGAGCTAATAGTGCGTGGTCAAAAAGTAGGGTAAAAAGGACAGAGAAGTTCAAGACGGCGTAGCCTCGTACACAAAAGTAAGCTAACGAAGACATTCGATGTGTTATTTTTTTAGAAATCTACTATATAATTTTCGCTAATCAGCACGGTGTTGTTAAACATATGATTATATTGAAACTTTGACCCTTTATAAAATGTGTCCGATAGTCCATCAACAATTCGAGCCCGTGCATTCATATTTCCAACTCACACTGCTTGAAAGGTGGAGGGGATTATGAAAAGCGGATCATTGCAATATAATGATGAACTTGGATAGGCTACACTAAGTTGGACAGATAAAATAAGGGTTAGTAAACTTAGACTATAAACATAAGGGAGCGTGCTACTATGACACGTCAACGTC